>CAMVDC010000006.1 GCA_947166155.1 uncultured Prevotellaceae bacterium | reverse complement strand
AGCCCTGCGCAAGGCTCGCGACACTCAGGGACTGAGCAACATGCTCGAAAAACTGCTCGACGAAGCAAAATACGAGACATCGAAAAATCCACCGGCACCATTCAACGAAGAGCAGAAACGAGCATATCGCATCAACGGGGGAGCACCATGGCTCGACGGCGAATACACCGTCTTTGGCGAAGTGGTGGAAGGCATGAAGACCGTGCTGGCTATCGAGAAAGTGAAAACCGATGCCAACGACCGCCCACTGACCGAAGTGAAGATTACGAAAGCCTACATAGTAGAATAATACCCATCTTGATACAACCCGGCCAAGACATACAGTACCTCAAAGGCGTGGGGCCAGCCAAGGCTCAAACCCTCGAGCGCGAACTCGCCATCAAGACCATAGGCGACCTGCTCACCTATTACCCCTACAAATACATCGACCGCACGCACATCTACAGCATTGCCGACATCGACGGCAACATGCCATACGTGCAGGTGAAGGGCCGAATACTGTCGGCCGACATAGTGGGTGAAGGCAGCGGCCGCAGGCTGGTGGCACGCTTCGGCGACGGCACCGGAGTCATCGAGCTGGTGTGGTTCAAAGGGTTGAAATATGCACTGCGGCCATACGATGTGTCGAAGGAATACATTGTCTTTGGCAAGCCCACAGTATTCGGCGGACGCATCAACATAGCCCACCCCGAACTCGAGGAAGTGCGCCCCGACCAACTCGAAACGAGCAAGACGGCGACATTCATGCCTGCCTACAACACCACCGACCGCATGAAACGCGGCGGGCTCAACTCGGCAGCAATGGCAAAACTCACCCGCCACATGCTTTCGCTATTCGACCACCCGTTTGCCGAGACACTCACACCATACCTCACCGAGCACTACCACCTCATACCCTACGACACCGCCATACGCAACATACACTTCCCCGAATCGGCCGAACTGCTGCGACGCGCACAGGTGCGACTGAAGTTCGAAGAACTGTTCTACGTACAACTCAACATCCTGCGATACGTGCGCGACCGCATCCGCCGCTACCGCGGACTCATGATGCCACACATCGGCACCGCCTTCAACACCTTCTACCATCAGCACCTGCCGTTCGAACTCACAGGAGCACAGAAGCGGGTGGTGCGCGAAATAAGGGAAGACATGCGCTCGGGCCGCCAGATGAACCGCCTGCTGCAAGGCGATGTGGGTAGCGGCAAGACACTCGTGGCACTGCTCAGCGCACTCATCGCCATCGACAACGGATTCCAGGCGTGCATCATGGCCCCTACCGAGATACTCGCCGAGCAACACCTCCAGACACTGCGCAACCTGCTGGGCGACATGCCAGTGAGGGTGGAACTGCTCACTGGAAGCGTGAAAGGCAAGCGACGCTCGACGATACTCGCCGACCTCACGGCCGGAACCATCAACATCCTGGTCGGCACACATGCCATAATCGAAGACAATGTGGTGTTCGCACGGCTCGGACTTGCCGTCATCGACGAGCAACACCGATTCGGAGTGGCACAGCGCGCCAAGATGTGGCAGAAAAACGACACACCGCCACACGTGCTGGTCATGACTGCCACGCCCATTCCGCGCACACTGGCCATGACACTATATGGCGACCTCGACGTGAGCGTAATCGACGAACTGCCACCAGGACGAAAACCCATAGCAACCGTACACATGTTCGACTCGCATCGCGCGAGTATATATAAAAAGGTGTTGCGCGAGATGGAGCAGGGACGACAGGTGTATATCGTCTATCCGCTCATCAAGGAAAGCGAGAAGAGCGACATGAAGAACCTGGAGGAAGGCTATGTGCAGGTATGCCGCCAGTTCCCCGGCTACAAGGTAGGCAAGGTGCACGGACAGATGAAACCAGCCGACAAAGACGCCGAGATGCAGCGGTTTGCCGCAGGCGAGACCCAGATACTCGTGGCAACCACGGTGATAGAAGTGGGTGTGAATGTGCCTAATGCCAGTGTGATGGTCATCGAGAATGCCGAGCGCTTCGGCCTGAGTCAGCTGCACCAGCTGCGCGGACGCGTAGGTCGTGGAGCCGACCAGTCGTATTGCATCCTGGTGACCAACTACGAAATAGGCAACGACACACGTCGCCGCCTGCAAATCATGGTCGATTCGACCGACGGATTCGAGATAGCAGAGCAAGACCTCAAGCTGCGCGGCCCAGGCGACCTCGAGGGTACACAGCAAAGCGGCATGGCCTTCGACCTCAAGATTGCCAACATAGCAACCGACGGACAGATCCTAAACCTTGCACGCGATGCCGCTCAGTTCATCATCGACCACGACCCCGACGAGGCCGACCCGCAGAACGCCATCCTATGGCGCCGCCTCAAGGAACTGCGGAAAACCAACATATACTGGGGAGCAATCAGCTGAGGCCCCCTCCTTACTCCCCCAAAGGGAGAGAGGCACGCAAGGATACGCAACAGGTATACAACCGAAATACAACAACTACACGGGTGAAACACAACAACTACACGGGTGAAACACAAGCAATGCTTCCCTAGCGTTTGTGCCGCGAGATTTGGTCTCGCGGGTTCCCAATCACCCGCTATTCATTATTAATTACTAATTATTCATTATATTATGAAGACCGTATTACTTTTCCTCGCTACAGGTTTTCAAGAGACCGAAGCCTTGGCACAAGTGACAATATGCAAGCGTACCGCAATCGACATAAAGACCGTATCGGTCACTGGCGAGCAGATGGTTGAAAGTTCGAACGGAGTTGTGGTGAAAGCCGACCTCGTGATGGGTCGTGACACACTGCCCGATGCCGACATGCTCGTACTGCCTGGCGGTATGCCTGGAAGCGAAAACCTATACAACTGCACTCCGCTGCGCAACCTCATCGCCAGCCACGTCAAGGCAGGTCGTCCCGTAGCTGCCATCTGTGCCGCACCCCTTGTGCTGGGACGCATGTGTCTGCTCGAAGGTCGCAGGGCCACATGCTATCCTGGATTTGAGCCTGAACTCACCGGCGCCACTCCTACAGGTGCCACCGTCGAGGTTGACGGACAGTTCATTACAGGTCACGGACCAGGTGCCGCCATCGATTTCGGACTTGCCATCGTTGCATACCTCATGGGCGAGGCTGAAGCCAAAAAGGTGGCTGCCAGCATGGTATGGCCGTATTAAGGATTGGCAATCAGCAACAGGCAATCGACAATTAAGAATTGCAATAGACAACAGGCAATTAAGAATTGTAATCGACAGCCGGGGATTAACAATTACCAGTTGACTATTGACATTTTCAAAAAGGAATAAGAACGTAAATTGTAGAAGATGCGTAATGCAGTAATCATAGTTGCAGGCGGGAAGGGACTGCGCATGGGTGGCGACATCCCCAAGCAGTTTCTTGTGGTCGATGGAATGCCGATACTGATGCACACCATCAGCAGGTTTGCGGAGTGGGACGGCACGATGGAGATAGTCGTGGTGCTGCCCGAAAGTCAGCAGCAGTATTGGCGTGAGTTGTGCCAGGAGTATGGGTTCGACATCCGTCACACCATTGCCACAGGCGGCAAGGAACGATTCCATTCGGTGAAGAACGGGCTGGCTGTCGTGCCGGCCGAATGTGGGTTGGTGGCAGTACACGATGGTGTGCGACCATACGTCAGCCACGAAACCATTGCACGATGTTTCGATGCAGCAGGCCGATACGGAGCAGCCGTGCCGGTCACACCTGTGGTCGAGACCATAAGGCATATCGAGCCCGACGGGCGAAGCATCACCGTGCCGCGTGCCGACTATCGCCTGGTACAGACACCTCAGGTGTTTCGCACCGACCTGCTGCGGCGGGCATACGAGCAGGAATTCACCACGGCCTTCACCGACGATGCGTCGGTGGTTGAGGCCATGGGCATCGAGGTGACACTGGTGGAAGGCAATCGCGAGAATATAAAGATAACCACGCCGGCCGACCTGCGCAAATAGATGATAGCGACCTGCACTAATAAACGATAGATAACAACTATTCAATAAACCTAAAAACATGTTTTTATGAAAATTTTCAGACTTACATTCATGCTCATGGCTCTGATAAGCCTCTCGCTTCAGGCTCAGACCACAGAGACAACCCAAGGCGGGGTGCGTATAAAACCTGCCGGCGGCGACGACCAAGTAGAGCTGATGTTCTACACCCCCAACATCGTGAGAGTGATGAAGTATCCGAAACAGCAGGCCAGTGCTCCGGCTCGTGCCAGTTTCGTAGTTACAGCCAAACCTGCAGTGCAGGGCAAAAGCCTCAGCGTGAAGCAGGCAGGTGGTGCCGTGCAGGTATCGACCAAAGCACTCACTGTGTCGGTCGATGCCAACACTGGTAACATCACCTTCAGTGCTGTAAAAGGCAAGCAGCTCATGGCCGAAGGCAATCACAAGCTCGAGGCAATCAGCAGCGGGCTCGACCGTGGATGCTTCAAGGTGACTCAGACATTTGCCTTCGATGCCGACGAACACATCTATGGTGTGGGTCTTATCGAGAATGGCAAGATGAATCAGCGTGGCGAAAACCGCCGCATGATGCAAAGCAACCTCGAAGACTTCCAGAACATATTCCACAGTCAGAAGGGCTATGCTGTGTTCTGGGACAACTACTCGCCAACCCAACTTACCGATCGTCCTAATGATGGCGGAATGACGCTTTCCAGCGAGGTGGGCGAACTGCTCGACTACTACTTCATCTATGGCGAGACAGCCGACGGAGTTGTGGCACTCATACGCGAACTCACAGGCGACGTGCCTATGATTCCGCTCTATGCATACGGCTACTGGCAGAGCCGTGAACGATACAAGAGCAGCCGCGAACTGACTGAGGTGGTCGATAAATACCGCCAGCTCGGTGTGCCGCTCGACGGCATCATCCTCGACTGGCAGTATTGGGACACCAACTACCTGTGGAATGCCATGGAGTTCCTCAACCCCGAGTTCTCTAATCCGAAGGCTATGATAGACCACGTACACCGTCAGAATGCCCACATGAGCATCAGCATCTGGCAGTCGTTTGGTCCGCATACCAAGGGATACCGTCAGCTGGAGCCAAAGGGATTGCTCTACAACTACGAGACATGGCCGCAGAGCGGACTGAGCGCCTGGCCGCCAAACATGGACTACCCAAGCGGTGTGCGTGTGTATAAGCCATACGTGACCGACGCACGCGACATCTACTGGGACAACCTGCAACGCCTCTTCAACCTCGGCATCGACACCTGGTGGATGGACTCGACCGACCCCGACCACCACAGCTTCAAGGAGGCCGACCTGGACGAACCGACACCACTAGACGTGGCATCGTCGGGCATCAGCACTACATCGACCTACCGGCGTGTCCGCAACGCATTCCCATTGCTTTGTACACAGGGCGTATATGAGCATCAGCGCAAGGCATCGAGCGATAAGCGCGTGTTCATACTCACACGTTCGGGCTTTGCCGGACAGCAGCGCTATGCATCCAACGTGTGGACGGGCGACGTGCAATCCACATGGCAAAACCTGCGCAACCAGATACCGATGGGACTCAACTTCTCGCTCACCGGCAACCCTATGTTCAACAGCGACATAGGCGGTTTCTTCTCGTCGGCATACAACAACGGCGACTCATCGACCGGAGCACGCAACCCACAGTTCCAGGAACTCTATGTCAGATGGCTGCAGTTTGGAGCCTTATGCCCTATGATGCGCAGTCACGGCACCGAAACCTACCGCGAAATCTATTACTTCGGTAAGGCTGGCGAACCAGCTTACGACGCCATAGCCAAGACCATACGCCTGCGCTATAGCCTGTTGCCATATATTTATTCAACTGCATGGGACGTAACCAACCATCGCGGCACATTCATGCGAGCATTGATGATGGACTTCCCAAACGACTCGAAATGCCTCGACATGAACAACGAATACATGTTCGGACGTCAGCTGCTGGCAGCTCCCATTGTTGATGCACAATACACCCCTGAACAGCGCCAACGCAACACTACAGCCAACTTCACCGAGGGCAAGACAACAACCAAATACCTGCCAGCCGGTACACGTTGGTATGACTTCAACACAGGTCAGGCATACGAAGGTGGACGCGAAGTGACACTCACCACCACCCTTGCCGACATACCGCTATTCGTACGTGCAGGCTCTATCATGCCCATCGGTCCTGATGTGCAATATGCCACAGAAAAGGCATGGGACAACCTCGAGTTGCGAGTGTATCCCGGTGCCAACGGCGATTTCACACTCTATGAGGACGAAGGCGACAACTACAACTACGAGACTGGTCACTACACCACCATACCTATGCATTGGGACGACCGCAGCCACACACTGACCATCGGTACACGCCAAGGTTCGTATAAAGGCATGATTACCAGCCGCACATTCCGCGTTGCATTGCCAGGCAAGGCCGACGTAAAGACTGTTTCATACAGCGGCAAGGCCGTGAAAGTGAAACTTTGATACATCGGCCGTAACCCTTGAAATGAGATGTTTGTGAACCTATCATAGGACATATCCTACACTTTTTATGTTTTTTCCTGCAAGGGTACAAATAAAAAGTTGTACCTTTGCAGGCGAAAGAACCATAAAACAGTAGAATTATGAATAGATTAACTACACTATTTGCAATGTTGCTGGCCTTGTCGTTTGTGGCCTGCGACGAAGACACTGAGACAGCTATCCGCCTCGAGGGCGAATGGACCGGCGACTTCGGCATGTATTCCATAGCACAGGAATACGACCGCTATGGCCGTCCCATGTACGATGCTTATGGCTACCCGGTAACTGTGACCTACGATGCCGAGTACTCCAACATACGGTTCTATTGGGATGGCGGCAGCCACGGACATGGCGAGCAGATCGACTTCTATCGCTTCGGTCCATACCGCTGGCAGAGCTACTACTTCGTGTGGCAGGTGACCAACGGAGTGCTCTACATGCGCTACAACTACGACCACCAGCTCGACTGTGCCATCTACGACTACTACATGGATAGCAACTACTTCACTGGCCGCATCGGTAATTCAAACGGAGGCTACACCAACTTCAAGCTCTTCAAACTGGCTGACTTCAACGGCTGGAACCGCTACGACCGCTCAACCTATTATGGCTATGAGTACTACGACGGCTATCCCGTTTACTACACAAAGGAGCGCGACGTCACTCGTAGTGCAACAGAAAGCGAGCCAACCAGCGAAGTGAGAATCTTGAAACGCGGAAGCAAATTTGTCGACGGCACTAATAAGTAAGGTCGTACAAGTATTATTCACTGATAAAAAGAAGTCGCTGACGAGCAAAGAGCACAACTCTTGTTCGTCAGCGACTTCTTTTTTTAGGTAACAGAAAGCCTGTGGGATGCTATGGAATTGCTGGTTTTGCAGCAAACGACTGTGCAGTCCACTTCCCTTCGTATCGACACATGTCGGCTCCCGTAGGCATCACAACGATGGTGGCGTTTTGGTTGTCGTAAACCGTGACGGCAAACCGATAGTCGATGGTTTTGTGCCTGAGCATGAATGTTATCACCTTTCCATCGTGCTTTCGGCTATATGCCACCTTCATGTCGCTGTACTTATGGTCGAAATTAAGGCCGTCGCCATGAAAAACCGTTGTATATACTTGACCCACATACGGCAAATAGACCAATGCCGAGTCGTTGCGTAAAGTGAGCGAGAACTCCCACAAGCCATGCTTCTCGCTGTATTTCAGCGGATACATGTCGGTTACGCTTACGTTGATTTGCGTGGTTTTGAACCACTCAGCCAGTTTCACGTCGGAATCCTGAGCCCATGTGTCGGTAATACCTGCAACCATACATGTTGCGAACATCAACATGTGGCGCAACAATAGCAGCAGTTGATGAATGTATGTCTTGTTTCGTGATGCCATACTTATGTCTCTTTGATATACCATACTTATGTCTCTTTGGTATGCCATACTTATGTCTCTTTGATATGCCATATTTATGTTTGTTTGATATGTGTTAACGACTTGATTTGTATGCCTCAGTTGGTTGGGAAAAAAAAAACGAGCTAACTTCACAGTCTGCTCGTACAATAATATGAAAAAGTCTTTACCTTATAGCAAAACTATATTACTTATAGCTTATCGATGGCAAATTTACTATATTTTATAAGTACGTGCAAATATTTTTACAACAATTTTCAAAAAAAGTTTATCTTGTGTCCTATTTCATGCTTTTTTTGTACTTTATGTGTAAAAACGCCTACAATATACTGCAAATTTCGTCGAGACTGCGTACTTCGACATCTGCGATTGAGTTGCTGGGATGCTCGAGATTGAAGCGGTTGAAGAAGATTGTGTGTATGCCAGCCTGATGGGCACCGATAATGTCGGTCGAGATGTTGTCGCCAATCATGACGGTGGTCGATGGCCGGGCATGTGTCATGCGGAAAGCATAGTCGAAGTATTCGCTTGACGGTTTGTTGGCTCCTGCATCTTCCGACAGCACCACGGTGTCGAAATAGTTGTCCAGCCCCGAGGCTCGTAGTTTACGATACTGCACTTCGTGGAATCCGTTGCTGCACATGTGTGTTCGGTAGCCGCGTTGTTTCAGGTGTTGCATCAGCCTGTGTGCCCCCTCCACCACCCCCGGCTTGTCGGCACAGAGTTCGAGGAAGGCATCGCCAATCTCTCGGCAGAGTGATTCAGAAGGCTCGAAAGCAGTGCCCTGCGGTGTGAATCCGGCACTGAGGGGACGTCGGAAACGCTCGACGACGAGGTAATCGCGCTCCACCTGTCCCAAGGCATACTGATGCCACAGGTCGTAGTTGGCTTTCCAGTAGGCATCGTAAAAACGGTCGGGATTGGTGAAGTACCTGCTTAGTTGGAATTGCCCGAACAGCTCCTGCAGGGCGATTACGGCATTGCCGTGAGTGTCGTAGAGGGTGTCGTCGAAGTCGATAAATACGTCGGTGTAGTTCATATACAGTCGGTGTAGTTCATATATATAAAAAATGGAGCCTCCTGCTGCACCGGGTTGGTCGGTGTTGGCAGAAGGCTCTGTGTTGTGATTATATCTTATCCGTTCATCGTAGCAAGGAATTCCTCGTTGTTTTCGGTGCGTTCGATGTGCTTGAGTATTGTGTCCATAGCTTCGAGGTTGTTCATGTCGGCAATGTGGTTGCGTATGATCCACATGCGTCGGCGTGTGTTCTCGTCTTGCAACAGGTCGTCGCGGCGTGTGCTCGATGCAATGAGGTTGACAGCCGGGAATATTCGCTTGTTGGCGAGCATGCGGTCGAGTTGCAGTTCCATGTTGCCGGTTCCCTTGAATTCCTCGAATATCACTTCGTCCATCTTCGAGCCGGTGTCGATGAGTGCGGTGGCAATGATGGTGAGCGATCCACCGCCTTCGATGTTGCGTGCAGCTCCGAAGAATCGTTTTGGTTTCTGCAGTGCATTGGCATCGACACCACCGGTAAGCACCTTGCCCGATGCCGGACTCACGGTGTTGTAGGCGCGTGCCAGACGGGTGATGGAGTCGAGGAAGATGACTACATCGTGTCCGCATTCCACCATGCGCTTAGCTTTTTCGAGTACGAGGTTGGCTATTTTCACATGGTTGTCGGCTGGTGCATCGAATGTAGATGCAATGACTTCGGCATTTACGGTGCGTGCCATGTCGGTCACTTCCTCTGGTCGCTCGTCGATGAGCAGCATCATGAGGTAAGCCTCGGGGTGATTGCGCGCTATGGAGTTGGCGATGTCCTTCATGAGGAGTGTCTTACCAGTCTTTGGCTGTGCCACGATGAGTGCGCGCTGACCTTTACCTATTGGCGAGAAGAGGTCGACGATGCGCGATGACGGGGTGTCGCCCTTGCCGCTACACAGGCGGAACTTCTCGTCGGGGAAGAGGGGGGTGAGATACTCGAATGGTACTCGGTCGCGTACGACAGATGGTTCGCAGCCATTGATTTTGTCGATGCGCACGAGTGGGAAGAACTTTTCGCCCTCGCGTGGTGGGCGTATGGTTCCTTCGACCACGTCGCCGGTCTTGAGGCCGTAGTGTTTCACCTGTGACGGATTGACATATATATCGTCGGGCGATGAGAGGTAGTTGTAGTCGGAACTGCGTAGGAATCCGAATCCATCGGGGGTGGCATCGAGGACTCCCGATATGTGGACTATGTCGCTGAAGTCGTAGGGTTCTACGTCGTTGGTTGGTTCGTAGGTTTCGCTGAAGTTTGCTGCCGGAACCTCGTCGTAGTATGATGGCTGGTGCTCGTCGGTACCGGGGTTGTGGTCGGCGTTCATGTTTCGATACTTGTCGAAAATGCTCACTGGCACGGTGTCCATCGTGTCTTCGTCGGCGGGTATGTTTTCGAGTATGATGAAGTCCGACTCGTCGTCGTAGAGGCCGCCTGCAATAGGCACTTTGGAAACGAGTGGCATGGGCTCACGCTCGGTGTATGGTTCGTCGTCGACATCGGGTGTGACGGTATCTTCGGCCACTGTTTCGGGGTTCTTGCGTGGGCGTCCGCGTTTGCGCTTCGGTGCCTCGACTGCCTCGGCGGGAAGTTCCATGTCGTCCGACGATTGGGCAGACTGACTGTCGTCGGTGGAATTGTCGGAGATTGGTTCTGAAGCCGGTTCGGCGGTGTCGGCATCGGCATCGTTGGCAGCTGGTGCTTCGGGCTCGGGATTCTTGCGTGGACGTCCGCGTTTGCGCTTCGGTGCCTCTATGGGTTCGTCGGCAGGTGTGGCTGTGATGCCGGCCTCGGGTGTCACTTCAGCAGTCTCGGTGTCGCCGTCGTTGGTGGCATCGAGCATCTCGATTTCCTGGAACGAGAGGTCGTTGAAGAGTGAAGTGTTGGTAGGCATTGTGGTCTGCTTCTCTATCTTTTTTGCCTTGAGCTGATTGGCCGAATATACATGGTCGACCGTCTTGATGCGGCTGCGCTTTCTGGGTTTTTCCACTGCACTGCGCTGTGCGGCAGTCTCGATGGCCGAGTGGTCGAGAATTTCATATATCAGGTCTTGCTGCTCCATCTTGCCGGCATTGATTCCATACTCGGCAGCTATGGCTTGCAGTTCTTCAAGGGTTTTCTTGTTTAGTTCTTCTTTGTTGTACATTGATTGTGTTGTTTATGTTTTCTGGGATTGGGGCTGTCGGATAGGATGTTGCCACACGTGTCAGCACATGGCATGCCACACAGCATGTTGCACCAAGGGCGTATCGGCAAATTCATTTCTGACAGAAAGATATTGATTTCGTTGGAGACGATTTTTGGGTTTGTACCCTAAATCGAGTGCAAAGATACGAAATTATTCATAATACATGGAGTGGTAATGGTGTTTTTTTGCATTCAGATGAATATTTTTTAGGGTTTATTGCCTGTTTTAATCATTGCCGGTTGCAATGTATGGGTGTAGCGGAGCATGGTGGCAATGGAATGGAGGCGAGGGAAATCAAAGGCTGCGGTTGATGTCCTCGATATATTTCACCAGTTCGTCGCGTCCCTGACGCGTGGTGGCACTCGTCACAAAATACGGGGGCAGTTCCTCCCATTGCTCGGATAGTTGGCGCAGGTAGGCATCCACATTCTGTTGTTGCTTGCTGCGCGACAGTTTGTCGGCCTTGGTGAAAACGATGATGAACGGGACTCCGTTTTCGCCCAGGAAGTCGATGAAGTCGAGGTCTTTGCGCTGTGGCTCGTGACGTATGTCGAGCAGGAGGCAGAGGCATGTGAGTTGCTGGCGGTCAAGCACGTAGTGGCTGATGAGGTTCCACAGTTTGTCCATCTCGCGCTTGCCACGGGCAGCGAAACCGTAGCCAGGAAGGTCGACCAGGTACCACGAGTTGTTGATGAGGAAGTGGTTGATGAGCATAGTCTTGCCCGGGGTACTCGATGTGAGGGCCAGCTTGCTGCGGCCGGTGAGCATGTTGATAAGACTCGACTTGCCCACATTGCTGCGTCCGATGAACGCATATTCGGGTAGTGTGGTTGCCGGACACATGTCGGCACGGGGACTACTGCACTTAAATTCAGCCGATGTAATTGCCATATTGATCGAAAGATTGATGATGCAAAGGTAAGGAAAAAAAGCGGACCGTGCAAGCGTTTACAGCAAAAACTTGCAGTGCTGATAATCAAGTCTCTACAAACATCGAAAAATGAGTGCGCACTCGCGGGCCCGAGAGTGCGCGCTCGCAGGCCCGAGAGTGCGCACTCGCAGAGCCGAAAGTGCGCACTCGCAAATCGGAAAGTGCGCGATTGCAAATCGGAGAGTGCGCGATTGCGAATCGGAAAGTGCGCGATTGCAGACGGGCGCTGCAGCAGGTACATAAAAATCAGTGCCGGGTCGAAGATGGCCCGGCACTGTATTGAGAGTTTATTTGTTTCTGGGAAATGTAGTTCCTATCGCTTTGGCAGTGGCAGATACCAGTTGCCTCCGAGCAGGGCATCGGCACGGCTGTCGTGCTCGTTGAGGCCCTTACGCTTGGCCACCTCGCGGGCGATATAGTCTTTGTCGCCGGTATACATGGCATAGCGCATGAGGTCGTAGAAGCGATATCCTTCAAACATTCCTTCGAGGGCTTGCTCGTCGAGAATCATCTGATGGAGTGCTTCTTGCCATAATGGGAAGTCGTGCTCGTAAGCCACGTCGTGGGCGTCTCTATATTCATTATAAACGCGCGAAGAATTTGAGGATAATATATCGTTTATTTCTGCCAATGACATGGTATCAGCATCAAAGAATGTCAATATCAGAGAATCGGCGATTGCATCGGATACTGGAATGAATGTAGTGTCAGAATATGTATATCTCACATAATCATAGACTTGATGATAATTGTACAAAGTGTCGATGACTTCATTTCCATTTTCATCAGTATATTGATCATATAAAACGTCGTATATGGTGTCAACATGTATTGTTTCAGGTACGGCATAGTCACTTTGGAATAGAAGCCTCGTTGTTGAAATCTGAGTGTACAAGTCATAGAGTGAATCGGAAACAGCCCACAGCGCACTGTCGCGAGGCAGATCGTAGAAGTCGTTGTAACGGCTGTCGCCACATCCACGCGAGTGAATACCCTGCTGGTTGACACGACTGGTGGTACCGTCGGTAGCACGTGGCGATATCTCGGTCACAAAGTCAAGTTCGCTCCATGAACCAAGGTTTCCGTTGAAGAAGGTTGGAACTTCCCTCAGGCGCATGCTTTCATTATAATCAACATAATTCTGGATAGAATAGCGGTCGAGACCATACTTGAGGATGACGAATGCTGTCTGTGGGAATCCGGCACGGTTGAGGGCTTCAGCAAAGTGGAGCCAGATGATGTTCTTGCGGAAGAGGTTGAGGCGGCGCAGCTTCTGGTCAGGTCCATTATTGCTTGACGATGTGGCAAACTTCATGATGTGCTGACGCTGGTAGCTGTAAATATCGGTATACATGTTGCTCACGTAAGAGCGGTCGTAAACAGCTCCGAGACGGAGGTCACCCTTGAGCAGCGAGTCTTCCCATTCCTGCTTCTGAGTGCTGTAGATGGTATCGCGGCGAAGGTTGACATACGAGTAGTAGCAGTAAACCTGATCGCGTGAAATCTCGCGAACGCGCTCGGATGGATATACAGGCACGAAGTAGTTGTTCTCAAACTGTGAGTTGAAGATTGCATAGAGTTGGCTCCATGTACCGTCGTAAGCACAGGTATCGAGAGGGATGATAGTGACTGCATCGCCGTTGAACGATCCTGAATAAGAGTCGTTGGGGTTTCCAGTGAACATGGCATTACCCCACTTGGTGCTGGCAGTACCGGTGGTAATCGTGTGGTTTGGATAGGTGAAGTAGTCGTGATAGTAGCGACAAGCCTGAACATAGTCATCCTGACTCTGGTTGAACGCACCACGCCACAAATAGAGCTCAGCGAGCATGAGGCGGGTAGGTATGAAGAACAGTGTGCTGTTGAACGAGTTCACTGTTCCGAAGTTAGGAGTCTCGACATACTTCGATGCATAAGGGAGAAGGTCCTCGATGAAGTAGTCGCATATCTGACCCATGTTGACACGGTTGGTGGTTGAAGCCACGATGTCGTCGGCCTTAGCCGATGAGAGTACCGGCTCGATTACGAATGGCACAGTGCCATAGACCTTGGCCAACTCGAGGTAGGTCCATGCACGGAATGTCTTCACGGCCTGAATCTCGCGTTCATAGTGTAGCTTGTTGTGCGACACAAACGTAGAGTCGACATAAGCGAGATAAGTGTTGCAGGCATTGATAACTGCATAGTAGTCGGCAATCTGGTTGTACTCGTTGTCGGTTGTGATGTTGTTGTTCATCACTTCCTGCAGTGAGGTCTTGGCCACGTCGGGGTCAACCTCGATGAGGTCAGCACGCAACTCGCCAAGCACCACAATGCGGTCGGCAAGGCTCTGGATACGATTGATGATGCCAAACATCTGATAGACGGTGTCCTGAGGAGCAAGATTCTGTGTATGCAACTCATCTTCCACGTTCAGCATATCCTCGCACGAAGTGGTTGTTGCTCCAAGAAGCGCAAGGAGCAAACCTGAAAATATGATTGATTTTGTTTTCATATAGAATTTCGTTTTGTTTCCTCGCCCTCCCCCTGCGGCCATCGACACATAGGTCGGAAGGCCGCGAGGTAAGAGAGATGAGGTGAGGTGTTATTACAAGTTAATCTTAACTCCGAGTGTGAAACTACGTCCGGCAGGAGTGAAACCTGCATCGATGCCCTGGAGGAGGGAACCATTGCCACATGAAACCTCAGGATCGCTACCCAGATACTTGGTAAGGGTGAAGAGGTTGTTGGCAGCAGCCCAGATGGTGAGGCCACGGAAGTATTCGTCAGAGATAGGAAGTTGATAGCTTACTGTAACATTCTTCAGACGGAGGTATGAACCATCTTCAATCCAGCGGTCAGAGAAACGGCTGTTGCCCATTGGGTCGCCATAGACGGCCTGTGGGATATCGGTGTTCTGGCCCTCAGCAATCCAACGGCGGTTGAGCGCTGTGGTCTGGTTGAGGAATGCCTTGCCACCTTCGAGCAGTGCACGCTGATAGTTGTAGATGTCGTTGCCCAGGCTGTAGTTGAAGTTGAAGCCTACGCTCAGGTTCTTGCCAAAGAAGAAATTGGCACGGATATTACCATAGATGTCGGGGTTGGGGTCGCCAATGATGACACGGTCGTCCTTGTTGCCGTCAGTACCATCGGAGATGATTCCATCAGCATAAGTATCGACGAAGCGAACATCACCAGCACCGAAGTTAACCTTGTTGCCAGCCTCGTTGGTGATACCGAGGTCTTCGCGAGCTGCATCGGCAGAGGTTGCATAAACACCGTTGGTCTTGAAGCCGTAGAACATACCCAGAGGACTACCCACCTTGGTGAGGACGGTGCCTTCATAGAGTGTATGCTCTATCGACTCTGCATTTTCTGGAAGCTGAGTAATCTTGTTCTTGTAATGACCTACACTTGCACCCAAAGAGAACTTGAATGGCTTGGTGTTGACAATCTTGGCATCGGCCGACACGTCGAAGCCCTGGTTCTTCAAAGCACCGTCGTTGGTCCAGTAGTCTTTCAGACCCGTTACGTATGCAATGGTTCCGAGAGTTACGAGGTTGCTGGTCTTTGAGTAGAAGTAGTTGAACTTGACATTGAGTCGGTTGTTGAAGAAGTTACCTTCAAGTCCTGCATTGAAGCGGTCGGTAGTTTCCCAACGCAACTTGGTGTTACCAATGTTGGTGAGGCCGATACCCACAGCTTTCTCCTGGAGGAACGGACGGCTCGACATGTAGGTGAATGCGGCATTGTTGTCGTAAGAGTCGTTACCTACAGACTCGAAACCAGCGTTGAGCTTCAACATGTTGATACCGTTGTTAGGACGGAACCACTTTTCATTGCTGAGAACCCAAGCACCCTGGATTGATGGGAAGAATCCCCAACGTACGCCAAACATACCGATACCAGCCTTTGCATCCTTACCGAAACGAGATGATGACTGGAGAGCCAAGATACCATGCAGATAATACTTCTCACGGTAGTTGTAGTCGAAGTCGCCATACCATGTGATTGACTTCCAAGTGTCGTCGATACCATCGGCACGACGCTTACCAGTAGAACTGCTGAGCGATGGAGTCTTATCGTTACCAGTGCTGAACGAATAGAGCTCGGATGCCTTGTAGTTGTTGTTCATGTAGCGTACGCCACCAAAGAAGTCGAGACGATGTGCACCCATAGGAATGTTCCAGTTGAAACGAGTGTCGCTCTGTACAGCATTGTGCTTAGAGAAGTTTGAACCCACGGTGTTGGTCACAACGCCAATGTCCTGGATGTAGTGATTTGGCATACCTACAAGTGGAGTGTAGTAGTTCTCGTCAAAGCTGTAAGAAGAGTAACCAAACTGCTCCTGAATCGACATATCGCGTGAGATGTGCCATACCGGAGTGATGGCTATATCAACCGATGTATTGTCGACACGGTTCTTGTTGAGTGCCTCACCATACTGCAGGATACCGAGCGGGTTGGCTACTGATGCTGTTGCACCCAAAGCCTCGTAGAGGTAATCGTCGGCATCGGATACGAAGTTAGACATCACACCAGCGGTCGAGAAGTCGTAAGGAGCCACAAACGGTGACTTGACGAGTGTCAGCACATTGGGTGACGAGATAGAGTTGGGCTGAACAGACTTTGACAAACCATCATCGCGAAGGTCACGAGTGATGTTGACATAAGAAACGTCGAAACGAGTAGAGAGCTTCTCCGTCAGCACGATGTCGGAGTTGAAGCGGATGTTGAAGCGGCTCATGTCGTTCTTCTTCAGAGTCGACTCTGCCCTCATGTATGCAACAGAGAGGTTGTAGTTGGCAACATCGTCACCACCCTGGATGTGGATGCCATAGTTCTGAGTGAGAGCCTCACGATATGCAATCTTCTTCCAGTCGGTGTTGTTGTGATACATATTATAATAATAGTAGTTGGGGTCGGTCTTCAAGAACTTGAAGTCGTCGAGCTTACTACCGGCAGTCTTCAACAGACCTGATGCGTAGGAGCGATATTCATTGGCATCCATCACATCGATTGACTTCGGACGGATTTCAACTCCACCACTGATGTTCACATCAATGCGAGTAGCCATGCTGGTGTTGCGCTTGGTTGAAATGAGAATTACACCATTTGCAGCTGCTGCACCATAGAGGGCAGTACCATTCTTGAGAACCTTGATTTCCAACACATCGTCCATGTTGAGCGTTGTGAGCAGGTCATTGTAATATCCGTTGTGAAGCATCGTAGAAGAATACATCTGGTCGTGCACCACACCATCAATCACGATGAGAGGCTGTGATGTAGCGTTGATTGAGTGGAAACCTTCAATAAACATGCTGACACCTTGGCCTGGGATACCAGAGCGTGAGATGGCACGAACGTCACTTCCGAAACGATTCTGAATCTCCTGATCGGCTGTGAGCGATGTGGTGTACTCAAATCCTTGAGTGCTTACAGCGCGTGAGCCAGAAGTCTTTGCTTCGTAGTCGGCATTGTACTTAGCTGAATAGAGGTGGAAATCGACACCTGACGTACGGCCATTGATGGCAACCTGACTGAGGTTGTAGTCATCGATATTGGCCGAAAGCGATGTAACAAATGTCGGAACACTGATGCTGTAGTTACCGGCAGAGTCGGTCATGGCAGCATAGAAATTGTTGTTGTAGGAACGGATTCTGACACCGGGAAGTCCCTCTCCAGTTGCAGCATCCACTACCTTACCCGACACCTCTACCATCGGATATTGCTTAATGGGCTTCTTGGCCTTCTTTTCAGCAGGAGCCTCTTCTGCGACATCGGCATCGTCGTCTTGAGCCGACACTGGAAGTACTCCTATACAGAATATCATCGCTGCGATTCCTGCCTTGCAGAAATGCAGAATATTGTCATTAATATATCTTTTCATACATTTCATATTTTAGGAGTTATTCGTCTGTTGGCTCTTCTGTCTCAGGAATGGTCACGTCAACCTCGCCAGATTCTTCTTCGGCCAGTTCAGCTTCACGTGCTTCCTTACCTCTCAGTGCAGTCAGAGACTGACCTGCAGGCATGAGTATGATGCGGTCGAGAAGCATACGACGTGAGTAATTCTTGGTCTGAGCAGACGAAATGTAAGACTGAATCTGAATCATAACGCCAGCCCATGCTGAGTGATAATAGCACTCGGTGAACTTAGTCGTACCAAGATAGATGGTATCAACCTTGGTTGGATCACTCACAAAGTTTGAGCCGCCCTTAGGATTCTTCAGAGTCTCGCTACGGTTGGTCGGCCAGTTGGATGTCACATCATTCGGACGGTTGGTACGGTAGAACATGTTGACACGGAACTGGTAAGGCTTGAGTGAATCCTCGGGTATAATATTCACACCCATCGACAATGGAACAGTCACAAGATACATGTCATACTCACCTGCCAATGTGTTAGGGATGTTGTATGCGATGTAAGGCTGTGCCGAGGTGTTGGATGGACGTACATCGAGGTAAGCACGGTGAGATACCTGATCGTCGTTAATAGTGACATACGAGTAGTTGCACTGACGTGTGAAAAGAGCATTACCCTTGTCGTCCTCATCACGGTTGACACTTCCTGTGTTCTCACACTCTACGTCAATCTCGCGGAAGAATGAATCGTAGATGCTTGAAGGATAAGTATCGGTAAGGTAAACAACTCCGTTGCTGCAATCAACTTTCTCGGTGTAAGTGCCAGGAGCAAGGATACCTCCACGCTCGAATGGCTTGTAGAACACATTGTACTTAGGATCGCCCTTTGAGTAGGTTGTGGTTACAAGCGAGTCGTCCTGATGCAAATTCACGTTGTTGTTGAAGATGAGCGGCTTGATTGTGAAGTAATTGCTATAGAAGTTCTGCAGCGAGTCGCGATTATCCTCATGCAAGTTGTACACAAAGTAATTGCGAGCTTCATTCAGTCGTTCTATGAAAGCCTCGTTGGTAGGAGCAATGAATGTGTAGTTAGAGTCCTCACGATGAACATATCCTACCAAGCGCGACATGAGGTCGTTGGTGTGGATAATCACAGAGTCAACATATATACGGTTACCGTCGGAGTCTACACCACGGTAAATACTACGGTTGACATCGAGTGAGTCTTCGTCGTAGTTATTAAGTATGGTATAGATCGAGTCAGTACCAGTCTCCGTCTCAAGCAACTCGTAGATGTTGGTATGGAACGGAAGCATTGAAGACATGATGTGAAGCACACCGTTGTTACAAATTGTTTCAGTTGAAGAAATAGAGTCTTCAGAAACAAAGCCGTCTGACAGGGTTGTAAACTTCTTGTTGAGAAGTTCCACATCCTGAACTTCTGAATTGCCTGAATAGTTGTAACGTGCGATGTGATTCTTCACGAAACGGGTTATCACCAATTCCTTATGTCCGTTATTGATTTCGGCCATAAGGCTGTCTTTATTGAAAGACCCATTGACAGGTGCAAACACCGTCACTATCTGAGTTTCGTCGAGAAGAGCCTTGTATCCAGTGGCATCTATTATTTCAAGGAAGTCACTCACTTTGGCTTTCTCTGCTTGCAATTGCTGATAAATGGTTGCATCAACCACCAAAGCATCGGTTCCTGCATTATAGTGGTCGTCCCATGTATCCGAGCAGGAGTAGCAGGCAAGTAAACTTGCCACTGCTACTGCTCCCATGCGGATTGTTTTATATATATTCTTATTCATACGAATATTGTTGTTTATTAAGAATTATAACTTGTCTTCTGGATAAAGCTCATTGTTGTAAACACTCCTTGGACAAAGCTCGATATAGTCGAATGCAAATGTACCATTAGTCGATTCCAACTTCTGCTGTACACGTACCCAGTGGTCGCGGCGGCCGTCGGAGTGGAAGGTCGCAAATATACGACGCAGGGTGTTTACGTGTCCACGGAACCAGTCGGGCTGACCTGTACCATCGGCTGCAATGTTGCCATATGAAGATGGACCCTTCATCCAGCCACGGTTGTGCATGGCCTTGTCGTAGGCGGCTATGCCTTCCTGGTCGGTGCCACTCGAGAACTCTGAGTCTGCACGGAAGCCTACGCTTGGGTGAGTACCTGAGATACGCATGTCAAGTGGAATGCCACAAGGTTCGCCGTCGAGATAAACCTGAACGATACCACGGTTCGAGAAGTCGATACAGGTAGCGATGCGGAACTCGTAGTCGCCTTCCGGCACTGGCGGCAACTTGAACTGAATGTCATACATACCACAGATGGTAACTTCGTCGCCCTCATAAGACCAGAAGTTGAGGTAGCGGGGACGTACATGGAGGTGAGTAGTCACGTCTGAATAAATGAAGTTGCGAGCTGAGCCTGCCTTGAAGCCAAGACAAGTATTCACATTCTTCTTCGGGTCTGTACTGTTTGACTGCTGACCATATTGATATGGGTACTGAGGACTTCCACCAATACCACCCACACCGAACTGTCCTACCATGTGGCCACGTGCGCCACTGGTCATGAAGTCGGGCGAGAGGGTCGAGGCATCCATACGCATACGCTCGTTGAGTACTACTTCCTGTGTCTCGCGTCCGTAGGTAATGATGTCGGTGATGTAGTGATATACACCATTCACGGCTTCCTGACTTCTGCCGGCATCGGATGGAGTCAAAATCTTAGCACCTGGGACAAACACGCCCCTTGTATCCTTACGGTTCTGGACACCGCGGCGGTTCACATAGCGACCTGCCTGGTTGCCCGACGGATAGGATATCTTCATCAGCGAGTAAGGAGCCATAGTCTCATACCAGTCGGCTACATCCCAGTGACGACGGTCGAAGCAGTTCAATCCTGCTGTCTTAACTGTAAGGTCGTCGTAGTGGGCACGACGGTCGAGGAAGTGGTAAGATACGAATCGGTTGAGAGAGTTGCGACGGTCGGTGGGGTCGTCGATATCGGCACATTCGGGATACATCTCGTCGTAAACCTCCTTGGCATATGCTTTCAGGTCCTCAATATTGTTGATTCCATGTTCTGCATACACCTTGTCTTGCTCGACAAAGCCTGTAAAGCCATAGTACCGATGTTCCATGTAGAACACGTTATCATACTCTACTGCTGTAGAATAGCAGTGTCCTTCCTCAAACGAGTCGGGCGAGCAATGATAGTCCTCATACATGTAGTAACGCATCGAGTCGTCCATGTGGGTCAGCTTCAGGGCTTCGTAGAAGAGACTTATTGTAGTGTCCTTCATCATAAGGTCGGGAAGCATCTCGGTGGTGGCATCGATGATTCGGTCGACTGTGTGTACCACACCGTTTTCAACAGAGTCGTCGTAATTTATAAGACGTGCACTACTGTTGATGTAGTAAACGATGTTGATAGCATCCGGTACCGACACTGAGTCGGAATCGCATGTGATGGTGAGGTAACGGTCGAGCATGTTCTGCGCAGGCAGCGTGGCATTCGAGAAGTCGGTGGTGAAGAACGACTGTTCGATGATGTGAGTAGCTGCAATGGTATCACAATCTTCGGTTGTCAGTTCATCAATCGACGAGAAACCACGACCAGCAAGATACTTGTCGACAGCCTCATTGGTTGGAGCAAAGACAGTGTAGGAGCCATATGTTCCGAGCAGGTCGAAGCGAACCATGTTCGACCTGTTGATAATCTCTATGAACTCACTGAATGTCTCAGATCGGTTGGTGAGATATGTGCTTGCCATATCACCTTTGGCAGTGTAGTAGTTTTCCACTCCAGGGTCGTCGGAGCATCCAACACTGAACGCAGCCAAAGCCACGGTCACTACCGCAAAAAGATATTTAATTTTATTGATATTCATAGTTCTAATTAGTCGCTAAATCCAGTTCTGTTATTCTTCTTTTCCTTATCAAATGCTGGGTTCTGCTTCAGCAGTTTGTTACGTCTCAGCTCTTCCTTTGCATATGGCATGTAGAGGAACTCAAGCATAGTCATCTTGATTCGCATAGCCGAAGAGTTGCTCTGATACTTGCTACTGAGCTGACCTACAACATTGGTAGTAGATCCGTCACGACGAGCCTTACGCAGGAGGTCGTAATAACGCTTGCCTTCGAACATAAGTTCGCGGCGACGCTCAGCTTCCACAAGGTTGTCAAAGTCGCGCTTGTTGGTCACGCTGTTACGCACTGGCTTGTATTGTGCAGGAGCATTTGGTGCAGAGCGCTTGTAGATGGCATCAACAATGTTGAACGCATCGTCGTAGTATTCCTTTGATGTAGTGTATACATTGCCATATACTTGCTCAACACGAGTCTTGACACTTGATGTGTCGGGAACATAGTTATCAATATAGTCTGCCACCTGAACTTCGGCCTCAGCTTTCAGCAACATGATGTCGGTGAGACGATAGATGATCCAGTTGGCATAGTTTTCTGTACGGTAGCTTGGCTGTTGTACGGCCCATTGCTGAGGAGAACCACAGACAACTCGAGCCTGGTCGGTCACATACTTACGGATGTTGAACACGTTGGTTTCGTGCCACTGGAAGTTCTCCTGGCTACGGAAGTCGTAAGAAGTGAACAGAAGGCTGTTGTCGTACTGATATTGGTTGTTAGGTTTGCTTGACATCAAAGCTTCGGTAGCAGCCAACTGTGCTCCGTTTTCAGCACTGCTGTTGCTTCCATACAGAGTCGACAGGGTCGAGTTGGTAGTACCGCCTGATGCAGAGTTTGAAGAGAACGAAAGTTCAAAGAGGCTCTCGAATGAGTGACCAGTACCGAAAATCAATGCGTAAGCTTTGGCATTGACACCTGTACCAGAGTTCTGGTCTGCTTCAGACCACTCTTCAATCAGAGGATATCCGTTTTCGCCATATATGTCGCGACTAATCTGACGCTTGAGGTTGCCATAGCGGTCTTCCTTGTATTCGTCGATCTTGGCTGCAATCACCTTGTCGCAGTATTCGATACACTTGAGGTAGTCCTCGTTACGCTTTGCCGGGTCAACCTTAGCATTGGATGCTCTCCAGAGATAGAGGTCGGCCAGAAGTGCATATACACCATTGCGGCTAATCTTTCCTGAAGTCTCGTTGTCGACTACATAGCGTTTCGGTGCGTACATCATATACGACTCAACGTCCATAATCAGTGTGTCAAGAATGAGTTCCTGCTTGGTTGCAGGTATAACAAATTCCTGTCCATCGTCGATTGACGGAGTGAATGTGAATGGTACGTCGCCGAATGTACGAATAAGATAGAAGTAGCACAGGGCACGAATTGCCTTAATCTCGGCCATGGTCTGACGGAGGTCTGACTCGGTGAAGTTAGGGTCGCGTTCCTGCACTATAGGTGCATACATCTCGACGGTGTTGCATCGGTTGATTACATTGTAGAATGAAGACCATTCGCAGTAGCTGTTGGTTTCAAGGATGTTTCCGCTGAGAAGGTATTTCAGGTCATTTCCTGCATTTGCTATCTGCTGTCCAGGCTCACAGTTATCTGAACGGACTTCGCCCCAGATAACCATTCGTGTGATAACGTCTGATGAACACAGACCGGCATAACAGGATGTGACAACACTTTGCACGTCATCCTTATTGGTCCAATAGTTCTCAAGGATAACGGTGTTAAGAGGTAGCAACTCAACATCGCACGATACGAATGTCGTACCTGCAAACAATGCTACGCCTATTGTCCTTATTATATTATGTATTTTCATCGTTAATGAGTTTTAGAATCCAATATTTAAGCTAAGAGTGAAAGACTTTGAACGAGGTGTACGTCCACCGTCGGTTGCAGGACCATAACCACCCTGTGGGTGTTCTGGGTCGGCACCTGAGTACTTGGTGAGTACGAACGGGTTGTTCAAGTTGAAGCTTGTGTTGATCGACTTGATACCGAACTGTGTGAGACGACGTGAGTCAAAGTTGTAAGAGAACTGTGGCTTCCTCCATGAAGCGGTCAGAACCGAGCCAGTTGTAACCGTAGTTGTGGAGTGCACGTGGAATAGGTGCGATATCACCTTCGTTGTGCCAGCGCCAGTTCACGGCTCTCAATTGGTTGTTGTTGTCGTACATGCTTTCACCATTCATACGTGCGGTGTTGAGCACCTTCTGTCCAACACGGTAGTTGAACTGGAAGTTAACATTGAATTTATCGTAGCGGATACGGAATCCGAAACCACCGGTGAGTTTTGGAAGTGATGAGCCGAGGTAAACGATATCGAGCTCGTTGATGTTACCATCGTGGTTGATATCTTCGTACTTGGCATCACCGCCCTTGAACTCATAGTTTTGACCTTCGAAGTCGAACATCATTGGCTTGGTACGTCCGTTTTCGTTAAGGATGACTTCGCCTTTTGCATTGCGTGCCACAGGTGCATCGGGGCCGCTCACGCCAGGAACTTCTACCTCGCTGTATTCGCTGTAAGCATATACGCCCTTATAGCGGAATCCGTAGATTGAGCCGACTGGGTTGTGGAGCTGTACACGAGAGAGGTATTGTCCGTTCGACTTGTTGAACTCATCGTTGTAACTTTCCAGAATCATGTCGTCCATTTCGAGGATTTGGTTACGGTTGTTCGAGAATGCCATATTGAATGTCATAGAGAACTTACCGCGACGGAAGACGTCGTTGGCGCTGATATTGAATTCCCATCCGTTATTACGAACCAAACCGTAAATCTTTGAAGGAATGGTTTTGAAACCAGAAGATGTTGGGATTGGGTAGGCCATCATCTGCTCCGACTTGTTGGTATAGAGGTGGATATCACCGCTCAGTCGGTTGTTGAGGAATGCGAAGTTAGAACCGAAGTCCCATGTATCCTGGTTTGCAGGACGGATGACAGAGAGTCGGATTTGTTGTGGAGCAACAGCCTGAACTCCCATGTACGAGCCGCTTGAGCTATATGTACTGTACATGTTTGTTGCATTACTTGCTGTACGTCCTGAACGTCCCCAACCGAGGCTCATAGAAAGCATATTGATCCACTTGAGTTTTTCCATGAATTTCTCGCCGGTGATGTTCCAACGTCCTGAAATACCGAAGTACTTACCCCACTCTTTCGGGTGTCCGTTTGACTTATCGAAACGTGCTGTGAAGTCGAAGATATACATTCCGCGGAATGCGTAGTGCATCTGAGTTGCGAAGTTCTCATTCTTTGAGCGTCCTACGCCTGAGCTGAAGTTTGAGATAACACCTCCGGCCAGGGCCGATGTGATGTCACTTGTTGGGAGCCAGCGGCGTCCGATGCCTTGTGAAGAAGAGTTTCCTGCACCATACTCAGCACGTACCATGAATTGCAAGCTGTGGTCTTCGTTGTTGAAGTGTGGAGCGAAGGTGAGGCTGTGACGTGTGGTGAAGTTGTGGCTCTTGTTTTGAGAAGAGTTGGCAACGTTGGCATTGCTTCCTGTCCAACCGTCGGTCTGGAGCACTGATGGAGCGAATGTCTTAGAGTCTGAACTGTTGACACTGAATGAAACTTGTCCCTGGTATGTGAGTCGATGCTGGTCGCCACGAGTACCGAGGATGTCGTATTTCATGATGAACTCAGGCGAGAGCGAGAGGTTGTTGTCTATACTCTTACCGAGGTGTGCGTTTGCCACAGGGTTGGCTACACCGAGTTGGTCGTTGAGCTGTGAAGATGTGAACTCCTTCTGCATGATGTAGAAGTTGTCGGATGGTATTTCATTTGCATCTTCTTCGTAGATTGCAACGTTTGGCATCTTTTTGTATGCTATACCGAGTGGGTCACCTCCGAATGTGTGTTTGTTGTGAGTGTAGGAGAGTGAGAAGTTGGTCGATACAGTGATGCGGTTCGAGATGTTGTAGTCGAGTGCAACACGTGTGGTGTAACGGTTGAGTCTCTGCTTGATTACGGTACCGATTTGATAGTCGTATCCGCCTGATACACGGAATCGTGCTCTTTCACCACCACCGGAGAGTGATACATAGTGCTGGTGGTTTTGACCGAACTGCTTAACTACGTCTTCCCAGTCAGTGTTGTTGTTGAACATGTGATACTGTGAGTAGTTGGGGTCGTAGTTGATTTCGGGTATGTAGCTCGACGATGTGTTGTCGGCGATTGTACTGTTGAGTGTCGGGTTGAAGTATGACTCCTTGAGGAACATGGTGTAGTCGTCACCGTTGAGTATCTTCATTCCGTCGGGCTGCCATGTGCCTGAGAAGCGGTATGAATAGCTTACGCGTGTCTTACCACGTTGTCCACGTTTAGTCTTGATTTCGATTACACCGTTTGCACCGTGTGAACCCCAAATAGCTGTTGCGGCAGCGTCCTTGAGCACTGTGATGCTCTCGATATCTTCAGGGTTAACCTGCAGCAGTTCTGCAAATCGTTCCTCGGTTGCGTTGTTGTAGTCGAAGCTTCCGTCGAGGTTTTCCGACCAGATATTACCGTTTACGACGATCAGTGGCTCGGCGTTACCAGTGATTGTACTTACACCACGCAGACGCATTGTAGTACCAGCACCGAGGTTACCAGAGTTCATCACGATGTCAAGACCTGAGATACGTCCCTGCAGTGCTTCATCGACTGATGTCATTGCAAGTCCTTCAAACTCGGTCATGCTGATAGTCTGCTGAGCTGTCGAGATTTCGGTGATAGGGATTGAGAGTCCTGTACCGTCTGTCATTTGGGTAGCGGTGATGGTCACCGTCTCGATTTGGGTGTCGCTCTGCATGATTATCTTGAACACCTTTTTATTAATAGGTAGGTTTTGTGTCTTGTATCCAATGTATGAAACCTGAATGTGGTCCCTCGGGTTTACACATTTGAATGAGAAGTTACCATTGATATCAGTAACTCCGTGGGCGACAATACGGTTGTTGGCGTCGATTTCGACCACATTCACCATCATCAGAGGTTCGATGTCATCGGAAACGGTACCTGAGATTATATCGCCTGCCTTCACCTGCGCCTGTGCCAGTGTACAGAAGCAAGCTAATAGCATTAACATTGATATTATTCTTTTCATACTATTTCTTATTTATACGCTTATTGAGCTTATAGATTTCTGCACGCTTTCTTATTTCATATTCCTCTTCCTCGGTGTAAACTTCGTTTGGTGAGTATATGAACTGGTTGTTTTCAGGCAAAGCCAGGTCTCTATCTGCATAATACTTATAAAGGAGTGGCTTGTCGATTGCATGTACCACAACGCCTGATGAGGTGTTGATGAGTGTGGCATTGTTGACATTGGTGTTGTTGAGCCAGAACTCACGTGCCATCTTGTTGTACATCACAGACTTGTTGATTTCCTGGGCTGGTGAGCAGATGCCCTTTACGGTCATTGTGGTTCCAGCATTATCAACATTGACAGCAAGTTTGAAGGAACGTCCGGTTGAAGGATTGATTTTTCCTGACTCGTAGTTTCCGCTTTCAAAGCCCTTGTCAATGTAGATTGAGTTATCTTGGATGTGATACTTTACGAAGTCGAGCATCACCTTCTGCAGATGTGCTGCTGAGTCGTTGATTTCTGCGTACTTGATAGTATCGCCTGGTGCTACTACGATGACTGTTGAGTCGTCGTCGTCAATCTCGCGTGCTTCATCGAGCATTTCGAGTGTCGGGAGACCCTTGCTGTATGCATCGGCCATAGCTTCGTTTGTAGGAGCGTAGATGGTGTAGTGATATGTGTTGAGCAGGTATCCCACACTCTCGCTTGTGTTGGCCGGGCTGTAAATCAAGTTACCATTGCGTGATACTGAAGACCAGTTGAGTGCTGCGCGTGGGCTGGTTGACAATGCTCCACATTCTGTCAGCATTGCAAAGAACTCGCTGAAGTTTTCGTTGCTTGCCAGCACGTCGCTGGTTGCCTTGACTGTTGAGTAGAGTGGTGTTTCGCAAACGTATGACGTACCATTTTCCATAGGATAAACCTGTGAAACTACGAGTGGTTCGCCGTTTTCGAGTTGCCATCCACCGGCTGCTGTCATTGAGCCTGGAACATTGATTTGTCCGCCGACCTTGATGAAGTTGAGTCCCTTGGTGCGATAGTAGTATTTGCCTTCCTCGAGGTCACCGATTACGATGATGTTGTCGAGGATTTCCTGCAAGCGGTTGTAGACTGGGTCTGAGCTTCCGGCGCTACCTACTGTTCCACCACCGGTGACGGTACGGAGTGAGTCGCCCTTAAGCCATGTGCCGTCTTCCTGCAGTTCGGCATGGTAAACAACGGCCTTGACACGAGCTTGGAGTGAACGTCCATCGGGGTCGAAGTAGAACTTCCAGATGTTGGTCTCGCTCTGTCCGAGTGTCACTGGGTCGACGTATGTGAGCATACCGTCGTTGAGCGGGATGAAGAAGCTATATCTTGACACCATTGAGTTGAGGTATGCATCGAACTGGAGCACCTGGATGGCGTTGTAGATGATACTCATGGCTTCGGTCACTACTGCCGGGAAGAGCACTGAAGAGTAGCTTGTAGGTGTGAACACCTTGTTGGTCTGGTATACTGCACCGTTGCAAGCAAGGAACACGCTGTCGAGGTTTTCGGTCTTGATGCCCATCTCCATGGCTGCATCGTTGAGCACAGAGTGGAACTTTGATGGTACTGATGCCACGAATGACTTGAGCATATTGTTGTTGATGAGCTCGCGCACCACTTTGTTTGGCACCTTATCCCATGAACCGAAGTTGTCCTTCAGTGGCTTTCCGCCGCCTTTGTCCCACCATTCCTGGAGTGCTTCGTTGGTTGGTACGATCATACATCCCATGTCTTCCATCACCTCGTCGCGGTTCTGGTCGAGGATTGTACCTGGCTGATAGCGGTTCCATCCCGGGTCGTACTTGATGATGTCGGTCACAGGGTTGTGGTCTTTGTCCTCGGTGCGCTGTGTGTTGGTAGTTCCTGTACTTGCGCTACCACGATCGGCGAAGTATGACTTCTGGTATACAGAGTCGATTTGTGTGCCGTAGATTTGGTTGTAGCGCTCGGTGAGGTCGTAGCTGTAGATTGGTCCGCAGAATCGCTCGATCAGTTCGCTGTACTGACTGAGTTGTGGTTTTGTGCGAATCACCTCTGCCATGTTGTCGAGTGGAAGCATCACCTTATCTACTTTATGTAAGAATCCGTTCTTACAGAAGATGTTTGCTTCAATGACCTTACAGTCGTTGACGAATGCATCGTCAGAGACATGGGTTCCGACAGGCAGGTTGTAGAGGCGGTCTACGTCTTCACCTGTAATCATGTTTTGCTCGAGGAATCGTGGCAGGAAGTGAATCATTGGCGATGCACCTGATCCGTCCTTGAAGAGCACGATTGTGTCGTGTGTTTGTGCCAGGTTGGTCCAGTAGCTGGTTTTAGGCAGCTGTGGGTCGTCGGTACGCAACACGAGTACTGAGTCGTAGACTTGCAATGAAGCGGTACGACGCATACACTCGCCTTCGATAGGTCCCTGCACGCTCGAAAGCATACTGATTGGGTAAGGGTTGTCGATCATGGCCGAGCGCAGAATGATTTTCTTCTGTGCCAGGGTCAGTTGATCATAACTTGTCACGCCCCATTTATTGTTGTGATAGAATGCATTGAATGCATTATCATCAGCAATGAACAGGGTTTTGGAACCTGTTTTCGAAAGTGTTTCTTTCTCGCCCAGGTCGTCAATGAGCTGCAAGAAGTTCTTGTAGTTGCCTTGGTCGTTCATATAACCGTAGATGGTGTTCAAGCCGGTTGGCTGTTTGTCATCCAGGTCATAAGTGTCGGTACAACCGTTGAATCCAAGAGCTGCAGCACACAAAGCACCTCCTACCAGAAGATGTTTGTGTAATTTGTTACTCTGAAAGTTAAACAACATAAAATTTTAAGATTATTAATTAATTTGATTATTGATTTGTTTCGTTGTTTGGGTGGCCTTACGGCCGTGGGTGTTGCCGGTTGGTTTGCGGCTTTGCCCACCTCAGTTTGGTGTGGGACCGCGGCTGAAGTAGAGGTCTTTTTTCGATGTTGTCTTTTTGTCCATATGGTTTCGAGGTTTGATTGGTTATTTATTTGTTAATTACACTCAGACTAAAGTTATGTTCATTCGCAAGCGATAATAGTATTTGTTTTCGTACACAAGAAACACCGATGCATTGCAGGTCGTGCCATTTTGTGGGCGCGAGGTGTCGGCGGTGTAGGCGAAGTCGATGGTGCTGCTCGATGGGTTGTAGCCCACTTTACAGTCGCTGCTGCCCCATGCAGCTGCGGTGCCGTCGAAGAGCATGTAGAAACCGTTGGACGAGGTTTCGTTATTATATGCCGTGGAGCGCGAGATGAGTTCGCCGGTCTTGACGTCTTTGCATACCATGTATGTAAGGTCGTTGATGGTTGCCCCGTCGGGAAATTGTGCTGTAATGCCATCTAAATTGATTGAAATAGGCTGCTTGGCATAGGCGGCGACGGTGGCGAGGTCGTAGCTGCGAGTTATGGTTTCTTCTCCCACGCTCTGCATGTTGCGCCATGAGAAGAGGGAGGGGTCGACGTTGATGTTGTCGTAGGTTCCGGTGGGCAAGACGTCGATGCCGAAGTGGACGGTGACGTAAACATAAAGTGTCTGACGGCTGCGGGTCACGCTGTAGCGCATCTTGACTATGTGTTGGTCGCCTGAAGAGCAGATGTTTGGATGGCAGCCGTATGACCACGAGTAGACATCGCTGGTGGCGGTGTTGCTCGGGTTGATATATACGTGTGATTCGCTGTTCCAGCTGACTACATCGCCATTGTCGTTGAACCATGCTCCCCATGTGCCTTCACCGGTGTTGCGGCCTACGCTTCCGTTGCTGTTGAGCGAGGTGAGGCTGACGGTGGCGCTATTGATTTCCGACTCGCTGAGCCCGAGTGCCTGGGCAAGCATTGAGGGGTCGATTTCGATTTGGTCGCTTTGTGTATATCCAGCGGCTTTTTTCATCTTGACGTAGATGTCGATGTTGGTACCGTTGGTGTAGGTGTTGAGTACTCCGTATTCGGGTTCCTGGTCATCACCTTCGTTGCCGCCAACGGGGTATGCATTGATTATGTTGTCGAGATATGCTGTGCGGCCGACAAGCCACTTACGCATTTTCTCTATCTCGTCGGCTATGACATACGACACTGTCTGTCCGCCCCACCAGCCTCCGCCGGTTGTGTAGGTGAGCGGCCAGCGCTGAAGGTCGCGTGCATAGGCGCCTTTGTTGAGTTCGCTGATATAGCGTTCCATCTCGGCCCAGTTGCGGGTGAAGATTGAGTCTTTCACCGAGTTCCACAAGGCTTTGTATTCACGTGTGTAGCGGTCGGACTTGAACATGTCGGTGAAGTAGCGTGGCACTCCGCCGCGAGCGCCGATGCGGTTGGCGGGGTCGGTACCGAGTAGCAGGTTGCGATAGTTGTTGAAGAAGACGTGACCTGTATACATGTCGCTCCAGTCGAAGTCGAAACCGGCATCCCAGTCCCAGAATGGACCCATGGCCCACTTGCCATTGACATCCTTATACATAAAGATACTGCGCGGAGCTGCCAGCTCTACGTTGTAGCTGTATTCCTGAAGCATGGCCATGGTCATAAACGAGCGCATGTCCATGATTGAGTCGAGGGCGTCATAGTCGGCCGACTTTATTACATTTTCAAGTTCGGCAAGGAGGCCCCGGATTGAGTCCTTGGTCTGGGCATCTACATCCTTGGGATACTTCACCACCATCGGCATGCTGTAGACCTTCGACCAGAAGTTGTCGGTTGCATCGGGACAGAGCTCGGGACCATCGTCGACGTCCATACCTAGGAGAATACCTCCGTTGTCGGCCACAGCCACACGGCTGTTGCCTTGCTCCACCTGCTCGGTGAGTTGATAGAGGCCGCGGTACTCGCCATCGAGGAAAAGCTCCACGTAGCGGGTGTGGTTGCAGTAAGGCATGCCCATCCAGCGAGCTACCTCGAACATGAAGGTGTTCATAAGGTCGGTAACATCGCGGAAGTTGGCCAGAAGCACCCAATCCTTGTTTGAATCAAGTCCCAACATCTTATGCTTTGTGTCGAGCTTGATGCGATAAGGCTTCTTGTCATACCACTTCCAAGTGGAATTGCCACGTCCACGGATGCGACCCGTGCCAGAATACATGTTGTAGCCGTCGCGACCATCGAGGGAAATGTAGCAATTCACATATTCATCCTTCGACAAAACACCGACAGAGCCATCTGTGGTGATGTTCATCGAGTAGACCTGATATTTGTTGTGGGTCTGAAGTTCTTCTGCCAATTCGTCGGCAAAGACCACGCTGTCGACATTGTCAGTCATAAACGGCACATAATTCACCACGCCCTCAACCTCGTCTATGCGGTGGGCGCGAAGCTCATTGCCGTCGGCAGAAAAATCAAAATGAGAGAAATGTTCGGTTTCGTAAGGGAAACTCCACTCGAAACCATAGTTGGATTCATGCACATTAACCTTATACCACTTCTGTGCACAGGCAGAGCCAGCCATCGCCATGGCCAGCGTAAGTGTAAATATTTTACTTGCAAGTTTCATTTATCAATTCTTTGTTCTTAACCTGTGGTACCGTAGGTAATTCTAATCGGCTACAAACTTACGCATTTTTTTTGATATGATAATAACTTTTAACAAAAAAATCACTCGACACGACCTATTTTATATATAAAATAGTTTAAAAAGTATTAATCGCGCAGTTTTTTAGAAACGCCACACAGTAAAAAAACGACCCGTCGAAACTCGTGGTATCACACACAATACAACTCTAACAAATCATGGTCCACACGCGCACATAAAAATGACCGCGCACTCGCATGCCCGAGACTGCGCACTCGCAGGCCCGAGAGTGCGCACTCGCAAGCCCGAGAGTGCGCACTCGCAAAATCAAGACCACGAATTAGCATGTTCGAGACAGTGCAATCACATGTCCGAGACAGTGCAATCACATGTTCGAGACCACGAATTAGCATGTTCGAAATCGTATGCCAGCATGTTTGAAACCGCACGTCTGCTTGTGTAAGTTTCACTGAAAAGACTGATAAGGAGCATCGCACCCGAAACCGTTGATCATAGATGCTTAATCATATTTTCCGAGCACCGATAATAAAGAATATTGCTGTCCGGTAAAACCATTGGGAACCCTCGGGAGGGGTGAATTGCAATAACTCACAAGTTTGCTGCACCCTCCCCTATATTGTAGTACCTCCCCCTTCTGTCATATCGATTACGACGCAGGAGTAAGAGCATATCTTAAAGTTGCAAGGCAACTTACGTTATTTTTGTAAAATGCTTTGCACTTATAATATCCTCTCGCTCTGTTCGGGATTACGACATAGGCAGGCTTCTGCCAATGGATAAGGTTTGCAGGATATTTAGGGAATGTAAGGTTTATAAGGCTTATAGGACCCTACATTTTTACATATCAAATAATTCAACGTATTTACCAGACCGCAATTAATAGAAAACACACAACACATGAAGAAAAAGACGCAAAACACATGAAGAAATGGACACACAATACATGAAGAATAAACTCAAAACACATAAAAAAAGCACACACAACACATAAATAAAAAACTGCGCTCCCATCCTATGGAAACGCAGTTGATTAGTATCAGTCGATGGTGAGCAACCACCATCACGGATTCATTATTCTGCAGCAGCTTCAGTTGCTGGAGCCTCTTCGGCAGGAGCCTCGACTGTAGCCTCTTCAGCAACCTCTGCCTTTGGAGCCTCTGCCTTTGGAGCAGACTTGCGCGAGCGGCGAGTGCGAGTTGCCTTCTTCTCAGTCTTAGCCATGTTCTCATCGAAGTCTACCAACTCGATGAATGCCATATCGGCATCGTCTGATGCACGCTTACCCAACTTGATAATACGTGTATAGCCACCAGGACGGTTGCCCACCTTTGTTGCCACGGTGCCAAAGAGTTCGGTAATGGCATACTTGTTCTGCAAATAGCTGAAAACAACACGGCGAGATGCGGTTGTGTCTTCCTTTGCTTTTGTTATCAGAGGCTCTACATACACCCTGAGAGCCTTTGCCTTCTGCAAAGTCGTAGTGATACGCTTGTGCATAATCAGTGATGTTGCCATGTTGGACAACATTGCAGCTCTGTGAGAAGCTGTACGACTCAGATGATTGAATTTCTTATTGTGTCTCATCGTTGATTAATCTTTATCCAGTTTATACTTTGAAGTGTCGGTCCCGAATGTAAGTCCATGCTTTTCGAGCAGTTCATCGAGCTCTGTAAGTGATTTCTTACCAAAGTTGCGGAACTTAAGCAACTCGCTCTTCTGGTATCTCACCAGCTCGCCCAATGTTGATACATTGGCAGCTTTCAGACAGTTTAGGGCACGGACTGACAGGTTCATGTCGGTAAGTTTTGTCTTGAGCAACTGGCGCATACGCAATATCTCTTCATCAAACTCTTCATTTCCGTCAAGATCAGCATTATCAAGCGTAATCTTATCGTCGGAGAAGAGCATGAAGTGATAAATCAGAATCTTGGCTGCCTCACGAAGGGCATCCTTCGGATGAATCGAGCCGTCGGTCGTGATTTCGAGTACCAACTTATCATAGTCGGTCTTCTGCTGCACACGATAAGGCTCTACCAAGAACTTGACATTACGTATGGGGGTATAGGTTGAGTCTATAGCAAGTTCGTTGATTTCCTTGCAATAGACACGGTTCTCATCAGATGGAACATAACCACGTCCCTTGTTGATATTGAGTTCAATTTCAAGCGTTGCTTGCTGATCTAAATGACAAATAACCAATTCAGGATTTAACACTCCAAATCCGTTGAGATATTTCGTGATATCACCAGCTTTGAACTCAGTGGAATTCTCGATGACGATGGAGACCTTTTCCGACTCCACGCTATCGACGATTTGCTTGAACCTCACCTTCTTAAGGTTCAAGATAATGTTGGTAACGTCCTCCTTAACCCCTGGCACCGTGGCAAACTCATGCTCGACACCAGCTATGCGAATCGTATTGATTGCATAGCCCTCAAGAGAGGAAAGAAGAATGCGACGAAGTGAATTACCAATAGTAATTCCGAACCCAGGTTCCAAAGGACGGAATTCAAACTTTCCGTACTTGTCGTCGGATTCCAACATTATTACTTTTTCAGGTTTTTGAAATGCTAATACCGCCATTGTTAATGTTTATTTAGAGTACAACTCGACTATCATCTGCTCCTTAATATTCTCAGGAATGTCTGCACGCTCGGGCAAGTGTAACAACTTACCACCCTTGGCCTCTTCGTTCCACTCTATCCAAGGATATTTGCTGTGGTTGAAACCAGCCAACGACGATGCAATGACTTCAAGAGACTTTGCCTTTTCACGAACTGCAACCAGCTGACCAGGCTTTACCGAATAAGATGGTATGTTGACCACCTGACCGTCAACTGTGATGTGTTTGTGGGATACCAACTGACGAGCAGCTGCACGTGTAGGGGCTATACCCAGACGATATACTACGTTGTCGAGACGTGCTTCAAGCGACTGGAGAAGAACCTCACCAGTAACGCCATCAGAAGAAGCTGCCTTTTCAAACAGGTTGCGGAACTGACGCTCCAACACTCCATAAGTGTATTTCGCCTTCTGTTTTTCTGCAAGCATCAGACCATATTCAGAGGTCTTCTTGCGACGATTGTTTCCATGCTGACCAGCTGGGTAGTTTCTTTTGGAAAGAACCTTATCTGGTCCATATATTGCCTCACCGAAACGACGAGAAATTCTTGATTTTGGGCCAATATATCTTGCCATATCAATTCTATAATGTTTTGCGCAAAAGCCAAGTATGCAGCCGCAACGGCAGAAAGGAAATGATGCCGTCTAAAAATATACTTTGGCTAAATGCTATTAACTTTAATTAAACTCTTCTTCTCTTTGGAGGACGGCAACCGTTGTGTGGCAGTGGAGTGACATCAACAATCTCTGTCACCTCAATACCGGCACCGTACACACCACGAATAGCAGATTCACGACCATTGCCCGGACCTTTTACATAAGCAACGACCTTTCTCAAACCAAGATCGTAGGCCACTTTGGCACAATCCTGAGCCGCCATCTGGGCAGCATAAGGAGTGTTCTTCTTTGATCCACGGAAGCCCATCTTACCTGCTGAAGACCAAGATATGACCTGACCTTCACTATTTGCCAAGGTAACAATAATGTTGTTGAACGATGAGTGAACATGAAGCTGTCCCTGAGCACCAACCTTGACATTCCTCTTCTTAGCAGATGTTGTTTTCTTTGCCATACTTGATTATTATTTAGTAGCTTTTTTCTTGTTTGCAACAGTCTTCTTCTTACCCTTACGAGTACGGGCATTGTTCTTTGTACTCTGACCACGAACAGGAAGACCAATACGATGACGGATACCACGGTAGCAACCAATGTCCATCAATCGCTTGATGTTAAGCTGAATCTCGGAACGGAGATCACCTTCAACCTTATAGTCAGCACCAATGATTTCACGGATTTTGGAGGCTTGGTCATCGGTCCAATCCTTTACTTTCAAATCCTTGTCTACGCCAGCTTTTTCCAATATCTTAGCTGAGCTGCTGCGTCCAATACCATAGATGTATGTTAACGCAATTTCTCCTCTCTTATTCTGAGGGAGGTCTACACCAACAATTCTTATTGCCATATTGATATTAATTTATTTGCAAACAACAGAATCATCCTTGACGCATCTTGTACTTAGGATTCTTCTTATTAATTACGAATAAACGTCCCTTGCGTCGTACGATGACACAATCAGGAGTGCGTTTCTTGAGAGATGCTTTTGTTTTCATATATATTGCGCTTATTTATATCTAAATACTATTCTTCCCTTAGAAAGGTCATAAGGAGACATCTCGACCCGGATCTTATCGCCAGGCAGTATCTTGATGTAATGCATACGCATCTTGCCTGATATATGGGCGATAATCTCATGACCATTTTCTAGTTCAACACGAAACATTGCATTCGACAATGCCTCGACAATCGTACCATCTTGCTCTATTGCTGACTGTTTAGCCATATTTTAATTATTAGTTTGAATTACTCGTTCTATCTCATCAAATGATGATAAGATGTCGGCCTTACCATTACGCACACATACCGAATGTTCGAAATGTGCCGCCAAAAGCCCATCGCGCGTCACGATGCCCCACTTGTCGGGTTGAAGATAAACTTCACGTGTGCCTTGAGTTATCATCGGCTCAATCGCTATGCAAAGTCCATTCTTCAGCATCATGCCGTTACCACGTTTACCATAGTTCGGTACTTGAGGATCTTCATGCATTTCCTTGCCGATACCATGCCCTACAAACTCACGTACGACTCCATATCCATGGGACTCACAATGAGCCTGAACTGCATAAGAAATATCTCCTAAGCGATGCCCGACAACTGCCTGCTCAATACCTTTGTAAAGAGCCTCCTTTGTCGTTTGCAGCAACGCTTTTGCTTCGGCTGATATTTCACCAACAGCAAATGTATAACATGAATCTCCGCAATATCCATTGAGTAATGTGCCACAATCAACTGATACAATATCTCCTTCCTCAAGTGGTACATCATTCGGAATTCCATGAACTACCTGGCTGTTAACTGATGTGCATACACTTGCAGGGAACGGGCCACCGTATGGATTAGGAAAGCCCTTGAAAGTTGGTACTGCACCATGATCGCGAATGAATGTCTCCGCTAAGACATCCAACTGGCGAGTTGTAACACCAGGGTGTATAATCTTGGCCAACTCTGCGAGAGTCTTACCAACTAAAAGGTTCGCCTCTCGCAGAAGTTCTACCTCATCATCTGTTTTCAGATAGACCATCCTAACATCTTAATATGCGCCACCAATATTTGCGTGAGCACCACGGATGCGTCCAGTTTCAAGCAGACCATCATAATGTCTCATAAGCAGATGACTCTCGATATGCTGAAGGGTATCAAGTACCACACCAACGAGAATCAGCAATGATGTACCACCAAAGAACTGGGCAAATGACTGCTGAACACCAAACAAGCTGGCAAATGCAGGCATAATGGCTATGAATGCAAGGAACAAAGAGCCCGGCAGGGTGATACGAGACATAATACGATCTAAATATTCTGCGGTGTTCTTGCCAGGCTTTACTCCCGGGATGAAACCATTATTGCGCTTCATATCCTCTGCCATCTGGGTCGGATTAATTGTTATTGCAGTATACAAATATGTAAATACAATAATCAATACGGCTAAGATAACATTATACAATGCGCTCGTATGGTCTACCAACTGTGCAGTGACTGTATTCTGCTGAACCCCCATGAAATCAATCAAGGTAAGAGGTATGAACATGATTGCCTGAGCAAAAATGATAGGCATCACGTTGGCAGCATAAGGCTTCAGAGGTATATACTGGCGTGCGCCACCATACTGACGGTTTCCAACGACACGCTTTGCATACTGTACCGGAACCCTACGAACTCCCTGAACAAGCAAAATAGCTGCAGCAATTACGACGAGCAGGACTACAATCTCAACAAGGAATCCTATAAGGCCACCAGAATTCATCGAATCAAGACTTGTTAAAAACTCTTGCTTGATGGCTTCTGGGAAACGTGCGATGATACCAATCATGATTATCAAAGACACACCCTGTCCGATACCCTTATCTGTAATTCTCTCACCTAACCACAGGATAAACATACTGCCTGCTGCAAGAATGATGGTAGAATAGATATAGAACCAAGTCCATCCACCACTTGCCTGAAGACTAGAATAAAGAGCTGTTCCTTGGGTGATTCTCTCCAGATTGAAGAGGAATGAAGGACCCTGAACCAACAGAATTGCTATTGTAAGATAGCGGGTATACTGGTTCATCTTACGCCTTCCACTCTCACCTTCGCGCTGCATCTTCTGGAAATACGGAACAGCCAGACCAAGCAACTGCATTACAATTGATGCAGAGATGTATGGCATGATTCCGAGAGCAAAGATTGACGCTTTGGAGAAAGCACCACCAGAGAACATATCAAGCAAAGACATCAGACCACCGGTGGTTTGCTCATGTAAACTCGCCAAGGCCTGAGTATCAATGCCAGGAAGCACTACATACGAGCCGAAACGATATACTGCCACAAACGCTAAGGTAATCAAGATACGAGTACGCAAGTCTTCGATCTTGAATATGTTTGATATCGTCTTAACAAACTTGTTATTTCTAAGTTTATCTATTGCTTTTCCCATTGTGATTAGAGTTTTACAACATTGCCACCTTTTTCGGTTATAATAGCTTCTGCCTTCTGAGAGAATGCATGTGCCTCAACCTCTAATTTAGAGGTGAGTTCGCCCTTTGCAAGAACCTTAACGAGTTGCTTCGAATTTACAAAGCCGGCATCAATCAATTCTGCAATACCGATCTTGCTCAGGTTCTTTTCGTCGGCCAACTTCTGAAGTGTAGACAAATTAATTGCCTTATACTCTACACGGTTGATATTCTTGAATCCGAACTTAGGAACACGACGCTGGAGAGGCATCTGACCTCCTTCGAATCCAATCTTCTTCTTGTAACCAGACCTAGCCTTCGCACCCTTATGACCGCGAGTTGAAGTACGACCTTTTCCAGAACCGTAACCACGACCAACACGCTTGCTATTGTGCGTTGAACCTTCTGCTGGCTTTAAATTATGTAATTCCATTGTGTTTAATTTTAGAAATGATTACTTTTAGTCTACAACCTCAACAAGGTGATGAACTTTTCTGATCATACCTCTTATGGAAGGAGTATCTTCATGCTCCACTACACTATTCATCTTGGTAAGTCCAAGTGAATCTAAAGTGCGCTTTTGATCCAACGGACGGTTAGCGCGGCTCTTAATCTGCTTAATTTTAATCGTTGCCATGAGATTCCTCCTTATCCTCTAAACACTTTTGTTAAACTTACACCACGATTCTGGGCTACAGTCTTTGGGTCACGTATGCTGGCAAGAGCAGATATGGTTGCCTTTACAAGGTTGTGAGGATTTGATGATCCCTTTGACTTTGCAAGGATATCTGTCACGCCAACACTCTCAAGAACGGCACGCATAGCGCCACCAGCAACCACTCCTGTACCGGCTGATGCTGGCATAATCAAAACGCGTGCTCCACCAAACTTAGCATATGCCTCGTGAGGTATTGTACCATTGAGTATAGACACCTTCATCAGGTTTTTCTTTGCAGCTTCTACACCTTTGGCTATTGCTGCAGTAACTTCACCTGCCTTACCAAGACCGCATCCAATTACTCCGTTCTCGTTTCCGACAACAACTATGGCAGCAAAAGTAAATGTTCTACCACCTTTCGTAACCTTAGTAACACGATTAATAGCTACTAATCGGTCCTTAAGTTCGACATCGTTTCCTATTTTTACTCTATTAACCATAATTTCAATTAAAATTTAAGTCCTGCTTTGCGGGCAGCCTCAGCTACCTCCTTTACTCTACCATGATACAAGTAACCGTTACGGTCAAACACTACAGAGGTTATGCCTGCCTCGATAGCTTTCTTCGCAACCAGTTCGCCAACTTTGGCAGCTTGTTCACATTTACTACATTTCTCGAATCCTAATGAAGAAGCTGCAACAAGAGTCTTTGCCTCCTCATCATTTATGATCTGAACGTAAATCTGCTTGTTACTTCTGAACACAGACATACGAGGACGTGCAGCAGTACCAGAAACCTTATTACGTACTCTATATTTAATCTTGATACGTCTTTCTATCTTTGTTATCATATCTGTACAGTTTTAAATTATTTAGCACTTGCTGACTTTCCTGACTTTCTTCTTACAACTTCGCCCTGGAAGCGGATACCCTTGCCCTTGTAAGGCTCTGGCTTACGCAAAGAGCGAATCTTAGCACATACCTGACCAAGCAACTGCTTGTCGCATGACTCAAGCATAATCAGAGGATCTTGGTTTCTCTCAGATTTCGTTTCAACCTTTATTTCCTTAGGAAGGGCGAACAATATCGAGTGTGAATAGCCGAGTGCGAATTCCAAAACATTTCCTGTATTTGAAACACGATAGCCCACACCAACTAATTGAAGTGTCTTCTTATAACCCTCAGAAACGCCGACAACCATATTATTAAGTAACGCGCGATATAATCCGTGATATGCATGGCGCTGCTTTGTATTGTCAGCCATCAGCTCTGTGTTCTCTTCAAGTGTCACATGTCCATCCTCTATTGCAACTTTAATTGCAGGATTTACATACTGAGAGAGCTCACCCTTGGGGCCCTTAACCGTTACAATGTCATCCTTATGAGTGACTGTCACTCCTGCAGGAATACTAATAGGTAACTTACCAATTCTAGACATTATATATCCTCCACAAAATTAATAGACATAGCAAAGCACCTCGCCACCAATTTTCAGTTGCGAAGCTTCCTTGTCTGTCATTACACCTTGAGATGTAGATATTATTGCAATACCTAATCCGTTTATTACACTCGGCATGTCTTTATATCCAGTATACTTACGAAGACCTGGACGTGACACACGTTTCAAGCACTGAATTGCGCTTGTCTTTGTTTCGGCATCGTACTTAAGAGCTATCTTAATTGTACCCTGTGGGCCGTCATCAAGAAACTTGTAATTAAGCACATACCCTTTGTCAAAAAGAATCTTTGTGATTTCTTTTTTCAAGTTTGAGGCTGGAATCTCAACGACCTTATGTTTAGCCGTGATTGCATTTCTCAGTCTCGTTAGATAATCTGCTATTGGATCTGTCATAATAACTTAAATTAATCGGGACTCCCCGACAATATTTAATTAATAAACTCTTCTTACCAGCTAGCCTTCTTTACTCCGGGAATAAGTCCGGCAGAGGCCATCTCACGGAACTGAATACGTGAGATTCCGAACTGACGGATATATCCTCTTGGACGGCCAGTGATCTTGCAACGGTTGTGTAAACGAATTGGATTTGCATTTGCTGGAATCGACTGCAACTTACGTGCAGCCTCATATGCCTCCATTGGTTCACCAGTAGCAACGATCTTCTTCAAAGCCGCACGTTTTGCAGCATACTTAGCAACTAACTTAGCACGTCTTACCTCGCGTGCTTTCATTGATTCTTTTGCCATAATTATTTATTTGCGTCTTTAAATGGTAATCCAAATGCTTTCAAAAGAGCATAGCCCTCTTCGTCAGTCTTAGCTGAGGTTACGAATGTGATATTCATACCCATAATCTTATCTACCTGATCAATATTAATCTCAGGGAATATGATTTGCTCCTGAATACCCAATGTGTAATT
>CAMVDC010000005.1 GCA_947166155.1 uncultured Prevotellaceae bacterium | reverse complement strand
TAGGTAAGTCCGTGGTAGCTTTCGTCGGGGGTGGTGAGTCCGGGGAATCGCTCTGAGTATTTGTCCCAGGGGAATCGGCCTGAGTCGACGACCACGCCTCCCACTTGTGTGGCGTGTCCGTCCATGTATTTGGTTGTGGAGTGTGTCACTATGTCGCATCCCCACTCGAATGGCCGGCAGTTGATTGGTGTTGCAAATGTGTTGTCGACTATGAGTGGCATTCCGTGGCGGTGTGCCATTTGTGCAAATCGCTCTATGTCGAATATGTTGCCTCCGGGGTTGCTTATCGTCTCACCGAATATGCATTTGGTGTTGGGGCGTATTTCGGCTTCGATGCGTTGGTCGTCCCATTCGGGGTCGATGAATGTGCAGTCGATTCCGAGTTTCTTGAGTGTCACTCCGAATAGGTTGTAGGTGCCGCCATATATGTTGCATGTGGTGATGAAGTGGTCGCCTGCCTGGCATATGTTGAATATTGCGTAGAAGTTGGCTGCTTGTCCGCTGCTGGTGAGCACTGCTCCCACTCCTCCTTCGAGTGCGTTGATTTTGGCTGCAACGGCGTCGTTGGTGGGGTTGGCCAGTCGGGTGTAGAAGTAGCCTTCGTCCTCGAGGTCGAAGAGTCGTGCCATCTGCTCGCTGGTGTCGTACTTGAATGTTGTGCTTTGGTATATTGGCAGCACTCGTGGCTCTCCCTTGGTGGGGGTCCATCCTGCCTGTACGCATAGTGTTTCTAAGTTTTTCATATATTATGTGTGTGTATTGTTATTTTTCTTTTGTGTGTGGGGTTTTGATTTAGGGGTAAAAAAACGACAGGCTCTCCTTGCGTCTGCTCTTTTGTAGTCGATATGTATCTTTCTTTCGAACAGTTCGTGGGGAGGGTCTGTCTCTGCTGTCTCTCTCTCTTGAGGGTTGTTACCTAATGGTTTGTGCCCATTCCATGTTTTTGTCCACTTCTTCGCTCTTTTCCTTCAGCTCGTTGTTGCTTTCGGGTTCATAGCGTGTGACTGTGGCTTTTGGTTGTTCGGGCTCGGGTTTTATGACCTCGATTTCCACGTTTACAACTCCTGCAGCAATCATGTCGATTTCTTTGGCTGCTGCTTTCGACAGGTCGACGATTCGTCCTTTGACGTATGGTCCGCGGTCGGTTACTTCCACGGTGGTCGACTTGCCGTTCTTTGTGTTGGTCACCTTGAGCATGGTTCCGAATGGTAGGGTGCGGTGGGCGCATGTCAGTTTGTTCATGTCGAACACGTCGCCGTTAGCACATTTCCTGCCGTGGAATCCAGGACCGTAATACGATGCCTTGCCTGTATAGGTCTGGGCGCTGATGCCGATGCTGGCCATGGCCATGATGATAAAAAGTGTCACTCGCACTACATGGTTGAAATGTGGCGAGTTTGATGCACATTCATTTCTTTTCATTGTTACATTCATTCGCAGCTGTCGCTCACACTCATTCCCCTCTGACGGGCGGGCGGGGCGCCACTGCTCCCGAGCATTCGCTCTCGAGTCTCGGTTCTTACATTTCATTACTTATGTCCACGCCTGGACGCTTTTATCTATTTCTTTCGGGCTGCAAAGTTACGGCTTTTATTTGAAATGACCAAATTTTTACGCTCTTAATTGTTCGGTGACAACAATTTAGCCTTTTCCTCAGCGTGGTTTTGCCTTCCGCCGAGGGCTTTTTTTGTGCTTGTTTGGTGTCTTTGGCCATGGTTCGAATATAGGCTTTTTGCGGTGCCCGTGCGTATGCGCGTTTGCGAGCGCGCACTTTCGGGGCTGCGAGTGCGCACTCGCGGGCCTGTGAGTGCGCACTCTCGGGCCTGTGAGTGCGCACTCATTTTCCACCCCTCCCACAGGTGCCTCTGTCGGTGTATTGACTTCTGTCCTGTCGTTATCATGACTGTGATAACAAAATGCAAGCTCTTGCGTCAATTTTCTTGCAATTTATTTTGCCGTTTGAGAGAAATGATGTAATTTTGCACACGAAAACCAACGATCATGAAGAATTCAATCATTATTATCGGCATCCTGCTGTCGCTACGACTTAGTAAGCTCGGAGCGAGAGAGGCCGTGTGAGTAGTGAAATAATATAATGATGAATCGTCACAAACCAATACTCATGACAGAATGTAGCCTTTCTTGCTCCGAGCGAGAGAGGCGTTTTTAATAATTAATGTATAATACATAATAACACAAATAATACGATGGACAGACTTTACATTTTCGACACCACCCTGCGCGACGGCGAGCAGGTGCCAGGGTGTCAGCTCAACACAGTGGAGAAGATACAGGTGGCCAAGCAGCTGGAGATGCTGGGCGTGGATGTGATCGAAGCCGGATTCCCCGTATCGAGTCCGGGCGACTACAACTCGGTAATCGAGATATCCAAGGCCGTGACATGGCCCACCATCTGTGCCCTCACACGTGCCGTGGAGAAGGATATCGACGTGGCGGTCGAGTCGCTGAAGTATGCCAAGCGCAAGCGCATCCACACAGGCATCGGAACGAGCGACGCCCACATCAAGTATAAGTTCAACTCCACCCGCGAGGAAATCATCGAGCGTGCCGTGGCTGCTGTGAAGTATGCACGACGCTTTGTTGACGACGTGGAGTTCTATGCCGAAGATGCCGGACGCACCGAAAACGAATATCTGGCACAGGTCATCGAGGCCGTCATCAAGGCCGGAGCCACCGTGGTCAACATACCCGACACCACCGGCTACTGCCTGCCTGCCGAGTATGGCGAGAAGATAAAGTATCTGGTTGACCACGTCGATGGCATCGACCGCGCTATCATATCCACCCACTGCCACAACGACCTCGGCATGGCTACGGCCAACACCATGAGCGGCATCATCAACGGTGCACGGCAGGTGGAGGTGACCATCAACGGAATCGGCGAACGCGCTGGAAACACATCGCTCGAAGAGGTGGCCATGATACTGAAATGCCACAAAGGCCTCGGCATCGAAACCAACATCAACACCACCAAGATATACCCTACGAGCCGCATGGTGTCGAGCCTGATGAACATGCCGGTGCAGCCCAACAAAGCCATCGTGGGCAAGAACGCATTCGCACACTCCTCGGGCATACATCAGGACGGAGTGCTGAAAAACGTGCAGACCTACGAAATCATCGACCCTCACGACGTGGGAATCGACGACAACTCGATAGTGCTGACAGCACGCAGCGGACGTGCCGCGCTGAAAAACCGTCTGGCTGTGCTCGGCGTGAAACTCGAGAAAGAGAAGCTCGACAAGGTGTATGAAGACTTCCTGCGCCTGGCCGACAAGAAGAAAGACATCAACGACGACGACATCCTCGTACTGGCCGGAGTGGATCGCACCGCCAACCACCGCATCAAGATGGAATACCTGCAAGTGACCAGCGGCGTGGGCGTGAAGGCCGTGGCAAGCCTCGGTCTCAACATAGCCGGCGAACACTTCGAGGCATGTGCCAGCGGCAACGGACCCGTCGATGCCGCCATCAAGGCCCTCAAGAAGATTGTGAACCGACAGATGACCCTCCGCGAATTCACCATACAAGCCATCAGCCGCGGATCCGACGATGTGGGCAAGGTACACATGCAGGTGGAATACGACAACCAAACCTACTACGGATTCGGTGCCAACACCGACATCATAGCCGCCAGCGTCGAAGCCTACATCGACTGCATCAATAAGTTTAAGGATTAAAAGAGGACCAGACCCTCTCCCCAGCAATTATTTTCATTTCTACATTGATAATTATGAATACATTATTTGACAAAATATGGGATGCACATGTGGTGCAGCAAATAGAGGACGGACCGACACAACTCTACATCGACCGTCTGTATGCACACGAGGTGACAAGCCCTCAGGCGTTCGACACACTCAGAGATAAAGGCATCGGTGTGTTCCGCCCCGACCACGTGGTTGCAATGCCCGACCACAACACACCAAGCGACCAGCAAGTACGAATCGACGACCCCATTGGCCGCAAGCAGGTAGAGACCCTCAAACGCAACTGCGAAGAGTTCGGCATCCGACACTTCGCTATGGGCACCAAAGATAACGGCATCATACATGTCGTCGGACCCGAGAAAGCACTTTCGCTGCCAGGCATGACCATCGTCTGTGGCGACTCTCACACCAGCACACACGGCGCGGTGGGAGCCATTGCAATGGGCATCGGCACCAGCGAGGTGGCACAAGTGCTCGCTTCGCAATGCATCCTGCAGTCGAAACCAAAGACCATGCGCATCAACATTGAGGGCGAGCTGCAGCCAGGCGTCACCGCCAAGGACGTGGCACTCTACATCATGGCGCAGATGACCACATCGGGTGCAACAGGCTATGCAGTTGAATATGCAGGCTCGGCCATCCGCAACATGTCGATGGAAGGACGTCTCACACTCAGCAACCTCAGCATCGAGATGGGAAGCCGTGCCGGACTCATTGCCCCCGACGACACCACATTCGCCTACCTCAAGGGCCGCGAATATGCACCCAAGGGCGAGGCATGGGACAAGGCAGTGGACCAGTGGCGCAAGCTGAAAAGCGACCCAGATGCCGTGTTCGACAAAGAGGTCACCTATCGTGCCGAAGACATTGCACCACGCATCACCTACGGAACCAATCCGGGTGCCGGCATCGCTGTCGATGAGGCTATACCTACACTCGACCAGATTGACGAAACAGAACGTCCGCAGTTCCTGTCGCAGCTCGACTACATGCAGTTCCGTCCGGGTCAGCGACTCGAAGGCACACCGGTCGATTACGTATTCCTCGGAGCATGTACCAACGGACGCATCGAAGACTTCCGTGCCTTTGCATCGGTCGTGAAAGGAAAGAAGAAGGCCGACGGGGTAGTGGCATGGCTCGTGCCAGGCTCGTGGCTCGTGCGCCAGCAAATCATCGACGAGGGAATCGACAAGATACTCGAGGCAGCAGGCTTCGAACTGCGCCTGCCATCGTGCTCGGCATGTCTGGCCATGAACCCCGACAAAGTGCCGGCAGGCAAACTCGCCATATCGACCAGCAACCGCAACTTCGTGGGACGCCAGGGACCGGGCGCACGCACCATACTTGCAAGCCCGCTAACAGTGGCTGCCAGTGCAATAACAGGAGTAGTAACCGACCCAAGAAAGATATAAAACGACTATGGAACATCTGAAAATACATACAGTAGAGTCAACTTGCATTCCAATCGATATCGACAACTGCAACACCGACCTCATCATACCGGCACGCTACCTGGCCAGCACATCGCGCGACCCTAAGTTCTTCGGCGATGCCTTCATGCACGACCTACGCTACACGGCCGACGGACAGCCCGTAGCCGACTTCGTGATGAACCAACCCGACTATTGCGAAGCACCACACGAAGGTGTACACCAAATAATCGTTGGCGGACAGAACTGGGGTTCCGGTTCCAGTCGTGAACATGCCGCGTGGGCCATTGCCGGATACGGAGTGCGTGTGGTCATCTCGTCGAGTTTTGCCGACATACATCGCAACAACCTGCTCAACTGTTTCGTGCTGCCGGTCATCGTCAGCCGCGACTTCCAGCAGGAACTGTTCGACACCATAGCTGCCAATCCGCAAGCCAAGGTGAAGGTTGACCTACCCAACCAGACGGTCACCAACCTCACCACTGGACACTCAGAACACTTCGACATCAACTCCTACAAGAAGCACTGCCTCCTCAACGGATTCGACGACATCGACTTCCTGTTGAGCAACAAAGAGAAGATAGAGAAATATGAGGAAGGTTGAAGTGATGGACACCACCCTGCGCGATGGTGAGCAGACCAACGGTGTGTCGTTTGTGCCGCACGAGAAACTCATTGTGGCACGTATGCTGCTGCAGGATTTGCATGTCGATCGCATCGAGGTGGCATCGGCCCGTGTGTCAGACGGCGAACGTGAGGCTGTGACCAACATCTGCCGATGGGCCAACATGGCTGGTATGATTGATCGTGTGGAGGTGCTGGGATTCGTCGACGGGCATACGTCGGTCGATTGGATCAATGGCTGCGGATGCCGCACCATGAACCTGCTGTGTAAGGGTTCGGAGCGACACTGCACCTATCAGCTCAAGAAGACTCTCGACCAGCATCTGGCCGACATACGTCGGGTCATCGAGTATGCTGGCTCGCTTGGCATCGCGGTCAACATCTATCTCGAAGACTGGAGCAACGGCATGAAAGACAGCCCCGACTATGTGCATCGCATGGTCAGCGCTTTGGCCGACACGCCGATACGTCGGTTCATGTTGCCCGATACCCTGGGAGTGCTCAATCCGGTGCAGACAGCTGAATATATCCGCACTATGGTGGAGTGGTTCCCCGACCTTCATTTCGACTTCCATGCCCACAACGACTACGACCTCGCTACGTCGAACGTGCTGGCGGCAGTGATGAACGGATGCCGTGGTGTACACACATCGGTCAACGGACTTGGCGAACGTGCGGGCAATGCACCGCTGAGCAGTGTGCAGGCCATACTGAAGGACCAACTGCATGTGGCTACCAACATCAACGAAGAGAAGCTCGTCGAGGTAAGTCGCCTCATTGCCAGCTACTCGGGTATTGCCATCCCGTCGAACAAACCGATAATCGGTGAGAATGTGTTCACTCAGGTGGCAGGCGTACATGCCGACGGCGACAACAAGATGGGCCTTTATCAGAACGACCTCCTGCCCGAGCGTTTCGGACGCAAACGCGAGTACGCACTTGGGAAAAACAGCGGTAAGGCCAATATACAGAAAAACCTTGAGGAACTGGGCCTGCAGCTCACACCCGAACAGGCACGACGTGTCACCGACCGCATCATCGAACTGGGCGACAAGAAACAGATAGTGACTCAGGAGGACTTGCCGTATATTGTGAGCGATGTGCTGAAGCATAGCGTAGTGAACGAACACGTGAAACTGCTGAGCTACATGGTCAGTACGGCCTATGGCCTCAAGCCTATGGCCAGCGTGAAGCTTGAAGTCGATAACGAGGTGTTTGAAGAGTCGGCTATGGGCGATGGTATGTACGATGCATTCGTGCGAGCTGTGCGCCACATCTATCGCGATCGCCTCGGACGGCAGTTCCCATGGCTCACCAACTATGTGGTAAGCATTCCGCCAGGTGGACGCACCGACGCACTCGTGCAGACCACCATCACATGGACCTACAACGAAAAGACATATCGCACTCATGCACTCGATGCCGACCAAACCGAAGCCGCCATCAAAGCAACGATAAAGATGCTCAACCTGATTTAACCTCCCCTAACCCCTCCCAAGGAGGGGGACGCCATCCGGAAGTGAATTTATGAACAAATTCAAATACATCACCTCTACTACAGGCAACTACAATTTACTGAAACAGTATGCTAAGGATAATCGGAATACTGCAACAGAAGCGGAGTCGGTGCTATGGAATAGAATAAGAGCCCGTCAGCTCGGTGTGAAGTTCCGCCGTCAACATCCTATATCAGATTATATTGCCGACTTTGTATGCTTACAACTGCATTTGGTTATAGAGGTTGATGGAGCTTATCATTATCATGGAGATGTTCCTGAGAATGATGCCAAGCGCACTGAATATCTGAATCAACTGGGTTATTCGCTTGTCAGATTCACAAATGAGGAGGTAATAGCAGATATAGATAATGTGATACTTAAACTCAACCAAATAATTAAAGATATGAATACAACGAAACAGACATCATCCTCTACCGGCTGGTCGGAGCCACTCCAGCCGGATGGTCAAAGCACCTCCCCTTCGGGGAGGCGGGGGAGAGGTATGAAGATTGCAGTACTCGCGGGCGATGGTATAGGCCCCGAGATTATGGAACAGGGAGTGGCAGTGATGACTGCCGTGTGTGAGAAATTCGGACACAGCGTGTCGTATAAAGAGGCACTGTGTGGTGCGCACGCCATCGATGAGGTGGGCGACCCATTCCCTGAAGAGACTTTCCAGACATGTATGGAAGCCGACGCCGTGCTGTTTGCATCGGTGGGCGACCCTAAGTTCGACAACAACCCAAATGCCAAGGTGCGCCCTGAGCAAGGTCTGCTCGCCATGCGCAAGAAACTCGGCTTGTTTGCCAACATACGTCCGGTCGAGACCTTCGACTGCCTCATACACAAGTCGCCGCTGAAAGACGAATTGGTGCGCGGTGCCGACTTCATCTGCATTCGCGAACTGACCGGTGGCATGTATTTCGGTGAAAAGAAAGAGGGCACCGATGTGGCCTACGACACCAACTACTACACCCGTTATGAGGTGGAGCGCATCCTGCGTGTGGCATACCAGTATGCCATGCAGCGCCGTAAGCACCTCACTGTTGTCGATAAGGCCAACGTGCTTGCTTCGAGCCGCTTGTGGAGGGCCGTGGCACAAGAGATGGCACCCGAGTATCCGGAGGTTGTGACCGACTACATGTATGTTGACAATGCAGCCATGCGCATGATTCAGGAGCCTACCTTCTTTGATGTGATGGTGACCGAGAACACCTTCGGCGACATCCTCACCGACGAGGGTTCGTGCATCACCGGCTCTATGGGTCTCCTCCCCTCGGCCAGCACTGGCGAGCATACACCTGTGTTCGAACCAATCCACGGCTCATGGCCGCAAGCCAAAGGGCTGAACATTGCCAACCCGTTGGCACAGATCCTGTCGGTAGCAATGCTCTTCGAATACTTCAACCTGAAGGAAGAAGGTGCGCTCATACGCCAGGCAGTAAACGCCAGCCTCGACCAAAATGTGCGTACACCCGAGATTCAAGTCGAAGGGGGAGCACGATATGGTACACGCGAGGTAGGGCAGTGGATTGTGGATTACATCAAGAAAGCATAGATAGCACATTCCACCTGCAACCCGACTTTGGGAAGAACCGGTCATCAGAGTTCGCGATTCTATATCCGACTCTAATGACCGGCTTTTGATTTATATGAATTCCGTGTTTCGCGACTGCTTACATTCCGGCTGAAGAATGCTGCTCATCGGCCTGCGAAAGCGGTCTCTGATAATCAAGCATATATATTCTCAAGCCGTTCCTTGTGTTTGAGAAAGTCGTCCCCTGCACGGGGGACGACCGTACTTTGCACGGAGGACGACCGTCCCCCGCACAGGGGACGACCGTCGACTGCGTGCTCGCAGCGTCGTTCGTAGGCGCTCGCAACATTGATTCACCGCGACAATAATATCTTGACACCTGAATGTGCCTGCACCGGTCGTGGCCGGCAGCGCATGTATTTCAAGCGTTGGGAATTTAGTGTGTTTTGATAAAGTTTATGTCGATTGCAATGTTTTTTGGGCGGTTTCAGCATGAGTTCAAGAAAACTTTTTGTACTTTTGCCAATGGAATTATGCACCGTGCCGATGATTCTGCGAATGATTAGAGCCAAATATAGTTAGGAACCCCAAAAAATACAACCAATGAGAAACCCAAACATCATTATGACAATCGCAATTACTACAGCACTGTCATGTGCTGTATGCAGCTGCAACAGGCAGGAACAACGAGAGAATCCATTGCTGCAAGAAAGCACGTTGCCCTATGGCGCACCCGATTTCAGCAAAATCGAGGCCGGCGACTATCTGCCAGCCTTCGAGTATGCCATCCAGCAGACCCGCGACAACATCGCATCGATTGTGAACAATGCCGACTCTGCCACATTCGAGAACACCATCGTGGCCTACGAAGAGAGCGGACACCTGCTCGACCAAGTGAGTCGTGTGTTCTTTGCACTGACCGAAGCCGATAAGACCGACGAACTGGGCGAAATCGAGAAGCAGGTGATGCCTATGCTCACCGAGTTGGAGAACGAGATATCCTTCAACATGCCACTCTTCGAACGCATACTCCAGGTATACAACAACCAACACGATGCCCTGCAGGGCGAAGACCAAAAACTCCTGGAGGAAACATACAAGGAGTTCGTACACAAAGGAGCACTTCTGCCAGCCGACAAAAAGGAACGCATGAAGGAAATCAACCTCCGCATCACGGAATTGCAACAACAGTGGGGCGATACGTTGCTCGAAGCAACCAACAATGCCATCGTGTGGGTCGATAGCAAGGAAAAACTCGCCGGATTGAGCGATGCCGACATCGAACAGTGCAAGAAGGATGCCGAGAGTCGTGGCGGTAAGGCTCCATATGCCATAGTAATTATCAACACCACGCAGCAACCACTGCTCTCCAGCCTCGCCGACCGCGACCTACGCCGACAGGTGTATGAGGCCTCAATCCACCGCAGCGATGGCACAGGCCGATTCAACACCTATCCATTCGTGAGCGAGATAGCAAAACTGCGGGCCGAGAAGGCCGAACTCATGGGTTATCCCAACTATGCTGCCTATTCATTGGAACGAACCATGGCCAAGACGCCCGAGGCCGTATATTCCTTCCTCAAGAGCCTCATTGCGCAATACAAGCCGGCAGCAGATGCAGAAACCAAGGCCATAGAGGAATATGCACGACAGACCGAAGGCCCCGACTTCAACCTGCAACCCTACGACCGCTTCTACTATTCGGCCAAGATGAAGAGCCAGATGCTTAATATCAACGACGACGAGATCAAGTCGTACTTCACCGTCGACAGCGTCCTTATCAATGGCGTATTCTATGCAGCCAACCTGGTTTACGGTCTCACATTCAAGGAGCGCACCGACATTCCGACTTATCATCCCGACATGAAAGCCTTCGAGGTATTCGATAAGGACGGTAAGCCTAAAGCCCTGTTCTATTGCGACTACTACCGCAGGCCTACCAAGCGCGGCGGAGCATGGATGGACGGATTTGCCAAGCAGAGCCACCATTACAACCAACTGCCAATCATATTCAACGTGTGCAACAATGCCAAGGCACCCGAAGGCAAACCGTCGCTAATCACATGGGACGAAGTGACAACGCTCTTCCACGAGTTTGGACATGCACTCCACGGCATACTCTCCGACTGCAACTACGAGCGGCTGAGCGGCACGTCGGTAGCTCGCGACTTTGTGGAAATGCCGTCACAGTTTAATGAGTCGTTTGCATCCATACCCGAGATATTCGACCACTATGCCAAGCACTGCGAGACAGGACAGCCAATGCCAGCCGAGTTGAAGGAACGCATGCTCAGCAGCATAAACTTCCAGAGCGCCTACGCACTTGGCGAAAATCTTGCCGCCACCTGCCTCGACATGGCATGGCACATGTTGCCATCCGACAAGGTGCCCACCGCCGACCAAGCTGCCGACTTCGAGACCGAAGCACTCGCGCAGGTAGGTCTGCTCAACAACCAGATACCACCTCGCTACCGCACCAGCTACTTCAACCACGTGTGGGGCGGAGGCTATGCAGCAGGCTACTACAGCTACCTGTGGACCGAAGTGCTTGCAGTCAACATAGCCCAAGTGTTTGCCGACCGAGGTGCCCTCGACCCCGCCACAGGCAGCGACTTCAGCCAAAAAGTGTTGAGCCGTGGCAATACCGGCGACCTCATGCAGATGTTCTCTGCCTTCACCGGCATGGCACAGCCCGATGCTTCGGGCCTGCTGAAAGCACGAGGATTGAAATAAGGCATACAATCACAAGGGACAAATCAGAAACTTTTTTGCGACACGAGATGTGGACGGAGACCTCCGTTCACATCTCTTCGTTAAACAACAATCCACTCCCCCCCCCCCCACCCCCCCCGCGCACCACCCCCCCTGTCATCCCGACAGAGCACCACTTCCCCCCTCTGTCATCCCCACAGAGCGAAGCGGCGGAGAGGACCCATGACAAGCCGGAGGGAATAACAAGCTGAAAGTAGTATTATCGACCACTTCCGCATTGCTTGGTTGGCCAATCCTGTCTGCGAGGTGCAATGTTTCCCCATTCCGACACTGCAAAGGAACGGGAATAACTGAAACTATTTACACCCTAAATAAATCATTGAAAGTGTGAAACAGTCTAGTGACCGATTTGGGATTATGCAGCAACAGACAATCGAAACGTGAAGCTGCAGCTTCTGAGCGTGAAAAAGTTATATTATGTGGTGGTAATGTATGGAAAATGGTGTGAAGGATACCTTAATATACATGTAATGAAAAAATTATGACCCCTTTGTTTTGTAGTATTAATAAATAATCGTATCTTTGCGGTGAATAATGACTAAAAGAAGATGTGTAACATCACAGCGATATTTAACATGCTGAAATACTACATTCTATTCCTTCCGTTTTCGGCCGGGCGGATAAAGGAAGTAGTGGCTAATCAGAACTTTTTAATTAACCTCTAAAAGAATAAACGATGGTTATGTATGGTCTAAAATATTTGGTACTGCTGGTTACGGTTCTTTTCCCGACAGTTTTGGTTCATGCAGTTGCGGGTCATCAGCCCGATTTTGCAGAGGGAGGCATTTATTATTATGTTGTCAATAGCGACGAGGCTACGGTAGGAGTTACCTACAAGTTTGGTACGACGAACAACTGGCATTATTCATATTCGGGTATAGTAACGGTGCCTGAACAGGTGGAACATGAAGGTACTACTTATACAGTGACTGAAATAGGTGAGGGTGCCTTCTTCGCGTGTAGTGTCACATCGGTCGTCCTGCCCGATGGGATAGAATCTATAGGAGAAGGAGCGTTTAATCAATGTACCAGTCTTACTTCACTCACCTTCCCTGCATCGCTCCGCAATATCGGCACATGGGCATTCTCTAATACGCGGCTCACGAGCGTGGTGCTGCCCGAGGGTCTTGAAGTCATCCCCGACGATGCGTTCCGCAATGTATCGACACTCACCAATGTTGTCTTTCCTTCTACTCTCAAGACTATCGGTATCGAGGCATTCTGGGGAGCACGGCTCTCAAATCTGCTGCTTCGTGAGGGATTGGAGAGCATCGGCAACAATGCATTCCGTGAGAATCCTTTTGAACAAGTAGTGATACCATCTACCGTAAAGATACTTATGGGCGGTGCATTCTATGGCTGTACCAATCTGAAAGATGTGTTGTTTCAGCATCCTGGCGATTTGGAGATTATAGGTACGTATGTGTTCTATAAGGCTCCGATTCAGACAATCTTCATCCCGAAGGAGGTCAAGGAGATCCGCGACGATGCGTTCCGCGAGTGTAAGCAACTTGAGACCGTGGAGTTTGAAGAAGGTAGTCAACTGGTAAAGATAGGTGACCGCTCGTTTATGGATTGTACGTCGATGGCAGGTACGTTTACTGTACCTGATGGTGTGACCAGCATCGGATATGCAGCGTTCTCCCGTTGTTCGTTTGAGAAGATTGACTTGCCCGACGGTATCACTCAGATTCCCGAGTCGATGTGCCAATATTGTTCTAACTTGACCCAGGCCAACATACCGGCCAATGTCGCTTCAGTCGGTGCCAGTGCATTCGGGAATTGCTCCAACCTTACCCTCGACCTGCAATCGGCTACTACCAGTGTGGGTGCAAATGCCTTCTTGGCGGTTCCGACAATTAATATTTCTTATCCTGATTCCTGGGTGAGTATGTTGGCTCAGTCGGCTACAATAATAGGTGCGGGTGAATTTGGGTACTTGTCCCCACATGTGTATTACGAAGGAAATCTGCTCACCGACATAGCTGTTCCTGACGGTGTCACATCGATATGTTCAAATTTCTTATTGAGAAACGCTTATGTTGAGAGCATCACCATACCCGCATCGGTCACATCCATCGGTACGGATGCTTTTTATGGATGTAGTAAATTGAAAAATGTCAGCCTTGGTTCTGGAGTAGAGTCGATTGGCTCTTATGCGTTCTCTAATTGTAATGCTCTCGAGTCGGTGAACTTAGAGGTCACAAAACTCACAGTTATAGAACAATCGGCTTTCAGCGAATGTCCGTCGCTGCTGTCGGTCTCTATGCCCTCTACTCTCGAAACCATTCGTAAACAAGCATTCTACTATTGTACGTCATTACAAACGGTGGTGTTCAATGCTTCGATAAGGGAGATATACGACAATGCTTTCCGTGGGTGTGATAAAATTACAAGTGTCGATATAGGCGACCTTGCCAACTGGTGTGAAGTAGGATTTTATGGTACGGCTACAGGTACGACCATCGGTTCCAATCCGTTGAGCACGGCAGGATATCTGCTCGTTGGTGGTGTGCAACCTAGTACGTTGAGCATACCATCGGGTGTGACAAAGATATCACCCTTTGCTTTCAGCGGCTGTGCCGGCCTCGACCGTGTCACACTGCCTAATACCGTTACATCAATTGGCGATTATGCTTTTGCCAACTGCATACGTTTCGGGCGTATAAACATACCCAATGCCGTGACAACCATCGGGTCGGGTGCTTTCATGGGATGCTCCGACCTCGAAACCATTAGCATAAACAACAGTCGTTCTCAACTTACGTCTATCGGGGAATCGGCATTCCGTGGTACGGCACTGCCGACGGTAACTCTGCCTGCTACCGTATCGTCAATAGGTGGATATGCGTATGCCGAGTGTCCCACACTCACTTCGTTCACCATGCCGCCACTCATGACGAAAGTTCCAAAGTGCATGTTCCAAGAATGCGTGAACCTTACAGAGGTAAACCTTCACGACCAAGTGGCAACAATCGAAGACCAGGCGTTCGAAGCATGTACGGCATTGAGAAGCATACACCTGCCTGCATCCATACAGAAATTGGGGTATCTGTCTTTTTCGGGCATAGGATGGAATATCTATATCGACGACCTTGCTGCATGGTGTGGCATCTCGTTTAATTCCAGTTGGACAGATGAGTTCAAACTATACCTTGGCGATGAACTTGTAGAAGATCTTGTGATACCCGAGGGGGTCAAGTCGATTAGCGATTATGCTTTCTATAAGAATTCCGACATCAAGTCGGTCACGTTGACCGAAGGGTTGGATACGATAGGGTCAATGTGTTTTTACAATGACAGATATCTTACGAAAATCTATGTTCAGGCATTATTGAAGAAGGTGGAGAACGGTGCGTTTGGTTCAATAGGCAATAGTGCATATCGGCCGGTAAGCATATACATCACCGACCTTGAGAACTACATACGCAGCCGTATGAGCAATGAGACGACTATTTATTTCGGCGGAGGCTCACAGAGCGCAACCATCAGCCTTTACCTCAATAACCAACTCATCACCGACCTTGTCATACCCGAAGGTATAAAAGCTCTTGGTGCTGACTTCCGTTATGGGGTATTCAAGACCGTGACCCTGCCCAGCACACTTGAAGAGATAGGCTTTGAGGCATTCCGCTATTGCAACCAGATGACGACCGTATATGCCAAGTCGAAGTATGTACCGACCTGTGTGGGTACGTCCACCCCCGGCATATATCCAAAATCAACGGCTTTGAATGCCATATATGTACCCGCAGGCCGAGGCAATAACTACAAGGCCGGATGGACAGCCAATGCTGCCATCATACAAGAAGCCCCCGAACAGATTGAGTTTGATGGTGATGTTACGGCTTCCGACGTGACCGAGGCAGTTAGGGCTCATAGCATGGTTTACAATAGCTTGGTGGGATTCGTTAACCTCGCGCATGCTACGGTCGACGATAGTTTCACTCCCGAGACTCTGACCGACATCACAAGTCAGGGCGCTGTTGTATTCATGCCTGAAGGCAGTGAAGCAGTCGATGTGCCTAATGTGGTGGCTGCGGGACATGCGACCCAACTTGATTTGTACGAAGGGGTGGACTTCTCTGTCCCATACGACTTCCATGCCGACCAGGTGGTGTATCATGCTAACTTCACTTATGGTACACTCCGACCCAATACCCTCTGCTTGCCATACGATGTCGATGCAATTCCTGCAGGAATGGTCGCACTGGCACTGACAGGACAAGATGGTGTTGGTCAGTTGGTGTTCGACGAAGTGGACGCCATTCAGGCATATCAGCCTTACATGCTTGTTGTGACTGATAACGAATGTAAGTCAATCACTGTTGCTGATGTCGATGTAAAGGCTACGCCTGTCGATTTGCCTGTAGTCATGACCGACGACTTTGACTTTGTGGGTACGCTCTCCGAGTTGTCGCACGATGATGCTGTCGATATCGATGCATGGGCGATGGATGTGCATGGAAAGTGGATTTCCCTTTATGATGCTCCCGACGATATTGCCGTTCCCGCTCATCATGCCTACCTCATTCCGGCCGATGTCACTACTTCCATCAGTCATGTACTCAACCTCACTTCCATACCCATGTCCTTGCTTGGCGATGTCAATAACGACGGCGAAGTGACGGCGCAAGATGCCTCGCTCGTGCAGCAACACGTGGCAGGCAAGATATCAGTATCCGACGAATCGGTGGCAGATGTAAACCATGACGGCGATGTGACGGCACAAGATGCTTCGCTCATACAGCAGAAGGTGGCAGGAAAGATAAGTTGGTAAGGAAAAAGCCTCTTCCCAACATCCATTTGCCTCTTTGCTCCCCAATTGTTTACATTTCGCTGGTTGCCCCGTCATCCCCTTATGGGGGGACTGAGGGGGCAACCAGTGGTTTTTCTTCACCTCATACTCCCCTGTAGGGAAGAGGGGGGATTAGTGAGGTATTTGATGTTAGTGGGTGTGTGATTCCTATTGTAGATAGTGTTGCCACTTTTGACTTTAACTTTATCTGCCAAAAGGCATATATTGGTTTATGACAATCGCTAAAATAACTTTTTAGGCTGTAATTATTTGGAGCATTCAGAATAAAAGTGTAACTTTGCCAACAAAGTTATAGTAATACGGATGCTATATGGCATCTGGGCGGAGGTTGAAGAGAACATCCAGACCTTGCGGGAATATTGCCAAAGGAGGGGCGGCAATCTATGAGACTCTATCATGGTTATGTATATAGTTTTTATTCAACAATAAATTTCTAACAATAAACTAAAACGAACAAGTATGAGAAAGAAACTTATTTCACTCGCCGTCGCAGCGATGGCAGTGCTTGGTGCATTAGCACAGAACAGCATTAACGGACATGAGTATGTGGACCTCGGACTGCCCAGCGGCACGCTATGGGCAACGATGAATGTGGGAGCAGCAAGTGCTGCAGAGCGAGGTACTGAATATGAAGGCAAACCGAATGATTTCGGTTGGGGTGATGGCTGGATTCTTCCTACAGAAGATCAATGGAAAGAACTGTTTGACAACTGCACTGTGTCACATAATGGTAACAAGACAATGGCTGAGTTCTCAAACATTGTGTTTACATTTACATCAAAAATAAACTCAAAGACTGTTCAAATGGGTGGATACATATGGGATGACGAATATAATGGTAAGCGTCATTACATACTCAATTTTAGCAAGATAGCCGAAGGGAAAACATTAGTTTACGCAATTGTAGAAGAGACTGATGGGGGCTATGATTTATATGATAACTACAATGGTTACGTACGTCCTGTTGTAAGTAAAAACACCATCTCATCAGTCCCCGAGGGGTGGACGTTAAAGGCTGGGCTGTCAGACGAAGAAATGAAAGATGTGACAATTGTGAGTGGCACCACCAAAGATATTAATTACGGAAGTGCAGTTGTAGTGACTCCTGCCAATATCCCCGTAGGGAAGAAGATTAAGAGTATCAAGGTTATACCTACAGAGTAACTATTAAAACGCAAGAAACATGAGATACAGAAGAATAAGATGGTTGCTTGCGTTGCTTCTCGCCACTATGGTATGTCGGGCGCAGACTTCCATCGACCTGACAGAAAACACCGACGGCACGTGGACGCTTGATGCCATGCCTGCCTATGATGTAAAGCTTGTAGTAGAATATGAGGATGATCTGTCGCAAGCCATCGACTTAACTGATAACGGCGACGGAACGTGGACGCTTGACCAGATGCCAGCCTACAATGTAAAGCTTATAGTGGAATATGAGGACGACCTGTCGCAAGCCATCGACTTAACTGACAACGGTGACGGCACGTGGACGCTTGACCAGATGCCCGACTACAATGTAAAACTTGTGGTAGAGTATGAGGACGATGTTACTCTGCTCGGCGATGTCGACCGCGACGGTGAAGTGACGGCACAAGATGCATCGCTCGTGCAGCAACATGTGGCGGGAAAGACTGTGATTGCCGATGAGTCGGTGGCCGATGCCGACCGCGACGGCGACGTGACGGCACAAGATGCATCGCTCATACAGCAGAAAGTGGCAGGGAAGATAAGTTGGTAGAGATAAATGAATAATTAATAATGAATAATGAATAGTGGATGTTTCCTCATCAGGATGGCTATTTTCATTCTTCATTCATTCTCTCCATAATGCACAATAGACCATGCGGAATCAAACCTTCGCATGGTTTTTTTGTCGGATAATAGCAAAGAAATCGAGGGAGATGCATTGCGGGTAACGAATAATTGCTTAACTTTGCTGTCGATAAAGGCTAAAGAACAACAATACACAATAAACTATCAACAATAAACTATCAACAATAAACTATCATCAATAAACAATAAACACTAAACAATTATGAAACTCACAATTAAGACTGCCATCTTCGCGATGGCAATGATGACTTCGGGCTCTATGATGGCCCAGTTTGGCGGCGGATTCGGTGGATTCGGCGGTTTTCAGGTACAGCAACCACAAATCGAGACTTCTCAGCAGTGGAAAGACGTGAACTATGCAGGCGACGACCAGGCATACCACACCTGCGACATCTACCTGCCCAAGAAAGAGGCAGAGAAATATCCGGTGGTGATTCACATCTACGGCAGTGCATGGTTCAGCAACAATGGTAAGAACAATGCCGATATCGGTACTATCGTCAAAGCACTGCTCGATGCCGGTTATGCTGTCGTTCTGCCCAACCACCGTTCGAGCAGCGATGCCAAGTGGCCTGCACAGATTCACGACATAAAGGCAGTGGTGCGTTTCGTGCGCGGCGAGGCAAAGAAATATAAGTTCGACACATCGTTCATCGCTACCAGCGGATTCTCGTCGGGAGGTCACCTGTCGTCGATTACTGCTACCACCAGCGGCACCAAGACCGCTAAAGTCGGCACGGTGGAAATCGACCTCGAAGGCAACCTCGGCAACTATACCAAGGAGAGCAGCACGGTCAATGCAGCATGCGACTGGTCGGGTCCTGTAGACCTCACCGACATGGATTGCGGCGAACACATGTCGTTTGGCGAGACAAGCCCTGAAGCCATATTGCTGGGTGGTGCCAAGTTGAGCGACGAACCCGACAAGTTCCGTAGCCTTACTGCACTTACTTATGTCGACAAGAACGACCCGCCAATCATCATCTTCCATGGCGAGAAAGACAACGTAGTGCCTTGCTGCCAGGGCAAGAAGTTCTACGAACTGCTGAAGGCCACCGGTGTGAAGACCGAAGCTACCTTCGTGCCCGAGGGTGGTCACGGTATGGGCATGTATGATGAGGCCAACCTGAAGAAGATGGTCGACTTCCTTAATGCCGCCCGCACAAAATAGGGACTTCCACTCCCCCCTTGTAGTTCAGTATTGAAATAGTGAAGGAGTGTAGATGTGGTTGCTGTTATAGCTGCTTGTCTACACTCCTTCACGTTTTTATTTTCTCATTATTTCATCTCTCATCATTCATCTCTCATCTCTCATCTCTCATCTCTCATCTCTCATCATTCATCATTCATCTTTCATCATTCATCATTCATCATTCATCTTTCATCATTCATCATTCATCCTCCATACCAACTGCTTTGGGCATGAGTTCGTGGATCTCTACCGATGTGCTGTTGCCAAACATCCATCCGAATCGCTGTATGTTGGAGCGCCCTGCCAACTGAGTGGCGCAGTTCATGGCTATGATGTCGGTGGGGTGTGACGCTATGTGCTTAAGGCAAGTCTCGTAGCACTGCAGGCGTATGAGGTTGTAGTAGTTGTTGGGAATGACCGACCAAGTAGAACTGCCGTGGTAGCAGAATTGGTAAAGCGCCCTCCATCGCACCCACACATCGTAGAGCAGTGGACTGTAGTGTCCGCTCTCAAGCAGGCGTTGGGCAGCGGCTACAAGCCATTCGGGAGCTTTCATCACGTCGTCGTGGTCGGCCCAGTAGAGGAGCAGCGAGCACTGGGTGTCGAAGTCCTTACATTCCGACGTGAGGCGTAGCATCTGGCCAACCATGTCGTCGCTCTTGAAGTCGTAGTGCTGCATGGGCACATAGGCAAGGTTTTGCAGGTCGTTCATCTTCCATTCGTAAGTCTTGGCCAGCACCTCTTTGTCGGCAAACGGATGTAGTGTAGCGTTGACAGCCGTCACAAACTGGGCGAGGATGTCCTCGGGTGTCTCACCTTCTTCAAATTCATAATCTTCGTCTACATTGATGGTCCACAACAGGCTGTCGATATAGTTCCTGGCGTGTGCTCTCAGTTCGCTGCTGCTTATGACGCTGATGTCGGTATTCCTCACACGGTCGATAAGCCACGGGTCGGTCATGTAGTCGGGGTTTGTCACATCGTTGGCCTCTATGTAGTCGTCGCCGCTGAAGCGTATGTAGTCTTCAAACCAGCTCCAGGTATCGTAGGCCACCGCACATGTGTTGAAGAAGTCGTGTGCTTCCCTTAGAAACTCGTTGTCCGACTCCTCGTAGCGCGGCTCCACATCCATCGTGGGCATCGAGGGAAACACATCGTCAATGGTGTCGGCTCGCACTTCGTCGTCGCTCCTCAGTTCAAGATTGTAGCCGGAGTTGATGCTGTCGTTGTAGAGTGCAGCGAGGTCGCTCATGTTGACCAGTGCCGTAGCATTGTCGCTGCCTTGGCAGGCAGTCAGCACCAGCGCTGCCACTGATGCCATCAGGAAATACAGTCGTTTCATAATCAGTCTTGTTTTTGTCATTATTTACTCATTTGCCTACAAAATTACAAATAATAATCGAAACATACTCGTGTGGCAGATGAAAAACTGTCGCTTAGACCTACATTTACCGTTATCAGATGGATAATTGCTACGAACGACGAAAAAGTTTCACAAGAATTCGTCAGCGCAGCTCTATATTGTACTACATAGGTGTAAACGCTACCGAATAAACGCACGAATTTATGAAATATTACGTCTGTTAGAAATAATTTTACTTCAAAATGCTTTCTATATGAAATATAATGCTTACCTTTGCATCAATCAAATTAGGCAAGGATTATGGCACAGGTATCAATGACCGTGAGGATGGACTCACAGCTGAAACAATCGTTCGACGCACTCTGCAGCGAATTTGGAATGAGTGCAAATGCAGCAATGAATGTGTTTGCTAAGGCAGTTGTAAAGACAAGAAGCATACCGTTTGAGATATCAGCAAAGGAAGAAGACACGTCAATGGATGGACTTGAAGCGTTTAAGCAAATAAGAAGGATGGCTGAAGCAGGTATGTTACCTGATTTAACCCTCGATGAAATCAACGAAGAGATAAGGTTGTCGCGAGAAGAACGTGCTGCAAGAGAAAGGGGTAAGGCGTGATATATGCTTAACAACGAGTATATACCTATCCCATACACATCACGAAGTCTTTTGGCAGGATGATGTTCTCTACATCGAGTGCATCGCGGAACAAGGGGGCGATTTCTTCGATAGTGAAGCCGGCGATTCCGCAGCCGATTTTGGTTACGAGGAACTTCAGTTCGGGGTGTTGCTTGGCAAACTCGATGAACTCATCGACGTATGGCTTGATCACTTCCACGCCGCCGTGCATGGTCGGTATGCCATAACTCCGTCCTTGTAGCCCTACACCTTGACCCCATATCGCGCCAAAGCGATTGTAAGCCAGCAGGGCAGCACCGCCACCATGCGAACCGGCCAGATTGCTGCCAAACACAAATATCTCGTTCTCTTTCAGTTCTGTTATCCTCTCGGGAGTAAATTCTCTGTCGTACATACCTTTTTTTAATGAATAATTAATAATGAATAATGAATAGCGGATGCTTTTGTTAATTAATAATTAATAATGAATAGCGGATGCTTTCCTTTCCGAATGGCACTCCCGCCCCCTCTCCCCTGGGGGAGTGCGAGGGGGAGAAGAACCGATTTGTCCCCCATCAGTCCCCCGCAGGGGGATGACGGGGAGGGTTGGGGAGAGGGTCTTCCACCCTTTTATTTTATTCTCTCCATCGCATCCTCCATCATCTCGTTGTGGTCGAATGCCAGGGGCGGGAGGCCAGTGAGCGGCCACCACTGTGCTTTGGCTGCATCGTCTCCGCCTTTTACTTCCGATGCAGTGTCGACCAGTGCGAGGTATGCTATGCTGACGGTGCGTCCCCTCGGGTCGCGGTCCACCTTGGAATATGCACCAATCTGAGTGACCGACTCTACCTCGAGGCCCGTCTCCTCCCTCAGTTCCCTTATGGCACACTCCTCGGCTGTCTCGTCCATCTCCATGAAGCCGCCGGGGAATGCCCAGCAGCCCTTGTACGGCTCGATGCCACGCTGCACGAGCAGCACACGCGGATTTGCTTCCCTCGTTATGACCACACAGTCGGCAGTCACTGCCGGCCGTGGATATTTGTAATGATATCTCAGTTCCTCCATTGTGACATGTGTGTCCTTTTCTGTGCTGCAAACCGAAGTATGGGATGTTGAATGTCATAACAGCCATCATCCATGAATGTATCACTTCGGTTTATAGAATTCAGCTGCAAAGATAGTTGTTTTTCTTTATATCTGGCAATCTGACTATATTATTTTCGGTAAATAGGATTGTTTTTATGCGGTGTTTGAGTCTTTTTACGCAATAAACCCCGAAAGTCTTTTGTCTGACTTTCGGGGCTCATTCCTTTATATTCACACCATCTCGTTAGTTATTGGCATGATGTGTTTGCTGGCACTTAATGATGTCAGTTCCAGTAGCCTTCCGACCATACGTCGCGCTCCTTGGCTGCGCCCGATACGGTCTGCTTCTCGTTGTTTACATTCACTCTGTCAGGTGATCCAGTTTGCATGTATGCATTTACTTCGATGTTTTGCACATCGGTTGTTGGTTTGATATATTGTTTCATAATAGCCTTAATATAATGAATAATTAATAATGAATAATGAATAGCGGATGCTTTACTTCCGGATTGTTTATGCTGGATAGACTCTCCCACCTGAAAGGGGGAGTACCCGCAGGGGGAGGGGGTCTCCTCCCCGCATGGCACAATGTGTTTCATAATTCTCTATCCAGCGCGGAGACCCCCTCCGCTTCGCTCGTCCCCCTTTCAGGCGGGACAGTCCATCCGGCTCTCACTTAACCAGCACTTTTTTGCCACCGATGATATTAATACCACGTTGTGGAGCAGAGAGCTGCTGACCCTGGAGGTTGTATATTCCCTCTGTGCCCTCTGTCTTCTCTGTGCTCTCTGTGAGACCGATGCCGGTCGTCTCGTCGAAGTAGAGGCGGATGCCCTTCACACCAGCCGATGGATCATAAACTGGTACTAATTCCATCAGGATATATGCACGGTTGGCACCAAGTGTACTTGACGATGCGTTGGCTGCCTGCAGGTGGGTGGTGGTAAACATATACAGGTTTGCATAGTCTTTGAAGAATCCTGCTTTAGCTGCATCGATATTGCCAAACAGCCCATTGCGAGATCCTGCTCCCATGCCATTGTGTTCGTAGAGTGTGGCTCTCAGTTCACTGGATGTAGCCTTGAATACATAAGGAACCATTCCTGCTGTTTCGTTGCCAGCTACTTCTTCGAGCACGATGCTCTTCACGGTCGTTCCGTCGGTATCCAGTTCTTTGCCTGCTACCTGGTAGAGTTTCACACCCTCGATTATGGCGCGATGCTCGAAGTAGATGGTTCCGAAGTCACCCGGATTTACACTGCGGGTGTATATTTCGTTGCCGCTATAATCGATGCTTATGTCAGTGAGTGTAATGTCGCTACCGATAGTAATTTCTATTGGCTGCGTACCATTAGATGGAGTAACAGTCACCTTGTAGTCGTCATTCGTTGCATCACCATTGGTACAGGTGAATTTTGACAATGCGTCTGCCATTTCGAATGTGGTGGCGGTAAAGGTTATGGTAGATATGGTCACTCCCGACTTCGGAGTAATGACGAGCTTGTCTGAGCTTGAATTTGGACTGAATGTTGTGCCGGATGAATTTTGACTACAATCACCGGTTGGGTATGACATTTCGATAGGATTGTGCAGGGTTCTGCCCCATATATTGTAATCTCCTACTCGCTCAAATGACTCACTCTTGAGGTCCCATGCAAGGACAGGCGATTTCTGCGTGATTGTGATGAAGTTGGATACAACACTGTTTCCCAATACGTCTGTACCTTCTATTCGCAATACTGCATGGCGTTCTGCACCCGAGTTGGCCGACACGGTCAGTTCAAGATTGGTGTCGGTAAGACGGGTGGTAATCCAGTCGCAGGTTGTAGGAGTTGTGCGGTCATCCTCATACCATACGACATTAGCGGTGGATATATGTGTTTGAGTCGCACCGATATATAGGTATGATTTCTCTGCATTACATTCTTTTGAAGTTTCTGCAACAGAAATCGACGGTTGCTCAACTACGATTATGTAATTGATAGTGCTGCCAGTGAAGTAACCATCGTCGGTAAATGTGGCACGGATACCGGCAGATCCCACCTTGCTGCCTATGGTCACAGCGCCGGTAGTGGGGTCAACAGCTGCAATACTTGGCTCCGAACTTTCATACGTGATGCTCGTTCCATTCACCACCACATCTTCGTCTTGTCGCTTTAGGCTGATGGTTGGAGCATCGAAAGTGCCGCCAACGGGAACATAATACGTCGATGTTGCTTCTTTGGTGAGGTAGGCACTAATTCTGGAATGAATAGTGCATCGGGCTTCGCATGGAGAGTGGGTGGCATCGCCTGCATAGCTTGCTATGATATCAACGTCGCCACCATTTTTTAGTGTCACCAAGCCTGTTCCATTGACGGTTGCTATGTTGGTATTGCTGCTTGAGTATGTAATAGGGGTCAAACCTACTGGATCGGTGGAAGGTGTTGATACCTGAACCGTATTGGCTTCAGGATAATGAATTAAATCCAATTCCTTGTTGTAAGATGCTGTAGGGAACGTCATTTCGGTATTCTTCTCCATCATGAAATCTGCGCCAATGAATCGAACTTTATAATCATAACTGTTTAGAGCTCTTGTCACGTTGTACTCAAGCCTGAAGTAGCAATTCTTCCATGATTTTCCTAAAGATGGAGTGAAGGTCATGACCTCGTTATACTCGCTTATCGTCTGTTCTTCAACTTTGCCTCCATCGGCAAAATCACTTCTACTGTTCACAACCAGTTTTAGAGAGTTGACGGTGATATACTCGTCGACTGTGTGATGAACGACAATCTTCGTAACGTCTTGTTGCATGGCTGTTTTACTGGAAAGCTGTTGAGTACCTGTCGAATTTGGATAAGGATAAAAAGTCCATTTACCATCATAGAAATCAACAGATCCCTCCCATGTGATGCCATCGATTGTAGCAACTCGTGGGCTTCCTGACATTGGGGCCGGCACCAATCGATAGAACGTAACGTCGTCGGCCATCGCTTTGCTTCCTCCTGCAATACCAATCACAAGAAGTAGCACTAATTTGAGTAATGAGTGTTTCATGTGTTTTTTAGGATTTAATGTATGTTAAACTAATGATTGTTGTGTGTTTTTTTTATGGAACTGAAACTGTAAGTGGACGAATAGTCCTGAAAATTATTGTTGTCTATGGTCGTATGCCACATGGGAGGGGTGAAGTCTGCTTGATGCAAGCAACATCATTCTTTGATTGCAAATATACGTATTTTAGTTCAATCAGCGATTATGCAATCATGCTTTTTAACATATTTTAACGTGAATCACCGATAATATCCAACGTTATAGCTGCTTTCTGCCTTATATGCCACACCACGCGAAACACCTTAATATAAAAAAACGCGCGCGTGAAATGTCGGCCCTTTTCCGAGCCGTTTGTCATGAAACGGCGCCACTTGCGTATATATCTTCAGCCCTGTAACTCTTCGTTTTGCCTTAATTTTACGCCTGTTGTGCATTTATCTTCAAGAAATGCATCGTCGTTACATTTTTTTTCGTAACTTTGCTGTGCAAAGTTTTCTAAAAGAAGAATATGGCACGAGAAGAAAGAAATATGATAGGATATATGGTGGCTCTTGTCAGCGAGTTCGCCCTTCGTTTCAGCATTCAGCCTCGACAGGCTTATGCCTACTTGAAGCGATACAAGGGGATGGAACACTTGCATCGTCACTATGGCATTCTGCACACTCAGTCGTTTCCAGACACTGTAGATGTGTTGGCTCAAGTGTGCCAAAACAATGGAGGAGGCCTGCGATGATACGACTCTATCATGGATCAAACGTAAGGATTGAGGTGCCAGATCTCATCCACTCCAAGCCTTTCAAGGATTTTGGTAAGGGATTCTATCTTTCGCCAGACGAGCAGCAGGCGTGGGATATGGCTTTCCAGAAGGTAAACCAGACAAAAGATGGAAAAGCAGAGGTGACGGAGTTTTTGTTTGATGAAACATTGATGAATTCAGACGAACTGAAAGTGTTATCATATCCCGACTACTGCGAGGAGTGGGCTTTGTTTGTGCTTGCCAACCGCGATAGCGGACGAGAACATCCTACACACGACTACGATATAGTATATGGCCCGATAGCAGATGACGGCGTTGCATATCAGTTGCGTCGCTATGAGGGAGGTGTCATATCCCTGCCTCGCCTGGTCGAGGAGTTAAAGTATTCCAAGGGCATTACTTTCCAATATTTCTTTGGCACGGAACGTGCCTTACAGCATTTGAAGAGATTATGATAACGAAATTAACACCAGAGCAGAAGCAACTGCTGAAAGACGAACTGAGTGTGGAAATAGCAGGATTCCTTGTCGATGACTATAAATATTCGCCAGAGGAAGCCATCGATGTGCTCTACACCTCAGAGACTTTCGACCGATTGCAAGACGATGCAACAGGACTCTACTACCAGAGCCCTGGATACGTATATTCTTTCCTTCAGAACGAATTGAAAACTGCAAGAGTTGTGTAACCAAATGGTATAAGAAAGGTCGCTCTATTGAATCCAGAGGGACTGGTAAGGAAAAGTCACCTGACATCCTGTTTTTGTTTTTTTTGCAAAAAACGATGCTTCACGTATATATCTTCAGCCATTTATCTATATTGACGAATGCCTTCGCGTATATACGCGCGGGGTTGAATCATCGGTGTTTCGGGGTGGAAAGACCGATGATTCATAGAATAAAGGCCGATGATTCATGGAATAAAGGCCGATGATTCAGGACGGAACAGACGTCTGTGTGTGGCAGCGCAGCTACCTGTTCATGTCCGCGCAGCTATCTGTTCATGCCTGCGCAGCTATCTGTTCGTGCCTGCGCAGCTACCTGCTTAAATTTGCATAGTGATATACTTGCTGTTCTGCGACTGCGTACTTTCAAGGTCGCGAGTGCGCACTCGCGGGCCTGTGAGTGCGCACTCTCGGGGCCGTGAGCGCGCAGTCGCGGAATCACATGTATATGCCCCCTTCTGTATGGCCATTTTCATTTCTTCATTTCTTTATTATGCCATTCATTTCCCCATATTTATTTTTCCGACCCCCTTTTATCCGTCATTCCGTCATTTTTCCAAATAAAGTGGTGAAATACAATGAGATAAGGCTTGAAAAAGGCTGATGGATGCAAAAATATCCATCAGCCTTTTTCGATATAACAGATTGAACGACAGTGTTTTGACGCTGACTGATGGATAATGCAGGATGCTGAAGGATGATGGATGCTGACGGATAAATTTTTGCTATCCATCAGCCTTTAAGGCGCAGATATACAATGTGTTAACATTGAATTCTGATGGATGACGGATAATTCCGTGAAATTAATAAGAAATACACTTGCATTTCCCGAAAAAATTTCGTATCTTTGTAGTCGAATTCAGTGGTGGGCGTTTCGCACGTTACGTCTGCCTGCATCTGAAGGACGGCAATCGAAAACTTATAGTTTAACTTTCTAAAAACCAATAGTTCACATGAAATTTACTTTGTTTGGAACAAGCAGAGAAACAGGAAATGCCACGCTCTCGAATGTGGAGTTTGGCGAGTTTATCAACAACATGGGGCATGAAAGCCAGAAGGGCTATATTGCAGGCCTCCGACAGTACTACCATCCTGGCGCGAACCGCATCGACCGCTATGCCCACTACGACCAGATTCGCCGTGTGTGTCCTGTGGCTGAATGGCGCAGGGGCGGTGCAGAGCCCTTGCTGGTGCAGTATAACCGCATGGCGATGCTCGAGGTAGAGAACCTGAACAGCCGTGTGGAGGTGGATGCCGTGAAGGCCCAGGCATCGCTCATGCCGCAAACCGTGGCGGCGTTCATGGGGTGCGACGCACACTCGGTGGTGATACTCGTGGCCGTATCGACGCCCGACGGACACTTGCCACACACCGAGGAAGAGCTGGAAAACCTGGTACTGCAAGCCTATTATGTGGCGGTGCAGACCTATTCCACCATGCTGCCACACCCCATAAGCATACGTCGGCAGACGTTGCAAAGCACGTTCTTGCAGACGGTCGATACGTCGCCATACGTCAACCACCATGCACTTCCACTCGTGGTAAACCCCATGAGTCGCTAAGCCATCAATCAGATGTTGCAACAGGCGTCGGTCGACCACCGGTTCGACCGCTTGCGCCCTGGCATGGAGTCGATCATGATGATGGAACACATCTACAACCGCTGCCATCACGAGGCACTTCTCAAACTCGAAGCACGCGGATGGCGCGACAACCCGATGGCGGCCGTCGTGATGATTGCCCAGCACTGCAAGGCTGCCAGAATGCCCGAAGAGGAGGCAACCTACCGCATCATGTGGCATTTCTACAAACTGGACGATGCGGCCGTGAGGAATGCTGTGCATACCGTGTATGAAGACCCGCACCGACTGGGCATCACTGTCGATATGCCCAAGAAACAGCTGGCGGCACTCCAACTGCCTGAGTTCCTCAACCGCCGCTACGACATCCGCTACAACACGATGACCGAAACCACCGAATTCCGCATACGCAACAGCTTCGACTTCAACTATCGCGAGATGACCAAACGCGACCGCAACACCATCTGCCACGAAGCGGCCAAAGAGGGCATCGAGGCCTTCATAAGCGAAATCAACGGACTCATCGACTCCACGTTCGTACCTCAGTACAACCCAGTGACCGACTACCTCAACTCGCTGGAACAGTGGGACGGACAGACGGATTATATAGGTCGGCTGGCCGACCGCGTGAAGTGCGACCACCCGCAGTGGAAGTCGCTCTTCCGCCTGTGGTTCCTCTCGATGGTGGCCCACTGGCAAGGCTACGACGACACGCACGGCAACAGCCTCGCACCCATACTGGTGGGTGAGCAGGGCTTCAGGAAATCCACCTTCTGCCGCATGATTCTGCCGCCCGAACTCAGCGCATACTACACCGACCGCCTCGACTTCAGCAACAACAACGAAGCCGAACGACGCATGACGCGCTACCTGCTCATCAATATCGACGAGTTCGACCAGCTCTCGGCACCTCAGATGGCATTCGTGAAATACCTCGCTACTGCCAACAAGGTCGACCAGCGACGTGCCTACAGCTCGGTAGTAGCCACACGCCGCAGGTATGCATCCTTCATCGGCACCACCAACGACCAGGAAGTGCTGCGCATAGTGCAGGGCACACGCCGATTCATCTGCACCCGAGTGCTCGCACCCATCGACACCGAGACACCACTCAACCACCGACAACTCTATGCACAAGCCCTCCATCTCATAGCTAACGACGCACGCTATTGGGCAAACGACACCGAGGAAATGCAGATAACACAGTGGAACAAACAATTCATCAAGTCCGACCCCATCGACCTCATACTCAGCGACCTGTTCGAACCCTACGACCCCACACAGCCACACGACTCCGAGCTCCAACCCATGAAACTCACCGACATCATGGCAGTGCTACGCACCCACCGCTCGTTCAACAGCAAACTCAACAACCTCGTAACCCTCGGCCGCTGCATGCGCCAGCACAACATCCCCAGCATCCACAAAGCCGACGGGATGTACTACTATGTGCGGCAGCGGAAACAGTAGGGCGCCACAGCTTTTTGAGTGAATTGCATTGCAACGACAGAACTCCCAATGTATTATGAGAACTTCATATTCATGTAGTGCCGCACAGGCTTCCTCGCTCAGCACAACTCCCAGTGTATTATGAGAACTTCATACGTTATTCGCGAGTCCTTGATATGTTTTTACTAAATAAACTTGCCGATGTCGGCAAAAATACATATCTTTGCAGCAAAATACAACGATAAGTTTGCCGATAAAGAGAGATGGAATACGTATCAGTCAACCAATTTGCAGAAAAATATGCAGTCAGCGAACGCACTGTGCGCAACTATTGCGCAACAGGTAAGATCGATGGTGCATTCCTCACAGGCAAGACGTGGTGCATACCAGTCGATGCCGTTCTGCCACAAAAGCGTAACACGAAAATATCACCATTGCTGGCTCGCTTGCTCAATGAGAAAGCGAGCCGGATGAAAGGCGGCATATATCATCGTGTGCAGATAGACCTGACATATAACTCCAACCACATGGAAGGCAGTAGGCTTACCAAAGACCAGACGCGCTACATATTCGAGACAAACACACTGGGAGTCACAGCCGAAGATACCAACATAGACGACATAATTGAGACCGTAAACCACTTTCGGTGTATTGATTATGTAATAGACCACGCAACCGAAGCAATCACCGAACCACATGTCAAGCAGTTGCATCTGATGCTTAAGAACAATACTTCCGACGGCATCAAGCCGTGGTTTGCAGTGGGCGACTATAAACGACTGCCAAACGAAGTCGGCGGACAAGAGACGACGCAACCGCAAGATGTTCACCGACAGATGAAAGCCCTGCTGAATGGTTATAACACCCTGAAGAAAGCAGAATTTGACGACATACTCGACTTCCATGTCAACTTTGAGCGAATCCATCCTTTCCAAGACGGCAACGGACGCATCGGTCGCCTGTTGATGTTCTGGCAGTGCCTCAAAAGCGGGCATGTACCCTTTATTATCACCGAAGACCTCCGCCTTTTCTATTACCGAGGTCTCCAGCAATGGGGGCAGTCCAATGGTTTCCTGCGCGACACCTGCCTAACCGCACAAGACAACTTCAAGGCCACCCTCCAATACTTCAACATAAAGTATTGAAACTGCTTCCACCATTACTATCTGCTTGCATGCGCCAGCACAACATCCCCAGCATCCACAAAGCCGACGGGATGTACTACTATGTGCGGCAGCGGAAATAAACCGATTCCCATAAACAAAACTGCATCAGATAGCATATAAATCCATGTAATCACCACGATTTTATATCAGAAATGATATACCTGTGCCGGTGATTTATATCGAGTCAGATATGTAGGATACAATTTGGTAACAATCAACCCACCTATCTTTAGTATAACAGCTAAAAACCAGTGGGTTGATTGTTTTGTTATTAATCTTGATAAGATGAATTAATCGGTATTCTTAACAACTTGGAGAATTTTTTCCATATTGGTATCTGTAAATGTGCGCCAGATTTCAAGCTTTACTTTTTTGTAATTAACGAACAACTGGCCGATACGCTCTATCTCAAAAACGAGACGGAGGTCATTCTTGTCCTCATTATCCTGCCCCTCTTTACGGTATCCGAGGCGAGCAATCTTGATGTAATAAAGATCACGAATGCCTTTGCCTGATAGGTAAGGCATAAAATAATAGAGCTTGTTGAGCGCAACCGTAGTCGGAAACTTTTTTCCTGTATAGTATATTTTTGCCGAACCATCAAGATACTGTTCCCAATTGTCCTTCTTGACATTGCAGATGAGGAGATTCTTTGAAATGTCTATAGGCAGTTGTAGATGGCATGGAGCAGTTTCATATTCAACTGCATAGTCCTCACGAACCATATCATTCTGAGTAATCGGCTCAAATTCGTATTGGTTGAAAAGGTCCCAAAGGTTAAGTTGTTGAATACAACTGTCGGACTTCGTTCTTTTATCCTCTTTGGGCTTCTCCAGAGTTTCTCTGCTTAGTCGTCGTCCCATTAGCTTATGCCAGATGGAGCGAGACATCTTCACTTCTCTATCCGAGAATCCCATTCCTTGACGAAGCAGCACTTCGTCTGTATAATCAAGCATCTTGTCAGCAGGAGTCTTTTCACGGAGCATCTTGTCAAGTTGCTCAAAAATCATCTCGTTCTCTTCTCGATAAGGCAGATATATTCCGCCAACCTCACTTGGCATAAGTTCCAATACACCACCACCAAAATTTCTGCCAAGTATCTCGGCAAAGGCAAACGACAACGAGTTGTAATAACTGGCTACAAAAGCCTTGCGATTTACGCCCTCATGGATGAACACACGATGCATTGTGTCAGTAGTGTATGCCCCTGCTTCGTTTAGCACGAACTTTGGGTACATATTGTTTCTACGAAGGAACAGAGCATCGGACAGCTTGATTGACGGTATTACAAACCAATCATCTCGAATACTCGTTTTATATCCTTCATTTATTCCCTGCTGTTCGCCATTTTCTATATAAGCTTTCGTGCCTTCATTGCCATTTGTTTTGGCATCAGGTGTAAATACCAAAAGATTAGCCTTCGCGCCTAATCTCAAGTTCTTTTTCCAGTCTTTTGCTGTGAAACTAAGGCTATTTACTTGGACACTTCTACCGACCATTGGACGTGCATAGGCATGTAACTGATACATTTCTACAACTGACTGTGGTACCGTGAAGTAACCATTGGCACCAGTAGTAATACCAACCTCAACATTTGCGTAAGTGGAAATCTTGGACATCTGGCTCGATTTAACTTTACTCAGAAAGTCCAACTCGTCCTTATTAAGGAAATAGTATGTCCACTTGTCTTGGTGGAAGTCTATTGTTTTGGTAGGCAGGTTCAACTGGTGAGGGTCAAGAGCCTCCAGTCCAGTAGCATCTTTTACTTCTATATGCTCTATCAGGTGTTCGTCCCCACCAGTCTTTTCGCAAAGAAGAAGAACAACTTCTTGCTGAATTTCCTCAAAGACCAGGTTTTCAAATGAGATGATGTTTATCTTATTGAAATAGTGGGATAGAAATTGACGAAGTTGCTGAGCATAGGTAACTTGGAGCAGCTCTGATGGAATAACGAATCCCATTTTCCCATGCTCTTTCAATAACTGACTACAGCCTACGACGAATGTAACCCATGCGTTCGTCAACTTGGAACGTTTCAGTCCGACCTTGCTGAATATTTCAGAGGCTAATAGTTGTTGTCCTTCATCGTAATATTGATAGCGGATGAAAGGAGGATTACCGACAACCAAATCAAACCTGCGGCTTGTAGATAAGCAGAAATGGTGAAAGTCATCATTGATTACTTCCGCATCATGTAGATTGATGGTACGCGCTTTCTCTGCTTCATCCTTATCATATTCAATAGCCGAAACACTATGGAAAAGCATTTTATCTTTAGACATACACTCCAAAAACACTCCATCACCACAACTCGGTTCCAGAATGTCATAATCATTGCTACCATTGATTCCCCAACGGAGAATAAACGAAGCAATTGCAGGTGGAGTGTAATAAGCTCCCCGCAATTTTTCTGCTGATGCGTCTTTAATCAGTTGCATAAATATCTTTGATTACAGGGATTATGTTATCTTCATCTTCTGTCAGACCGTACAGATTACGGATAGCAGTCTGTTGAGCTACTTTCAACACATCAAATTGACGCTGGAGCGGTGTTAATTTCCTACGATTGCCAAAATTGGCTGTTATCTTGTCGCCCAATTTTATTAATTGCTTCTGTCTTTCTGCAATATCATTGTGAGTTGCAACTTCTTCTGCATTTGTGAAATCAATTGTCCTGACAGGTAGTTGTTTCAATACTTTTGTGCCTCGGGCTATAAAACCACCACGGAATATTTCACCATAGAGCGAACTAATCCACTCCATGTACTTACTGTTGAGTATAGCTTGTAAATAGTAGATGGAATATTGCGAATCCTCTGGCAAAGACACTACACAATATCCAGCTGTTCCACCTGATGAGATAAATGTACCATAAGTATCAATTGCGTATTTGTCACCCGTTGAAAGCACTCCAACAATAATCTTCTGAGGTAAATTGCATGCATCAAGGCTCTGGTGTCTTCCATACCTATGCCATTCGTCCGGTGTCGTAGGAATGGGCTTGATGTCTCGTTTTGGAGAATTCAGAATGTTCTTATGTGCAACAAAGTAATCGTACAAGTGGGGATATTTCTTTTGAATCTCTGTCAAAGGAATATAATTCAAATGACCATTCTTCTTTTTCTTATATGGGAAAATTACTCGGGCATTGGGCTTAAATGTTCGATAAGTGCTCAGACCATCATCACTACGAGAGGTCTGAAAGTAAGGTTTTGTTATAGCCTTTTCTACCTGCCACTCTTGCCCTTCATTGATAAATGTATAGAGTCCATTCTCTTCTTTAGTAGGTTGGAAAATATAAACACCATTTGCACTGGTCTGAATTCCATTGAATATGTTGTCTTCGCCAAGAATATCAACAAGCGGCTTGCTCTGCTCTTCTAACTTTTTATAAACAGGCTCCATCTCATCAGTAAGTAATGCCCATGTTGCTTCGTTTAAATTACAGATGGGTTTCAGGTCTGGTTTGATGGTCGATTTTTCCACTAATCGCCACTTCTCCAAGTTCTTAACCTCATCGTATCTGTAAGTCTCATGTACAGATTTTTTAAGAATCAGCAAGCAGGTATAGTTCGACTTATCTGAAAATACCTGACAAGCTCCAAATGATGTCACAGATTCCAGACATTTATTTTCTGCTATTTGTTTGCGCAGTTTCTGTCCTGCACCTACCTTCATGAACTTACTCGGCACGATATAGCCTAACATTCCATCTTCATTCAGAAGCGAATATGCACGTTCAATAAATACAATGTACTTATCAAACTGTTTGTACGCACTTTCATATTTATTCTTATATATGGCAAGTTCTTTGGGCGTTAGGTTCTTCATGTCCTCTGATTTCTGATATGGAGGATTACCCACAATGACATCAAACTTCTTAGGAAAATCAAAGGGATTGATTTCTTCAGAATCTTCTGTGGCTACATCGCTGCTCGATAACAAACTGTTGCCGAAATATATATTGTCTTGTAGGTCGGGCAGGATGGGGTGCTCGTCACTTACAGTATCGGCATCCTCGTTCTCCAATAATTTAAGCAGCAAACCAAACTTGCAAGCTTCTACGGCATTATAGTCCTTATCCACTCCATAGATGCAACTTGTTAGCAAGCGTTTCTTCTCAGCAAACTTCAATCGGTAAGTGCTCTCTGTAACTTGTATGAGTTTTGTTTTATCATAGGTTAGATAGTAGTCTATGAGGATGTCATTAAGCAGCTGAAATAACTCCAGCAAGAAAGCACCTGAGCCGCATGCAATGTCCGCAAAGTTCATTTCGAAGATGTCTTCTGCCGTTTTGTTCTTGCAGTATTTACTCACTGTTTGGCGCACTAGCTCACGGATAATGTAGGTCGGCGTGGTCACAACATCACGATCAATGTTGTCAGGTTTCATCACAATCTGTAACTCTCCATCAAGAATGTCAAGTTTCTGGGCAATGAAAATTTCATAAATGTGTCCCAGAATATCTGATGAAAATACACTGAACGAATAGGGACTTTCTGGATAATAGAGTTGTTTGATAATCGTCCAGAATGCAGAGCTGACACGACAGACTATCTGCTCAGAAAGGGCTTGGTCGAACAATCCGGAGTTATACTTTGCATCTGCCTGACGGAACTTTTCCAGCAATGCAGAAAAACTTTCATTGTCAGCTATGCGTAGCAATTCCTTATACGTCTCGATGTTGCGGTCTTCACAGACGCGAAGAAACAGAATTTTGTTGATGTAGCTCTGTACTTCATCGTTCAGGTGCTCCATATCGATACTCTCGTTTGAGGACTCATTTTGCACCATATAAGCCATATAAATCTCTTTTCCGAGCATCAATCTCCAGCCGTTTATCTGCTTCAAAAACTGTTTATCAACAGACCATTGTTTCAAACGCACTTCAATATCTTTCCATATCTCGTCGAACTTACCTGAATACACGGAATCCCGACCGATAAATTGCTGTAGTTCCGCGAACTTTTCTTCATATTCCGTATAGTGGTAGCGGCGAATCAGGGCAACGGTGTTCTCGTCTGTTTCCTCAACCTTGCGTGATGTGTCATAGACATACAGCCATTCAAAATTCGATAAAATCGAAATTTTCAGGTTAGCTGTATAGCCATATCTGCGGCACTGACGAGCAGGTGCTGAATCTGAACTTATATCAACGTGTGGTTTCTTTGCTTCAACAAAGAATTTTCTCTCTGCATACAGTCGAAAAGTATAGTCGGGCTTTTTCGTATGTTCACCCGCACCTGCTTTCAGCGGCTCTTCCACCAGCACTTCACGTTCATGTGTTGGACGCGCGGCTGCATTTGTAATGTCCCAACCCAGTAGATGGAACAGCGGGTCGAGAAATTCATTACGAACCTCAGTCTCGTTATATCGATCAGTCAGGTAATGATTCCTACCCTCTGTATATTTGGCAACCAAATCGTGTATAGTCATCACTGATATAAATGCAAGAACCCCCAAGCAGTGTCTCGACAGGCGACCAAACCTTTATGCAACACTGAGAGGAAGTTCTGTATATTTATTAGCCAATTGGCTGTTGGGGTCTTTTGCCGATGAATGTAACGTAGATTGTTCGTCATGCGCACATTGCATGGGCGCAAAGTTACAAATTTTTAATGAGATAATGGCCTTTCTCTTCCGTTTTTATTGTTATTTAAGCCAGATAACTGACAATTTGCCATATGAGACGTCCAAAAATGAATTTCCAAGATGCTATTTGCGATAAATATGGCTTTTGAGGGGATTCGTGCGCTCAAATCGGGAACATTGAGCAGTCTTAATCGTTGATGTGTTCTTATAATCAACTACTTGCGCCGTTTTTATTTCATGCAAGGTCGATGAACAACGATTAGAAAGAAAAGAGACTTATTGAAGTATTCGTGGGAAACCTCTACATTAAAAACTCAATAAGCGAAGCCATGCGGCCTCGCTTATTCCGTTCGGTAAATTGTTGTTTGTAGGTGTGGGCATTTTGTCAATGATTTTTTTTAATGATACTATCCGATAACCGTTCCCTCGCCATAACACTTGAAACAGATTCCATGTGCTACATGACTGTACTGAGGAAGATAGCCACTGCCGCCACATCTGCTACATGGAACGAGATTGTTTATAAGTCTCTTTTCTTGGTCATATAGCGGAATACGTGAAGTCTCATGCCGTTTCTTATGACAATCTTCGCATAGCGTTACTAATGAATCATTCTCATACTCCCAAGGCTTGCAGCCTCTTGTGTAATGAGTATGGTGAATATTCAAGCCCTTCAATTTGAACGAATAAAACGAAAATCTTATGGAAATCAATCTGTTTCCAAATGTGACATTGATTATAGTTCGTTCATAGGGTATGTGGTCAAGAATAAAAGGCATAGAGTATTCTATGTTTACGTAGATGGCATCCGATATGGAATATGGGAACTCAAATAGATACGCCCAACCAGAAGCATCAGAGGAATCGGCTTTCTTTATTGAGCTGCCATATTTGTAAACAGTAGCATCTATAAAGTCTATGTCGGCTTTAGATACTGCTATTACCTTTTCAGGGTATTCAAATATATCTCTGAAAAGGTTATTCTTGGATTCAAGCAGATTCAAGTCATAAACGTGGATTCCAACATTATCATCATATTCCTTTTCAAACTTGATGTTCTTGACTTGGTGGGGATTCCTTGTAGGTATGCCAGCCCAAAACTTTGAGAAAACCACATCGTTGAAAGTCCATCCTTTCAGCAATGCGTCAATATCTTCAATTCGGTTGACTTTCATGTAATTGTAGCCATTGTGAAAGCCCAAGCATCCACAATCCCTACATCTGTAGTGGTCTCTATTAAGTATCCTATTACACTTCTGCCACCACTCTTTTTGCTGTAATAATTCGTTATAGGTCATAGTTCCAAATTCCGATTTATCTGTCTGCAAAGGTACAAATTTTCTAAGACTTTCCCTTCAAAAGCTGTGTCAAACTATCTTTTCTTATCAAAGATTAACCTTGTTGACTGCATCAATGTATCTGTTTCCAATACATAAGAACCAAATCCAGTTTTGACTTCGCGATGAACGACACCTTGGAACACGTTTCTATGCCTATATTTCTTCTTTCCCTTTCTTCAATCATGGAACATAGCCCCACGAAGGACGAAAGGAGGGAAGAAAATGTGTGTGCCATCACTCAGCATTTTACGGGCATGGTGATTCAGAACTCATAGCTCTGTAAATGGAACTGTTACATCGTTATTCCCCAAGAATTCATCCATTTCTTGTTCATTAAGAGAAAACGATGTACAGGTCTTAGCTCTGGCTGTATCATGTGGCTCAAAACGATTAAGGCCGAGGGACTTGTATAAACGGCATAACTTTCCCATGCCGTTATAGCTATCCACATAGTTCTTGCACAATAAACAATTTTTTATGCCAAACCTTTTATAACCCATCCATTTTGCAAGCTCATGAATGCCAAATGCAACATCAGTATGGAAACATATCTCACATAATGAGTTCTTTCGTTCTCTCTTTATGTCCTTACACAAGCAAGCATCCTGATAACATTGGAACTTGCCAGACTGATAGAGTATATAACGAGAGAAGGCTATTTCTTGTTTGATATTGTTGTTATTATAATCTGCTGTTTTGAACCCATAAAACGAAGTTTCTGATGCCACAACTGTTTCTCTATGGTAATCTTCTATACGGGTACCTTCAGAGAATCCTGTTGCAACCACTTTATCAATATCTTCCTCTTCTTCTATTTTAATCTTGATAATCTTGCAGCCACTATGGAGCTTTTCTAATTCGCTTGCATGCGTCACAAAGATTTCGATATAGATTGGTTCTCGTTCTGGATGGGCAGCTGACCAGATTTTTAGGTCAGACCTCCTTCTTATCTCATCATAAGGAATTTCTTGTTCACATGAATCATAAAATTCCTTCAGATTGAACTTTTTGCGTTCATGCAAATAGCAATTGTCATATCTAACGAACTGACACGTCTTTTCATTCTTGCAATATGAACGATACTCAAATTCCATATTGAAGACATCTTGTTCGTAGAAAGCTTTCTGTATCTTTTCTTTAGCAAGAAGGTGTAAAGTAGTTTCTATTGCTGTTGGACAATCAACCCCAGGTTGGTGAGCAAAGTGATGTTCTCGTATTCTACCAGCATTTTTCGCCTGAAGTGGCTTCTTGCATGCAGGGCAGATACAATTACACTCATTTCCATTTGGCACACTATCAACATATACCAACAGACCTTCTTGATTAAGGGCGTATGTTAGAAATGCTTTCATAACTATTTATGAGTTATTTTCAAAATAGCTTAAAAAGCCTTGGATAACAGAGGTTTTCAGCAATAAACCCATTATAAAAAGGATGGATGTGAATATCAGAACCCAAAACTTTATCACAATAAAGAAGTGGCTTCGTTTGTTGATGGAGTCCATCTTAGGTTCATGCTTGGCATCTAAATCCTTTTGAGTAACATATTTATCCAACCGATACAGTTCCCTATTATAGCTGAAGGAGTCCGTGTAATAATGGATTACATCAATAAGCAGGAAAGACAATCCCGCTAAAAGGCTGGAAAAAAGCCAGCCATTAGGGAAGTTTAGTGTACCCTCAGCATATGTAAGAACCCATACAGTGCCAATGACACCTAAAATGAGGTTTCTTGCAACAGACGAAAATTTACTAGACTGAGCATACATGAATTGTTGTGTCTCGTCCTGCAATTCTTGTTTTCTCTTTTCGAAGTTATTTTCCTCGCCTGATGGGACTTCCAGATGGCCCTTTGGAACGTTTGGTTTGTGGATTTCCTTGTCCTTGTTGGGGCTTTTGCCCTTGTTGTTGGGACGCTTTTGGTGTGTCATTTGCCATAGCTATCTTTTATTATAAATCTTCTCCATTAGCATGGTTATATTCATTATCGTAAAACATGGTGATGTAATATTCTCCATAGTACTCACTTATTCTAAACCAAACAGGTTTTTTGAACAACATATCCATCGCTATTTTAAGAGCAACGGATTGAGCCTCTTTTTCCGTTTCTTCTGTAGGATTCTGCAATTCTTCCTCAGAGTATTTCTTCAACAGCTCTTCTCGGACCTGTTTTTGTAGCGCGAGTGTGTCAATTTTTTCTAAATCTGGATTTTGATAAAATAGAGCATCGTAGTTTTTATTATGGACAAGCATTTCATAGGAAATGTCCTCATCATCAGAGATAGTATAGCTGTCTAATGTTGTATACCGCTTGTTGTTTTCAAATTGACTGACTAACTTGTTAAACCGAATCTTTATGTTAGCCTCACTTTGTGTATTAGCATCACACAACATGATACGATAAACTTTGTTGTTGTTTGTTGCTATATATACATGCACATCCGTTCCGTTGAACTCACCCTCAAAGTATTCTTGTCCAGATACCTGTTTGGGAGTGAATCCCTTAGCAATAAGGGATTTTCTCATATCCGACTTAAAACCATCAACAGGTATTCCCAAGAATGTTGTAACATCCTTTTGTGCGATAGCCAGTAAGACGCAAAGCATCATGGAAAGAGTTGAAAATAATCTTTTCATATGTTCCTTATTTAAATTGTATATCGTTGATATTCTGTTCTATTTTCTGCCACCATCATTGGCTCATCATTTATTTTAATTACTGGGTGCAAAGATAGTGATTATTTCTCACTTCTTGCCGATTTTATAAATAAATAACGCAACCTTATGGAAGAATTTGTGTATGTTGATGCTTAGTGTGACAACTCCAAATGCCAAAATTGGAAAATTGCCGTTGTTTCCCACGTTAAGATTTGTTAAGCAGAAGTTTTCATTCTGGGGTTTCTGAAATTTTTGCTCCCAGTTTGTTTCTTGTGCATGTTTCTCTTGAGAAACTATATTGTGTATCAATCACTTGTGAAGAATAGACAGGATTTCAAGAAGAAGATTATGATAGCAGTCCTAACTATTCAACTATCATAATCTTCTTCTTGAAATCTTGTTCCTGAGTTTATGGCCTTTGAATGTGTGATGCTTCATCCACATGTAGCCTTTTGTTATTCCGCGTTTTATTTATTTCACATTCATGCCTATTGCGCCTTTTGTTGCTGCTTGGCACGGAATTCGTCGAGTTGGCGGAAGCAGTGGCGGTCGATGATTTGGGAGAGACGACGGTCGGGGTTGTGGCGGATGAGGCAGGTGTGGTCGAAGATCATGATTTCTCCGTTTTCCTTGGTGTAGGGGTGCCAGGTGGGGAGGGTAGAGGTATTCGGGTCGCCTGTCTTTGCGAATTGTGCCCAGACGGTGCTCATGGTTTCGGCGAGTTGGAGGTCGGCGGCTGTGGGTTGGGGCAGGTCGCGGCCGGCGCGGTGCAGGGTGTTGAAGCAGAACTTGAGTTCCTGGCCGTGGACGCTGCCGTGGGTGGATGGCGAGCGCCAGGTGAACATGTACATCCATGTCTTGGCTTTGCGGGTGGTGGCTATGGCGTCGGCGGTGATGAGGGTCTTGGGACGGAAGAGCCAGTCGATGCTCAGCAGGTCTTGGGGTGTGTGGTCGGGGTATGCTTCGCGGAATGCGCTGATGTAGTCGTCGGTCTCGGTGCCGAAGGTGGCAGTGAGTTCTTGACGTGCTTGCTCCATGGTGATGGGTTGGTTGTAGCGCAGGCGTTGCAGTTCGTTGAATGTGGTGCCGATGAGGATGGGTATGTCGGTCGATATGTCGGCAAATCCGTCTTGGAAGGGTTGCTGCAGGAGTGACTGGCCGTCGGGTGTGGGACCGAATCCCCACATCATGGGTGTGCCTGGGCGTCGGGTGCCAACGCTTGCTGCCATGGCTCGTTGCCCGGCGGCGTAGAGTTCGGTGTAGGGCACGGTGTTGATGCGGTCGATGTTGGTGGCGTCGATGCCGAGTTCTTTTAGTACGGCTTTACCCAGCTCTTCGGTCATCTGCTTTGTGTTGACGTTGAGTATGGTGCCGCTCATGATGATGGCTTTGTGGAACAGGCCTTTGGCTCCCGGCATACAGAGCAGTGTGCCCACTTTGCCTCCTCCGCCCGATTCGCCGAATATGGTGACGTTCGTCGGGTCACCTCCGAATTGGCGTATGTTGCGTTGTATCCACTTGAGTGCCTGCACGATGTCGAGCATACCTACGTTGCCCGAATATTTGTATTTGGGCGAAACGGCCGAGAGGTCGAGGAATCCGAGGATGTTGAGACGATGGTTGACGCTTACGACAACGACGTCTTTCTGTGCAAGGCGCATTCCGGGGTCCCATTCCGAGCTTCCCGAGTCGAATCCTCCGCCGTGTAGCCATAGCATGACGGGCTTGGATGCTTTGGTGTTGGTGGTCCACACGTTGAGCACGCAGCAGTTTTCCGACATGCGGTCGGGGCTTGGTGCTGGTCCCTGTGTGGGTTGCATGGCTTGCGGTCCGTAGCGGTTGCAGAGGCGCAGGGTGTCCCACGGTGTGACGGGCTGTGGCGGCATGAAGCGTTCTACTTTGGCGTAGGGTATGCCGAGGAAGGCCATCGAACCTTCGTGGTCGAAGCCACGCACCATACCCGACTCGGTCTTCACCACATAACTATCGGTGTCCTGTGCCACGGCTGTGGTGGCGATGAGCAGTGACAGTGCCGATACTACTACTGTACGTTTCATATTTGTTTCTTGGTTTGTTGTGGCTGGGGTGCAGTGGCTATTATTTCTTTCCGTCGAGCCATTTGCCGAGGGTTGACAGCATCTCGTTGCGATAAGGGAACCACTGTCCGAATCCGTAGCCGTGGCCGCCGGTAGGGTAGATGAAGAGTGCGCACTCGTTGCCTGCTTGCTTCATTGCTGTGTAGTATGCAAGGCCGTTGGTGATGGGTGGCACGAGGTTGTCGTCGGACGAGAGGATGATGAATGCCGGTGGAGTCTCGCCCGGGCGTACGGCGTTGTTGGTGGAGAAGTCGCGCACGAGGTCGGGATTTTTCTGTCCGGCTTCGCCGAGGAAGTTGATGCACGAATATTTGTGCGACACGCTTTCATCCATTGATATGACTGGATAGAACAGTATTGAGAAGTTGGGTCGGACGGCTGGTGCCGAGTGTGTCGAGATGACGGATGCGAGGTGTCCGCCGGCCGAGAATCCCATGATGCCGACCTTCTTTGGGTTGATGCCCCACACGGTGGCCGAGTCGCGCACGATGGTGAATGCACGCTCCACATCGCTTATAGGCACGTTGCGGTCGCCGTTGGGCAGGCGGTAGTTGACTACGAAATATGCTGTGCCGCGCTCGTTGAGCCATCCCGATGCCAGGGTGCCTTCGTGGGTGTTGGACAGCATGGAATATCCGCCGCCAGGGATGCCTACGATGGCCATGCCGTCGGGCCGCTCGGGGAGAAAACATACCATTTGTGCCTTGCCGTCGGGGGTGAGGTTGATGGTGAACTGACGTGCTGTCTGTGCTGCCAGGCTCTGCATTGTGAGCAGCATGGCGAGGGTGATGAGTGATTTGAATAGGTTCATGATAGTCGAATGATGATTTGTTATTGAATGGTTGATAGTGGTTTACGGCTTGGTTTGTTGGCTTGATATGGCTTGTGCCACGACGTATGCTGTGGTCCATGCCGCCTGGAAGTTGAATCCGCCAGTGATGCCGTCGATGTCGAGCACTTCACCTGCATAATAGATGTGTGGCGTGGCTCGGCTTTCGAGGGTTGTGGGTTCGATTTCGGTTAGTGGTATGCCTCCGCACGTGACAAACTCGTCGCGGTAGGGGCTGCGTCCGCTGATGGTGTAGGTGTCGTTGGTGAGGAGGTTGATGAGGCGGTTCAGCTGTTTGCTGCCCACCTCTGAGGCTCGCCGCTCGGTCAGTCCCAGTTTGCCCAGGAGGTAGTGCCACAGGTGGCTTTGCAGGTTGTAGAGCTTGAGGTTGACGAGTTGGCGGCTTTTGTTCTGCAGGAGTGTGTCCTCTACGTCTTTTCTCACCACTTCGGTGTCGGTCACTCCTGTCCAATTTATGGCGAGTGGCGCAGTGTAGTTGTGTTCGGCCAGATGGCGTGCGGCATAGCTTGAGAGGCGTAGTATGACCGGTCCGCTCATGCCCCAATGGGTGATGAGCAGTGGGCCGGTGGCGCGCATTTTTGTTCCTGGTATTGATGCTATTACATCGGGGACTACGATGCCCATACATGCCTGAAGTGCCGTGTCGTCGATGCGGAAGGTGAAGAGCGATGGCACTCCCATCTTGGGTTGCCCGCCGGTGGTGACGACTATGTTGTCGAAGTCGGGAAGCAGTGACGAGGGTTCGCCGATGGGTGTCGATGTCATGATGTGTATGCCGTGTCGGCGTGTTTCGCGCATGAAGCAGTCGATGATGGCATGGCTGTCTTGTGCTGCGGGAAATACGCACTGGTCGGGTTGGACGGTGAGTGGTACGCCATGGCTTTCAAACCATCGGTAGGCATCTTGTGGTGAGAACTGGCGAAAGAATCGCCCCATGAGTCGTGCCCCGCGTGGGTAGACATGTTGCAGGTCGGTCACTCCCTCGAAGGTGTTGGTGCAGTTGCATCGTCCGCCTCCCGATATCTCCACCTTGCGCAGCGGTCGTGCTTGCCGCTCGAAGATGGTGATATCGGCCTTGGGCATCATCTCTGCCAGATTGATTGCGCAAAAGAATCCTGCCGCACCGCCGCCTATGATTGCAGTCTTCATGGTTGCAAAGGTAGTAAAAAGAATTCATTCGACCATGCTGCCCGATGCATAAAAGCGTTGCACCAGCAAAAAAACAAGGTGTAAGCGCTGGTTTGCTGCTTACACCTTGGTCTCTTAATAATCCTATGTTTGTTTAACTAATCTTGTGCTCTTAGGTGTCTG
>CAMVDC010000004.1 GCA_947166155.1 uncultured Prevotellaceae bacterium | reverse complement strand
ATCATGCCCATGGCTTCTGATAATAATGAGGTTGGGCATTAACATCTCATGTTTATTTTTAGCAGTCCTTCGGCCTGTCACAGATTCTCTCATCCGCTTCGCTCCTTCGGAATGACAATAGGGGGAGGTGGTGCTACATTAGGGAGGGCTTCCGCGTGGGGGGAGGTTCTCCTTTTCTCATTAACTCCTTAGAGAGAGTCAATGCGGGTGGATGTGTGTTTCAAGGTGGGGAACGGTGTCAGGCAAAGATGTCGCGGAGGACTTCGAGTGACTTGAGTTCACCGAAGGAGGGGAGGTGGAGGCTGTAGTAGGTGTTGATGATTTCGAGTATGCGTCGGCGCTGGTTGTGGGATAGAGGGTAGAGGTGCATGTTGTCGTAGTTCATGTGGAGTATGTAGCGCAGTCGGCGGGTTTCCTCGGGTGGGAGGAAGTGCTGGTGGAGTGGTTGGTTGTCGGTGTATTCGCTGCCCATGAGGTCGAAGTAGCAGAGGGGGGTGGATGGTGCATTGGATGGTGGTTCGATGCCGATGAAATGGGTCATGCGCATGAGAAACACGAGATGGAAGTTGGAGTATTGGCTGGTCGATGTGTCGAGCCACAGGAGCGACTGCTCGATGTAGCTATAGAGTAGTGGGTCGGGTGTTTCTTCGCGTAGCACTTTGGTGAGGAATTCGGCTACGAACATGACTATCGTGGACTTTATGGGTTGTGAATGTAGGGATGTGAATGTGTGGTAGCTCGTCATGTTTGTGGCTCGCGGCATGCGTTGTCGGTCGGCCAGGTTGCATTCCATCTCGACGAGTGATAGTGGCATGAGATAAGTTGGTCGGGTTCGTCGTCTGTTGTTTGACGCCGAGCCCGACCTTCTGTATGTCATGACTGCCATGCGGCCATGTGATGGTGTGAAGAGGTCGACCACGACTCCGCTTTCACCATACTTGATGGTTCGCAGTACTATGCCTCTGATGTTTTGGTGTTGAGTATCGTGCACAATGCCTGTAGTGATTTGTCGACGAGTGTCTGTTCGCCCGTGACCATGTTTTTGATTGTCAGCTTGCCTTCTGCCATCTCGCTTTCGCCCACGATTGCCACGTAGGGTATGAGGCGTGAGTTGGCGTAGGTCATCTGCTTCTTCATCTTGGCGGCATCGGGATAGAGTTCGGTGCGTATTCCGGCTTTTCTCATCTCGGCTATGAGTGGCAGTGCGTATTGTGTTTCAGCTTCGCCGAAGTTGACGAAGAGTACTTGTGTGGCGTTGACTGCCTTGGCAGGATAGAGGTCGAGTTGGTTGAGCACGTCGTAGATGCGGTCGGCTCCGAAGCTGATACCCACGCCCGAGAGTCCTGGCATGCCGAATATGCCGGTGAGGTTGTCGTATCGTCCGCCTCCGGTGATGCTTCCGATTTCGACATCGAGTGCCTTGACTTCGAAGATGGCTCCGGTGTAGTAGCTGAGTCCGCGTGCCAGTGTGAGGTCGAGTTCAACCTGGTTGTTGAGTCCCAGCGGTGTGAGGGTGTTGAGTATGAATTCGGTCTCCTCGATGCCTTTCAGTCCTGTCTCGCTGCCTGCCAATACGCCCCGCATGGTTTGCAGTTTCTCTTGGTTGGTGCCGCTGAGCTTGATGACGGGTTGCAGTCGTTCGATTGCTTCGGTTGGTATGCCAGCTTCGGCCAGTTCGGCGTTCACATTGTCGAGTCCTATCTTGTCGAGCTTGTCGATTGCCACGGTTATATCCACTATCTTGTCGGCCTGCCCTATCATCTCTGCAATGCCGGTGAGGATTTTGCGGTTGTTGATTTTGATGCATACCCTAACTCCGAATCGCGAGAAGACGGTATCGACGATTTGCATGAGTTCGACCTCGTTGAGGAGTGAGTCGCTGCCTACCACGTCGGCATCACACTGGTAGAACTCGCGATAGCGTCCCTTCTGCGGACGGTCGGCTCGCCACACGGGTTGTATCTGATAGCGGCGGAATGGTAGTGTGAGTTCCTCGCGGTGCATCACCACATATCGTGCGAATGGCACTGTGAGGTCGTATCGCAGTCCTTTTTCGCAGAATTTGCTTGCCAGCTTCGTGGCATTGCGGCTCAGGAGTTCCTCGTCGGTGAGCGAACGGAAGTAGTCGCCGGAGTTTTGAATCTTGAACAAGAGCTTGTCGCCCTCTTCGCCGTATTTGCCCATCAGTGTCGAGAGGTTTTCCATGGCTGGTGTCTCGATTTGCTGAAATCCGTAGAGGGCATACACCTCGCGTATGGTGTTGAATATGTAGTTACGTTTCGCCATCTCGACAGGCGAGAAGTCGCGCGTTCCCTTTGGTATTGATGGTTTCATAATGCGATTGGTTGTTTTGTCTGCTATTCTTTTATTAAGAATTGATAATCCGTCTGCAAAGTTACGAAATAATTATCAATTGAAGGTTGTCAATCATCAATTATTTCGTAACTTTGCAGCCTCGGAGTCTCAAAGATACACATACTTTCGTCTTCACGGGCTTCGGAAGTAGTAAATTATGGAAAGAGAACTAAATATGCAGGAGGTGTATCGTGCCTCGTATGTGTTGAAATCGATGATTCGTGAAACACCACTCATGCCGGCACCCCTCATCCGCAAGGGTTACGACATCTTTATCAAACCCGAAAACCTGCAGGTCACCGGCTCGTTCAAGGTGCGCGGTGCCAGCTACATGATATCGCAGTTGTCGACCGACGAGAAGCGTCGCGGAGTCATTGCGTGCTCGGCGGGCAATCATGCCCAGGGGGTAGCTATGGCAGCCATGCTGGGGGGTATTCCAAGTGTGATATGCCTGCCCGAAGGGGCACCGATAAGCAAGGTGGAAGCTACTCGCAGCTATGGAGCCGAGATATGCCTCGTGCCGGGAGTGTATGACGATGCTTACGACTATGCACTTGAACTCAAGGCTGAGCGCGGCATGACCTTCGTGCATCCGTTTGACAACCCGCTGGTCATTGCCGGTCAGGGCACCATAGGCCTTGAGATTCTGAACGAACTGACCGACGTGGACGTCATCATAGTGCCGGTAGGCGGAGGCGGACTCATAGGCGGCATTGCGTATGTGGCCAAGCAGCTCAATCCGAAAATCAAGGTGTATGGAGTGCAGGGAGCCGGTGCGCCCAGCATGTTGCAAAGCATCAACAACGGCCGGATTGAGTGTCTGAAGTCGGTGAGCACCATTGCCGACGGCATAGCAGTGAAACAACCGGGCGAACACACCTTCGCACTTTGTCAGCATTATGTCGACGGCATCGTGACCGTGACCGACGATGAGGTGTGTGCTGCCATCCTGCTTTTGCTCGAGAAACATAAGATGATAGCCGAAGGAGCTGGAGCGGTATCGCTGGCAGCAGCCATGTTCTCCGACCTGCCCATTCGTAACAAGCGCACGGTGTGTGTAGTGAGCGGTGGAAACATCGACGTCACGATGCTCAACCGCATCATCAACCGCGGATTGCAGAAGGGCGGCAGGCTCTGCACCTTGTCGCTCGAAATCGATGACCGTCCGGGTCAGCTCACCAAGGTGAGCCAACTCATAGCAGGACTTGGAGCCAACGTGGTGGGAGTGCTTCACGAGCGCACCAACTCGGTCATCAATGTCAACTCGTGTGTGTTGCGTATAAGCATGGAGACACGCAACCAGGAGCATATCGACCAAATACACAAAACGCTGACAGAACACGGCATACAGATAATGGAAAACTGAAAGATTTGAGAATTGAGAATCGACTATTGAGAATTAGGAAAAGGGACGATACATCTGATTGAAAAAACGAGGGGAGTCACGTTGAATGCCGACGTGACTCCCCTGCTTTATATACTTTGCTCTATGTACTTACTTTAAGAGCAATGAATTTACTTTATGAGCAATGTATTTACTTTATGAGCAATGTATTTACTATTTACTATATGAGCAATGAATTTACTTTATGAGCACCTTGCGGCTACGCCCGTCGGAGTAGCGTATGATGTATGTGCCTGTAGGCAGGTTGGCGGTTGTTTCGCCTACGTAGATACCACTTGTTGAGTATACTCCGACAGCTGCTGCCGGTGTGTTTTCATCGTCATGCGATGTGATGCCCTCGATGGCGAGCAATGGGTCGGTCGATGGGTCGACGGTTTGCATCATGACGAATGTGTCGTAAGTGTGGCGTGAGTTGCGAGTTTGTGGTGTAGGACGGTTCATCACATATATGTTGCAACCTCCGTCGGGGTAGCGACCTACCGACTGTATGTGTGTGTGTGCCGGGTATGTGATTTTGTCGGTGAACTCGTGCGATACGCCTGGATGTGCCTCGAAGTATGCTGCATTGGCTGCCACAAACTCGGGCGATGAGCTGAGTATCACGGTTTCGTTGTCGGTGTTAGCAAGTTGGAATGGTGTGTGCCATTCTTGCAGGTTCACGTAGTCGGTGGTTGCGGCGAGTGGGTGGTCGCGCGGCTCGAGCTTGTCGGCCCACACGATGAGGTGTCCGCCTGGCTGAATGATGTTGGTGGCATAGGGTGCATCGGCAGCCACAATCTGGTACTTCTGTGGTTTGGATGCATTGTCGCTGAGGTATAGGCCTGTTACGTCGATCGGTGTGTCGGTTGCGTTGTAGAGTTCAAACCAGTCTTTCTTCTTGAAGAGGTCGTTGACATACACCTCGTTGGTGGCGCTCACTTCGTTGATTCGGATGGGTGCCCATGTGATGTTTGAGTCGTTGGGCAGGTAGTGGGTTGTCTGGGAAAGCGATATCTCGTCGTCGCTGATAGGTTCGTAGATAGCCGTTAAGGTGCACTGCTCGTTGCCCAATGGCAGTGATGCGAGCGATAGTTCTCCGTTTTGATTGCCTGCATTGCTGTCGTCGTCCAACGATTCGTCTTGCATCATCTGCAGTGTTGCTGCCCAGTATATGTCGCTTGATGTTGCGCTGGTGTTGTGTACCTCGACTGCTATGGTGTTCATCCCGGCCTTGAGCACATTGGTTGGTATGTCGATCGTGGCGCTGTAGGCAGTTGCCTCCACATAGTTTGTGGTGTATGTGTTGTAGTTTATGGTGCCTGTAGGCATGAGGTAGCGGTGTATCTCTTTTCCGTTGACGTATATCACGCATCCGTCGTCGAGATAGTATTGCAGTTGCAGTGTCTGTCCGTCGGTTGGTAGTGAAGTGAGCGTGAATGTCTTGCGGAAGTAGTAGGTTGGGCGTTTGCTGCTCGAGTTGGTTCCGTAGTCGAGTGTGGTGTTATAGTCTTGTGAGCCCGAGAGTCCCTTTATGCTTCCGTATCCGAATGGTGCTGTGCCCACTTTCCATCCCGAAGTGGAGTAGGTTGTGGCGTTCCATGTCTTTCCGTCGAGCGAACCTTGGTCGTAGTAGTTCCATGAGGTAGATGTGTCGAATAGTGTCCGCTTCACGACTCCGCTGCCCGACATCCTCCAACCCTTGAATCGGTATCCCGCCGGTGCGCATGTTGAGAGTGTTGCTGGTGGGTAGAGCATTCCGTCGAATTGTCCGGTGGCTATCTTCACGTTGTTGACCATGATGTCGGCCTGTGGCAGGTTGGATGATATCTTGACGTTGTAGCCCTGTTGCAGGCCGAAGTATGACCTCAGGGTGTTGATACGTGTGTTGCGTCGGCTGGTTGATGTGATTGCGTTGAGTAGCGATGTGCCCGATGCGCTTATGTTCGATCCGTGTCCGATCTGTGTCCATGGGTCTTTACCGTCGACGGCAAGTGCCGGCTTTATGTAGTTTGCCATGTCGGTGATGATTTGTCGTGCTCGCTCGGCATCGAATATGCTTCCCGCCACGATGCAGTATGTGTCGATGAATTGCCTGCGGAATCCTTGGTGCTTGAGCATGTTGGCACAGATGTTGATAAGCGAGTTGTTGCTGCCCCATCCCCATCCTCCGGTTGACGCGGTGATGTTGTTGAGCATGTTGTCGGATGCGAATCCCTGGTCGACATCCATCATCACGATGTGGAAGCGTCCGTTGTCGCGGTCGCGGAATCCCTTCACGTTGTTGTTGTTGGTGAGCCAGTCGTTGCTGCCTATGTAGCATTCGGTTGCCATGTAGTTGCAGAATTCGTCGATATCCACCAGGTCGCATATCTGTTGGTAGATGCTTTGGTTGGTGGGGTCGTTGGCGAGTTGTGATGCGAGTGTTGACCATCGTTGGTATGCGGTGTCGTCGCCCACCATCTGTCGGTATCCGCCTCCGTTGAACTCGAATTGGTCCATGTTGTCCTTGTCGATGCCGTAGTTGCTGTAGGCGAAGTTCTTGTTGTTGGTTTCCCTGAGGTTGAACATGAACTGGTATTTGCCGTTGATGATGATGTGTGCTGGTTGCCATGCCTGGCAGTCGACATATATTCCGCTCGAGCGCACTATCTCGTGTATGGCTGCATCGTAGATTCGGCAGTCGCAGTCGTTGCCTCCGTTGCGCACTATGATGGCTTTGTTTTTGATGAATGGTTTTGAGTTGAATATTGGGAATTCGAAGAAGTTCTTGCCTTCGTAGACCTTTGCCGACTTGAGTTTGAATGATGCGTTGGGTTGGAAGTGCCGGCTCCATCCGCCGCTCACCTCGAAGTCTACTTCCTGGTCGAGTGCCACGCTATACTCGCCGGTGTTGTCGGGCACGAGGTATTCGAAGTTGACGGGTCGCTCCCAGCTGCGGTTCTTGTTGCTGTTTTTGTTGCCGTTTCCTCCGTTGCCGCCTATTCCGTTTGTTCCGTCGACGTATGCGCCGTAGGTGTTGCTATACAGGTTTTTGTCGTCGGTGGTGATCGACACGATAGGCAGGTAGTACTTGTGTTCGTCGTAGATGTATGATCGTGTCACGACGGTGCTTGGCAGGTATCCGTCCTTGAAGAGTCGGAATCGCAGTGTGTAGTTGCCGCTGCTGATGTCGAACACTCCCGTATCGCTGGTCTTTCCGTTGGTGAGTGTCGGTGTCGATCCGTCGGTGGTGTATCGCAGTGTTGCATCGGGCTGAGCGCTGGTGACGTGTATCTGGAATGGTGTGGTATATACCGTTGCGTTGCGGTCGACCATTGGTGGCTCGAGCTGCATGTCGGCAAATGTGGCTGTGGTGTTGGTGGCTGTGGGTGTGGGTGTGCCGGTGTATCGCCATTCATCGCCTCCGTCGGTGGTGCGTGCATAGCTTATGCGGGTGAGTGCCGGTGGGTATTGCTGAGTGACGAGCAGTGCTCCGGTGCTCGACGATATGTAGATGGTTCCACCCTCGGGATTGAGTTTGAAGTTGATTTGTCGGCTGGATGTCGAGCTGTATTCGTTGCCAGTCGAGTAGTGGTCGAACCACAGAGTCTTGAATCCGCCGGCGGGCACGGTGCCGATGCCCGATGGCAGTCGGAACTTCTTGAGGTTTGTCTCGTCGTCGCTCACGTACATGTTGGTCAGGGTTATGGCAGTCGATGTGGGGTTGTAGAGTTCTATCCATCCACCATAGTTGTAGGATTGGTCGATAAACATGTCGATGTTGGCTACCATCACTTCGTTTACCACGAATGTCTGTTGTGCTGCCACATGTCCGGTTGCAGCCAATGCCATCACCAGTGTCAGTATCGGTTTCAGGTTCATGATTGAGGTTTGTGTTCTAAAGTTGTTATATTCATTGATTAAGTTTCATCGTGTCACGGCGCGTGTGCGCGTTAAACAGGATATCAGTCGGCAAAGTTACGAATTATAGTTAAAAAAGTGATGTGAAAAGCAAAAAAACTGAGTATTACGGTGTCTTTTTCGTCGTTCGACCTGCGTTTTTTATCGTTCGTCATTAGTTTTGAGCACCTTTTCGTGTCAATAAAAGTTAATTCTGCACCGCGAATGATGATTTATTCGTACCTTTGCGGTGTGAAAACACGTACATCCTACATATTGGCGTTTATCCTCGGATTGTGGCTGTCGGCATCGACCCTGTCGGCACAAAGCATTACGGCCGATGTGGACCTCGACCGCCAGATGGTGGGCCCACCCATTTTCAGTCACTACATGGGCTATGCAGGCACCGTCTTATATGACGGCGAGGAGATTCCGTGGATAGTGCTCTCGGATGTCTACATATTCAACGACCTTGTCTTCAAGTCGAAGCGCGAAGCCAAGAAATACTATAAGATAGCAGCCAACATAAAGAAGGTATACCCCATTGCGGTCGAGATTCAGCACACGGTCGAGGCTTGCCTGGCACACCTCGACTCGCTGCCCACCAAGCGCGAGCGCGACGAATACATGAAGCGCATGGAGAAGGAACTGATGAAGCAATACAAGCCTCGGCTCAAGAAACTCACATTCTCGCAGGGCAAACTGCTCATCAAACTCATCGACCGCCAGTGCGACATGACTTCCTATCAGCTCATCAAGCAATATATGGGCGGCTTCAAGGCCGGATTCTACAATGCATTTGCATCCCTTTTCGGTGCAAGCCTCAAGAAGGAATACGACCCCGAGGTCGACGACCGCCTCACCGAGCGATGCATACTGCTCATCGAGTCGGGACAGATGTAGCGGCCGCAACGGGCAAAGGAGTCTTTGCCGTTTTTCCATCGTCGTACGCCGCCATTCCATCAGCAAGTTTTCACCCACAAAGTTCATGCTATAAACAGGAGCGTCTGCGAGTGCGCACTTTCGAGCCCGAGAGTGCGCACTCTCGGCCCCGCGACCGCGCACTCTCGGGCCTGTGAGTGCGCACTCATTTTTTGCCCCCTCCACAGTGTGCTGTAGCGGGGTATGCCCCCGCGATTGCACAGGCAGTATTGCAAAACACCGCCAAAGGGGGTTGATGAACGCAAAAACCTTGATTTATTCGGATGTTTCATGTCGATTAGTCGCAAATAAATTCGTAACTTTGCAGCTCGAAATCTACACATTATTAACACATACACGACACACACGTATTATGAAAGTAGCAATCGTTGGCGCCAGCGGCGCCGTAGGACAGGAATTCCTGAAAGTATTAGACGAACGTCAGTTCCCCATCGACGAGTTAGTGCTGTTTGGCTCGCAGCGCAGTGCCGGACGCAAATACACATTCCGCGGAAAGGAGTATGAAGTGCAGCTGCTGAAGCATGGCGACGACTTCAAGGACATCGACATAGCATTCACATCGGCAGGTGCAGGCACATCGAAGGAATTTGCCGACGATATCACACGCTACGGAACCGTCATGATCGACAACTCGAGCGCATTCCGCATGTGCGACGACGTGCCACTCGTGGTGCCCGAGTGTAATGCAGCCGATGCCCTCGACCGTCCTCGTGGCATCATTGCCAACCCCAACTGCACAACCATCATGATGGTAGTGGTGCTCAAACCAATCGAGAAACTATCACACATAGAGCGAATCCACGTGGCAAGCTATCAGAGCGCATCGGGAGCCGGTGCCGCCGCCATGGCCGAACTGCAACAGCAGTATCGCGAACTGGTGGAAGGCAAGCAACCCACAGTCGAGAAGTTTGCTTACCAGCTGGCATACAATGTCATCCCACAAATCGATGTATTCCAGGACAACGGATACACCAAGGAAGAGATGAAGATGTTTAACGAAACACGCAAGATAATGCACAGCGACGTGCGATGCAGCGCCATGTGTGTACGCATCTCATCGCTGCGCGCCCACAGCGAGGCTGTGTGGGTCGAGACCGAAAAGCAACTCACCGTCGAGCAGGTGCAGGAAGCACTGAGCAAGGCCGAAGGGGTGACACTGCTCGACGACCCCTCGACACAGACCTACCCCATGCCACTCTTCACCGCAGGCAAGGACAACGTATATGTGGGCCGAGTGCGCAAAGACCTGGCCAACGACAACGGAATCACCCTGTGGCTCAGCGGCGACCAGATAAAGAAGGGCGCTGCACTCAATGCAGTGCAGATAGCCGAATACCTGATAAAGGAAGACGACCGACTGAAGAAATAACGGAATGACCCGTAAAGACTACGAAACAGCAATCAGCGACCACCGCGAGGCAATCGGGCAGATACGCCAGTCGGCATTCGACCTCCATGCCAGCGTGGGTCAGACCTACGACAAGACGCTACCCTACAGCCACCACCTGCAGATGGTGGCCGAAGGGGTGGCACGATATGGATATGCCACATGTGCCACGGCCGACGATGTGGTGCCGCTCATGTTTGCCGCATACTACCACGACAGCATCGAGGATGCCAGACTCACATACAACGACGTGATGCGCACAGCCCGGAAATACATGGACGAGCCACATGCACTCATGGCCACCGAGATTGTGTATGCCCTGACCAACGACAAGGGACGCACCCGGGCCGAGCGAGCCGGCGACCGATACTACCAAGGCATACGCACCACACCATACGCCCCGATGGTGAAACTGGCCGACCGCCTGGCCAACATGACATATTCCAACCAAAACACAAACGAGGCCAACCGCCGCATGCAAAAAGTGTATTGCGACGAATGGCCCCATTTCATCGGGCAAATCACAGTAAAAAATGATGATTTACGATTGTCTCTACCTGCCGAAATGATAGAAGCGGTTACCGCGCTTTTACGATAAACTCGCCATATTTCGTAACTCCCTCAACACTTACATCAAGAGCCTTGCTCACCGAACTGCCGTAAAACTCGATGTAGGCCTGACCATATTTGTCGGTCACCACGTCGGGATTCCAATACAGGGTGCGGCGGTGGTCGGCTGCATAGGTCGTGTCGGGAGGTGTGGCGTGGCTATAGTCGGGGTTGTAGAACTCGGCTGCGCGGTTGAATCCAGGCAAGTTGTACACACGTCCCGTGAGGTTAGACCTGAATTGCCCCGTTGCGATATTGATGTACGACGAAAGTCCGTTGCGACGCACACCCTCGGCACGACCGTCGAGGTGATGAAGTTCGTAGGCCGATGGGCGGCGCGAATTGTCGGTCACCAGGTACAGCTTGTCCATCTCGTACAGGTGGTCTTTCACGTCCTTTATGTAACGAGGTTCCCACGACCCGGGTGGACTCAAGTCGGTCAGCGGATCCTCCCAGTCGATGGTTACCTCGCCCTTCTCCTTGTTTATACGGCTCCTGGGGTTCTGATGCTGCATGTAAGCATATATGGCAGGGAAATAAAACTCGAGGTTTATCTCGTTGTTGTCGAACATGTAGGCACGTTGGTAATAGCCTATATCGACCAAATCGTTGAAGAAGTCGTAGAAGTCGATTACCTGCACCGGCATGTCTTTCCTGTGCTTCAGGTGCTGGCGTTCGCCTTTCACCTCCACCTCCGGAATCCATTCGGTAGCATATATCCCGCGCTTGTAGTCTTCCCACGTCAGTGAGCCTTTAGGCATGATGTATGGCTTGTTGGTCTCGTACCAACTCAGTTGCTTCACGCAAAGTGGATAGAAATACTCACGGCGCACGAAAAGGGCTTTGTCGTGGTTGTAGTAGTCAAACTGAGCGTAGTAGGATAGCGGCACATCGCGATACTGCTTGTAGTATGGACCATTCTTCTTCTTGAAGTCGAAGAGTGCACGCAGTATGAGCTGTGCCTTGCCGTAGAAGGGTTCGTAAATGATGCGGAACTTGCCCTCAGCGTCGGTGTGCAGTTTGCCATACTGCCCAGCGTCGATGAAGTCCTTGTAGGCCGAGTCTTCATACACTATCTGTGCCGTCAGCATTATCTTGCCCCACGACTTGCGCAGAACCTTCTTGCGCAGGGTGTAGGTCTCACCGCGTATTATCATTTTCTGTTCGGGCTCGTAGTCGATGACGGGAGTCTTCAGTCCTGCCACCTCGTGCCAGTCGTAGCGCCGCCAGCCCTGCACCATGAGCAGCAGGTCGAGGTCGTCACGGTGTCGGGCATCGTTTGCTTCAAAAAAATAGTCGGGATTCTCGATGAAACCGCGGATTTCGCTTTCGAGCAACATGTTGGTAAGTATGTTTCCGGTGGCAAATGTGGGGTCGATTTGGGCAGCATCGCGCACCGATACCGACACCGACTGCTCGCGCAGTGGACGGCCGTGGTGGTCGGTCAGCATGAGTGGTATGCGTATCTTTTCGTAGGGTTTATAGCGCTGTGCTGTGTCAAGACCAACGATGGCATGCGAGGTGAGTTCATCGAGTGTATTGACAAAGAAAAGCCGGTCGGCATATATGCGGCCCTGCTCGTCGAAGATGGTGGCCTGACACACACCGCAGGGCAGGTCGGTCAGTGACATTATGTTGTCGGGCTCAAGGATTGGCGTCACACTCACCTTGCGACCGGCATTGGTGACCGAGAGGTAGAGTTGGCGGGGCGTTGCAAACTGGCTCTCGGCATGTATGTTTACAGCATCGGCATAGGTCTCAACCCTCATCACTACCCCTTCTCTCTGCACCTGTGGCAGGTCGAAACTGAAGGTCTGTCCGTTGTGAATTGTTTCGACGCGGTATCGGGTATCGGCATCGAAGGTGTATTGCATCACTCCGCGTCCGTCGCGGCTCTCGGGCAGTGCTGCCACAGCCGAGTCGCCAGACATCAGTGTGCCCGACACGTTGATGCGTTTTCCCTCCTGATTGACGGCCTCCCATGCCACACGACACGGTTTACCAGCAACGATGTTACCCCCTTCGGGATAGAATTTTATTGATAATGTGGGGTCGAGGTATCGGCGTTCATAGTCGCCGAGTGTCACTTTCAGCGGCATGAGTTTGTCGAGATAAGCCTGATTGGCTTTCGGACGTTCGTAGACGGGAAACACACGCGAGAAAAGTCCATGGTAGTTGCGGTTCTGACGGCGTTCGTCTTCATCTTTGCCTATCAGGCGAGCCACAATCTCCTTGGGCAGTATCTGTTCGTGATCATATCCGAAGTTGAGCATCCATTTAGTGTAGGCCCTGATTTCGTAGAATCCGGCAAAAGCCGAATCGGGGACTGCGAACTGTCCGTGCGTTTGTCCTTCATCGTTCACCACCAGTTGCTGTCGCTCGACGAGATAGCCCTGCTCATCCATCAGTTCCACATAGAGTATGCGGCTCAGCGGATGCGGCTCATAGCTGTCGGCACGCAACACATAGGCCTTATACCAAATAGTGTCGCCCTGGCAGTAGCAGTTGTTGTCGAGGTGTAGGTATACTTTTTCTTGAGGCTGTATGTGCTTGGCAAATAGGCTGTCGGGCAGTGTGGCACGGCATATAGCGGCATGCATACACATGAGAATGTACACCGAAACAGCTGCAATACAGTATTTCAATCGTGGTTTCATTGTTACAAAGCAAGGTTTCATTGCTGCAAAGATATAAAATAATTTACAATGTATGATGTACGCGGCACATGGTTTTTATGCTTTTCAGTAAAAAAACGGCCGCATCACCTCTGCTTTTTTAGTTTTAACGTCAAATTATTATCATTTGAGGATTGCCGATTATCAATTATTTCGTACCTTTGTCTCGTCGACTATAATTGCAGGCGACACATTAGTTATGCTTACACCCGAAGAATGCAACATACTCAACACACATAGTGCAGGCACCATGATGCAGGCACTGGGCATGACGTTCATACCTACTGCCGACAATGCAGTGGTGGTCGATATGCCCATTTCATCGGCCAATCGGCAACATCAAGGCATCGTTCACGGCGGAGCTTACCTGGCAATGGCCGAGACGGCAGCCGGTGCGGGTTCGCTGCATGTGGCAGGAATGGACTGCAGCGTGTGTGGCATCGAGGTGAGCGGCAACCACCTCGCCATGTCGCCAACCGAGGGAGTGGTCAGGGCACGCGCCACATTGCTTTCGGCAGGCAAGACAATCCACGTTTGGAATGTCGATATTGCCGATGAAACCGGCAAAACGCTCTCGACTGCGAGAGTGGTGAACCGGATAGAAAAGATAAAGGAATCTAAGTAATCATAAAAATATGGACAAACATATGAAAATGATAAAGACTACAATCGGCATGCTATTGGCTGCAGTCATGATGACGGCATGTGTGAACGAAGGCAATAAGACATCGCTCATGGGTGACACCACGACCAGCGAAGCAACCAAGGACAGCAGCGAAGTGGTAGGCATTGTGGGCGACGGCACATCGATGCACGCCCTCGAACTCATAACCCTCGACACGGGCGACTCGCTCTATTTCACCTTCGAGGTAAACCTGACCGACGGCATCGAAATCGGCGACACCGTGCGCGTAACCTACGACCGCGAGATGGGCGACGAGGCCGCCACAAGCATTGTCAAGATAAATCAGTAGGATGATATGAAACCATTATCAATGAATATGCTCATGCATGGATTGCTGTGGCTGATGCTCATGGCCACCACACCCATTTATGCCGACAACCCCACCGGCCCCGTCCTGCCTGTGCAGGAAAAAGTGTACCTACACTTCGACAACAACTGCTACTTCCAGGGCGACACAATATGGTATAAAGCCTACGTGGTGCTGGCCGACGACAACAGCCCCGAACCCCTCAGCCGCATACTCTACACCGAACTGCTCAACGAACAGGGATACCTCATGGAGCGGCAGCAACTGGTGGTCGACGAGCACGGACAGGCCGACGGATGTTTCGCCGTGAGCGACACCGCATTTGCAGGATACTATGAGGTACGGGCATACACCAAATGGATGCTCAACTTCGGATTCGAAGTCATACCATCGTGGAACTCACGCAACCTCAGCGCTGTCAACCGTGAATCCATACTCAACGAACAAGAAGACGTACCAAATGTAATAAACCGCTCAAACCTCGACCGAGGATGGGTGAAATACGACGAGGAAGGCAACCCAATATACTTTGACAACGAATACGACTCCGGATTCAACATCGACGAAGATGTCATGTCGACCAACTACCGACTCTACAACAACCTATTCTCACGAGTGTTGCCTATCTACAACCGTCCGGACAGCGCACAAAACTACATGCGACGTATCATACCAGCCAAAATAACCGTAGGCGACTATGAGGTGAGATGGAAAACACCCGACTTCGACATGCACTTCTATCCCGAGAGCGGAATTCTAATCGACGGTATGCCGTGCCGAGTGGCATGGGAAGCCGTCAACCAACAACTCGAGCGACTCAACATCACAGCACTGCTCGAAGAAGACGGAGTTGTGGTCGATACACTACGCGCAATACATGCCGGGCGCGGTCTTTTCACATTCACACCACATCGCGACAAGAAATATAGGGTCATCTATAGCACCGGCGACAAGGACTTCACATTCAGGTTGCCAAATATCGAGCGCGAAGGCGGACGCATCATCGTGGAGCAAGACGACGAAGCCGTATATTTCGATGTGGCACAACGCTTCACCATACCACACCAACTGCATCTCAGCATCTTCTGCCGTGGAAAACAAATATCAACATACACCATCGACAAAACGCCACGATGGGCAACTGCAATGTACCTCGACGACCTGCCCGAAGGTGTCAACCAAGTCGTGTTGCACGACACACTCGGCACCGTCTTTGCCGACCGCCTGTTCTTCGTCAACAAACTATACGAATCGAAAGGCAAGATAATGGTTGCGGGAATGGCCAACCGACCGTATCAGCCACTTGAAAAAATACACCTCAACCTGCTCGCTACCGATGCCAAAGGAAAACCACTGGCCAACCAAATCATGTCAGTATCAATACGCGACGCAGCACAGCTCGACCCCTCATTTGCAACAGGCAACATCATGACCAACCTGCTGCTCGAATCGGAAATCAAAGGTTTTGTCGAAACCCCCGACTACTATTTCGAAGCCAACGACCAACGCCACCGCCAAGCACTCGACCTGCTGCTCATGGTGCAAGGATGGCGACGATATGACTGGCACGACATCACACACCCCGAAGAAGCCAACCTGCGATACCTGCCCGAACAGAAAATGATATTATACGGAGAAGCCAAAGCGCTGCGCAAACAACTGTTCAAGAAGGGCGAACGCAAACTGCAAATCGCATGTTCAATCCTCAACATGAACGACGACCTGAAGGAAGGCGACTACTATAAATTCAAAGGAGTGGTGGAAGCCGACTCAAACGGACGGTTCTCGTTTGCATACGACCCATTCTACGGCAATGTAATCCTTGCACTGAGGGCCAAGTTTGTCGATAAAATTGAGAAAAACAAGAAGAAATACGACATGCTGACCCACGACCCACAAATCTTTCTGCGCAAACAATACTACTATCCACTCGGACTCAAGCAATACAGCTGGTACGAAACCAACAGCCCTGACAGCGTGAAAGACAAAAAAGTGACGTGGGAAGACATCACAGCCGACATATATGCATCCGAATGGATACCACAAGTCACAATCAAGGCACCACGTCGTGCACACGCACTGCGCAACCGCAACAAACCGGTGTTCACCATACCCGTCATAGACTTCGTCAACGACATGTGGGACCTCGGATACTACAACACATTTGATTTGCTCGACTATCGCGAAACATCATTAGGCGCCATCACAGGCCTATTCCACAGTTTCTCCACCCTGCAATACACCACATCCATCAACAACGAAGAATTGGCATGGGTTGAAGTCGACGGACATGGAGAAGGGGGTGTAGTGAAAATCAACAACGACTTCCTGCCAATACTGCGCAACCTGAGCATCGTGACCGATGCACCACGTCGGCCTACTGCCTACGAACACTATCATCAAGACCGGCGAGAAGACGGAACAAGAACTTATGGAATCGACCGCATAATCATGGTTTCAACCTATCCTAACGACAGTACACATATCATACGTGGCCGTGAATATAACTTCCAAGGTTTCACTCGCCCCGTCGAGTACTACAACCCCGACTACAGCCATGCCTCGCTGCCCGAAATACACGACTACCGACGCACCCTGTATTGGAATCCCAACGTCACCACCGACCGATACGGACAAGCATCAATCGAATTCTACAACAACTCGGTATGCACACTGCTCGACGTCTCGGCCGAAGGCATCAGCAAGTACGGACAATTCCTCGTAAACGACGAATGAACCAACAATAAACACAGAGAAAACGTCATTAACTGAATAGGACATCAGACTTAAACTGAATAAGACATCAGATATAAACTGAATAAGACATCAGATATAAACTGAATAAGACATCAGATATAAGATATGAACAACACTGTTGACTATCGTAATGGAGAGATGATGCGCACCGGCCGCATCGAAGTCGTGTGCGGCTCGATGTTCTCGGGTAAGACCGAAGAACTCATACGCCGCATGAAACGTGCACAATTCGCACATCAAAACGTCGAGATATTCAAACCAGCCATTGACACACGATATTCAGACGCCGACGTGGTGACACACGAAGGTGTTGCCATCAACTCAACACCTGTCGACAACTCGTCGAGCATACTGCTGCTGGGCAGCGACTGCGATGTCATTGGCATCGACGAAGCACAATTCTTCGACGATGGAATTGTCGACGTATGCAACGAACTGGCACGTAGGGGTGTGAGGGTCATAGTGGCAGGACTCGACATGGACTTCCGAGGCCAGCCCTTCGGACCTATGCCCGCACTATGCGCCATAGCCGACGACGTGACAAAGGTACACGCCATCTGCGTACGCTGCGGAGCACTCGCCTACGTATCACACCGCAAGGTCACCGACCAGCGACGCGTGCTGCTCGGCGAAGTCAACGAATACGAACCCCTATGCCGATACTGCTACCAGCAGGCCACCGAGACAACCAACACAACCGACACTCAATAACCACACACTTATGCATTACAACCATTGTATTTGGAGGCAAATATGAAGATAAGAGTTGATAAATGAAAAGCAAAACCGATGCAACACGAGGTAAAACAGAGTGGAGTATATGTGATTTTGTATGTCTGCAGGCAAATTATTTCACATTTTGTTGTTTTAATTCAGAATTATTAACTATATTTGCACCCAAACAACTGTATATGACATTTAAAAACATCTAAAGATTATGCGCATTATCAAGTCATTGTTTGCAACAGCTTTGATGGCTGTTGGTGCACTTACGGCCAGTGCACAAGAGTGTGAAGGCGAATGCCAGACACTGGGATACAGGCCTTATCCCTATGGTTTCATCCAGTTGCAGGGTGGTTTGGGTACTACTCTGACCGATGTGTCGCTCACCAAACTGCTGAGCCCTACAGCCAGCATCGGTGCTGGTGCCTGGTTCAACTCGGCTGTCGGTGCACGACTGCATGTCAACGCATGGGAGTCGAAGGGTGGTATTCCTACTGCCGGCGACCCTATGAAGTATAAGTACAACTACGTCAACACCAATGCCGACGTGTTGTTCAACCTCATGAACATCTTCTCGAAGACAAAGTATCACAAGTTTAACGTAATCTTTGTGGGAGGTGTGGGTCTCAACTACGCATGGGACAACAGCGAGTTCCTCTCGATGAGATTGCCTGCTACGATGACAACCAACGCATGGGGTGAGGGCACAGAGCGTAAACAACTGCTGAGCCACAACCTGCGTGCAGGTCTGTTGTTCGATCTCAACCTTGCAAAGCACTGGGCATTGGGTCTGGAAGTTGATGCCAATTCACTGTCCGACCGTTTCAACTCGAAGTATCACAACTCCGACGACTGGATGATCACTGCTCAGTTGGGACTTACTTATAAGTTTGGACATAAGGAACCACACGCAAAGAAGGCTCCAGAGCCTGTGAAGCCTGTAGTGCCTGCACAACCAGTAGTAGTGCGTCAGCCCGAACAGGTGCGTCAACCAGAGCCTGTGCGCCAACCCGAACCTGTAGCTAAGCCCGAGCCTGTGAAAGTAGTGGAAGAACCGCTGCGAGTGGTGCTTCACTATGCTATCCGCGAGGCTAATGTAGATCCCGAATCGCTCGTGACCAAAGCTGCCGACTGGGCAAAGAAGTATCCAGCCAAGAAACTGAACGTTAGCGGATATGCCGACAAGCAGACTGGTAACGCCAAGTTGAACCAGATGTATTCTGAACAGCGTGTGAACAAGGTTGTGGATATGCTGAAGAAGAAAGGTGTGCCTCAGAGCCAAATCTCATCGAAGGCTTACGGCGACACTGTGCAGCCATTCACTACCAACGACGAAAACCGCTGTGTGATTATTGAAGGGAAATAAGAATGAAGGTCCTCTCCTCAGTCTTCCCCCTTTTTGGGAAAGGAGTGCCATATAGTTGGTGCTCACTCCTCAAAAAGGGGGAGGGTTGGGGAGAGGACCTTTTATCTATACACCCAAACATATACGACATGAAAATCCACTCACTATTATTGGTCGCTGCCTTGGTAGCGACTTCGTGCATGATGGCTCAAGACAAGAAACTTTTCACTATCGACGACCTCATACCTGGCGGCAAGACCTACTACGACAATGTGCCCGAATATGCTTACTATGCATGGTGGGGCGACCAACTGGTGAAACTTGATGTAGAATCGGTGGCTACCATCGACAACAAGGGGAAGACGAAGGAACTATTGTCCATTCAGTCAATCAACTCCATACTGCGCAGTGCCAACATACCTGCAGTGCGCAACCTGCTCTATGCCAAGTTCCCATACGCCGACAAGACCATCGTGGAACTGCCTTCAACTGAAGGGCTGGTGATGGTGGATTGGAGTGCAAAGACTGTGGTCGAAACGATAAAGATGCCCAGGAATGCCGAGAATACCGACATCAGCTATGAGTCGCATCGAGTTGCATACACCGTCGCCCACAATCTCTACATATCGCGGGCCGGCGTACAGAACGACGAGGCCACACGCATTGACGCTGCAGTGAGCCTCGACGGAAGCCTCGACCTGGTGTATGGCGAAAGCGTACACCGCAACGAGTTCGGCATCGAGAAAGGCACCTTCTGGAGTCCGAAAGGCCGGCTGCTGGCATTCTACCGCATGGACCAGTCGATGGTGACAACATATCCGCAGGTCGATGTATCGGCACGCGTGGCAGAACTCGTGCCCGACAAATACCCGATGGCAGGCATGAAGAGCCATAAGGTGACGGTGGGAGTGTATGACACACAGACCCTGCGCACCATTTACCTCGATGCAGGCGACCCTACCGACCGCTATTTCACCAACATAGCATGGAGTCCCGACGAGAAATCGATATACATGATAGAGCTCAACCGCGACCAGAACCACGCACAACTAGTGCAGTATGACGCCACGTCGGGCAAGAAGGTGGCCGTGCTCTTCGACGAGCGCAACGGTAAATACGTAGAGCCGATGCACCCCATACAGTTCCTGCCGTGGGACGACACAAAGTTCATCTACCTAAGCAGGAAAGACGGCTACCTGCATATCTACCTCTACAACACGCAGGGCGAACAACTGGCTCAACTGACGAAGGGCGAATGGGAGGTAATCAGCGTTGCAGGCTTCAACACCAAGACGAAGAGCATCGTATATACCAGCAATGCCATACACCCGCTGCAGCAGAACATCTTCAGCGTGGATATGCGCGGCCGCATCACGGGGCTCGACAACGGAGAGGGATGGCACACTGTGCAACTCTCGCAGAGCGGCACAATGATGGTCGATACCTACTCGTCGCCTACCGTGGCACGCAACATCGAGCTCACCCCGACTCAGGGCAAGGGCAAGCCGGTGCGCCTGCTCACTGCTGCCGAACCGTGGGACCGCTTCCGTGTGCCCGAGATGAAAGTGGGTAGCCTGAAGGCAGCCGACGGTGTGACCGACGTCTATTACCGCCTCATCCTGCCTACCGACTTCGACCCATCGAAGCGCTATCCGGCAGTCATCTACGTGTATGGAGGTCCACATGCCCACAACATCGACGCCTCGCGCCACTGGGGAGTGCGCGGCTGGGACATCTGGATGGCACAGCAGGGATATGTGATGTTCTGCCTCGACAACCGCGGCAGCGAGCATCGCGGCCTGACATTCGAGCAGGCTACATTCCGCCAGCTCGGCGTAGAAGAGATGAAAGACCAGATGAAGGGTGTGGAATACCTCAAGTCGCTCCCATACGTCGATGCCGACCGTATTGGCGTACACGGCTGGAGCTTCGGCGGATTTATGACCACAAGCCTCATGACCACCTACCCCGAGACTTTCAAGGTGGGTGTGGCCGGAGGTCCTGTCATCGACTGGAAATACTACGAAGTGATGTACGGCGAACGATATATGGACACCCCGCAGAGCAATCCCGAGGGCTATGCCAAGACTTCGCTCCTAAATAAGGCCGGGAACCTGAAGGGCCGTCTGCTCGTCATCTATGGTGGAAACGACAACACATGTGTGCCTCAACACACATTATCATTTATACGCGCATGTATAGATGCCGATACCTATCCCGACCTCTTCACCTATCCGGGCGACGAGCACAACATGATGGGTACCGACCGCATACACCTGCACAACAAAATCACTCAATACTTTAATGACTATCTGAAATGAAACGAATACTCTTATTAGGCAGCGGTGGCCGCGAACATGCGCTGGCATGGAAAATCGCTCAAAGCCCCAAGGTTGAGAAACTGTTTATTGCTCCGGGCAATGCAGGCACCATGAGTGTGGGCGAAAATGTTGCGCTGAAGGCCGACGACTTCGACGGCATCCGCCGTTTTGTATTGGAAAACGGAGTGAACATGGTAGTGGTAGGACCTGAAGACCCATTGGTGAAGGGCATCTACGACTATTTCAAGGCCGACAGCCAGCTGGCCTCAGTGCCGGTGATAGGTCCGTCGCGGGCAGGCGCTGTGCTCGAAGGCTCGAAGGAATTTGCCAAGGGATTCATGCAGCGCCACGGCATACCTACAGCTGCCTACCGCAGTTTCGACGGCACCACCATCGACGAGGGACTCCAATTCCTCGAGACATTGCAGCCGCCTTATGTGCTGAAAGCCGACGGGTTGTGTGCCGGCAAGGGTGTGCTCATCGTGCCAACGCTTGAAGAGGCAAAGCACGAACTGAGGGAGATGCTGGGCGGCATGTTCGGCCAAGCCAGTGCCAAGGTGGTGATAGAGCAGTTCCTGAGCGGCATAGAGTGTTCGGTGTTTGTGATGACCGACGGCCGTCACTACAAGATACTGCCCGAAGCCAAGGACTACAAACGCATAGGCGAAGGCGATACAGGCTTGAACACCGGTGGAATGGGTTCGGTAAGCCCCGTGCCGTTTGCCACGAAGGAGTGGATGCAGAAGGTGGAAGACCGCATCATCCGCCCTACGGTTGAGGGTCTTGCTGCCGAAGGTATCGACTATAAAGGCTTCATCTTCTTCGGCCTCATCAATGTGGATGGCGACCCTATGGTCATTGAGTACAACGTGCGCATGGGCGACCCCGAGACGGAAAGCGTGATGCTGCGCATAAAGAGCGACATAGTCGACCTCTTTGATGGCATTGCTGAGGGCAACCTCGACGAGCGCATACTGGAAGCCGACCCACGCTCGGCAGTGTGTGTGATGCTCGTATCGGGCGGATACCCCGAGGCTTACAAGAAGGGATTCCCCATCACGGGTCTTGACCGCGTGGATGGCAGCATAGTGTTCCATGCCGGTACGGCATTGAACGACGGAGCTGTGGTCACAGCCGGCGGTCGCGTCATCGCTGTCAGCTCCTACGGCGCCACGAAGGATGAAGCCCTGGCCAAGTCGTTTGCCGAGGCACAGAAGATAGAGTTTGAAGGCAAATACTTCCGCTCGGATATAGGCAAAGACTTGTAAGCACCCCCGCCAGGCCCTCACCAATATGTTCAAGAACTTCCAATACAGACTTGCTATCAGCCCCACATCGCTCCACACCATTGTGATCATAATGGTCGTGGCATGGATTGCAGCACCGCGCGGCACCCTCACTCCCGCCGATGCTGCCAACGGGCTGTGGCATCTGCTGCCACCGTTCATCTCACACACAGGGACGATAAACACCATCTGTGCCGTCATCTGCGCCATGATGGGCACCTACATACTTGGCGAACTCAACATATCGCAGGTGATGCTGAGGGTCAACTCGCGAGCCATCAGCTTCACCTTTGCGGCATTGTTTACCGCAGCCATATCGCTACATGCCTTCACGCCCGGTACCGTGGTGATGATATGCCTGCTCATGTCGTATTTCACACTGTTCAGTTCCTACCAAATCGACGATTCGGCAACCCTCACCTACATCACATTCCTCTACCTGGGCATCAGCATGCTCGTCTACCCCAAGATTGGGTGGATGGCACCCGTGTACTGGCTTTCGGCATATATGCTGCGCGCCATCAACCTGCGCAGTGTGTTTGCATCCATCCTGGGACTCATAACCCCCCTGTGGATTGTGGGCAGCATTGCCTACTGCATGGGTCGGTTCGATGTGTTTACCACGATGCTCGCCCAGCTGATCCACTTCGAGTGGGGAGGATATGCCACCCACACGGCGGCTGAAACCATGGTGGTGTGGCTCTGCTTCATGGTATTCCTCATCGGATTCGGCGACCTGCGCCTGCGCCTACATCTCGACAAGACACGCACACGCATCATACTCACCCAGGCAGGCATACACGGATTTGCACTCTACCTACTGCTGCTGCTCCAACCCACCAGCCTCCACATCCTCCTGCCAGCAGTCATGCCCGTCACCGCCATCATGGGCGGACACTATGTGGCCAACGACTCCACATCGCTCTCCAACATCATCGTGTGGACCTTGTCGCTCACCATCATCATCACCTACATACTATCATCATGGATCCTATAGACGAGTTTTTCATCAGCTACGGCTACTGGGGCATGACCCTCGCCTCGTTCATGGCCGGCACCTTCTTTCCCTTCAGCAGCGAGGCAGTGATGGGTGCCCTGCTCGTAGCCACAGGCATGGACCCCGTCGTCACGGTGATGAGCGCCACGGCAGGCAACGTGGCAGGCTCGATGGTGAACTATGTGGTAGGCCTCATGTGCAAGACCGAAACCATATCAAAGTGGTTTCGCATCAAGCAAAGCCGCCTCGACCGCGCCCAGCGCTACGTGCGCCAATACGGCTCGTGGGTAGCCTTCTTTGCCTTCCTACCCATTTTGGGCACAGCCATAAGCATAGCGCTCGGCATCCTGCGTGCCAACATTTGGGGCACACTGTTCTACACCTTCATCGGCAAGTGCCTGCGCTACATCGTCGTGGCATATATCGTACTCTCATTAGCACAGTGAGAATCACCCTACACATATATATATTTATACGCACGCGCGTAAGAGTGTAGCACCACACGCGGAGCAATTTCATTACACGTGCGTAGTAATTTTATTGCGAGCGCACGGAAATTTTGCTGCGCATACACAAGAATTTTGCTGCGAGCGCACGAGAATTCTTTAATTTGCGACGCAAATTAATAAAACTGCGACGTAAATTCATTAATTTTCCACCGAAAATTAATAAAACTGCGTCGCAAATTAAAGAATTACCGCGCACTCTCGGCAAAACTTATGCGCACTCGCAGCAAAATTAGTGCGCACTCGCAGCAAAACTTCTGTACTCACACAGCAAAACTTCTGTACTCACACAGCAAAACTTCCGCACACCTGCAGCAAAACGCCACGCCATCCACATCGTGGCTTCCGCTCCGCTTCACATGCATAATGATGCACTTTACAATATAAATAAACAGTAGTTAGCAACATATTTTCTATGTCATGCAACAAAAAATGATGTTTATGAGATACGAATTATGAATTATTTCGTACCTTTGCAGCGTATAGTGCACACTTTCGTACACTCACCATACAATCAATGACACAAAACAACAAAGACTTCAGGATTGACGTAGAAGAAATCGTCAGGAGCAAAGCCGGCAGCAAATACAAATACATACCAAGGCCGGTGATATCATGGCTGAAACACATACTCCATCAAGACGAAGTCAACCAATACCTCAACGGGCGAGCCAGAGGCAAATACGGCATGGAATGGCTCGACGAATGCGTGGCATACCTCGAGATGAACCTCGACGTGCGCGGCCTCGACGCCCTGCCCGACAACACGGGCGGACACTACTACACCATAGTGTCGAACCACCCACTGGGCGGTGAAGACGGCGTGGCGCTGGGCAGCATACTCTGCCACAAATACGACAGCCGCATCAAATACCTCGTCAACGACATACTCATGAACCTCGACGGCCTCGCACCACTGTGCATACCCATCAACAAGACGGGCAGCCAGAGCCGCAACTTCCCCAAGATGGTCGATGCCGCATTCCAGTCGGACAACAACGTGCTGATGTTCCCGGCAGGCCTCTGCTCAAGGAAACAAAACGGCGAAATACGCGACCTCGACTGGAAAAAGACATTCATAACCAAGAGCATAGAGTACCACCGCGACGTGATACCCGTACACTTCTCGGGACGCAACTCCGAACGCTTCTACAACATAGCCAACATGTGCAAACGACTCAACTTGAAAGTCAACATCGCAATGCTCTTCCTCGTCGACGAGATGTACAAGAACGTAGGCAAATCGTTCACCGTCACATTCGGACAACCAATACCCTGGCAGACATTCGACAGCACACGCTCGCACACCGAGTGGGCACAATGGGTGAAAGACAAAGTATACGAACTGGGAAAACAATAACTATGGACATAAAAGACATAATACCCCCCGTCGACCGCAACCTGCTCAAAGCTGAACTGACCGACGACAAACGACTGAGGTTCACCAACCGAAGCAACAACGAAATATACATCGTAACGTGGCAAAACTCGCCAAACGTAGTGCGCGAGATCGGACGCCTGCGCGAGATAGCATTCCGAGCTGCAGGCGGAGGAACAGGCAAGGAACTCGACCTCGACGAATTCGACACATGCGAAAACCCATACAAGCAACTCATCGTATGGAACCCCGACGCACAGGAAATCATCGGAGGATACCGATTCCTGCTCGGAAGCGAAGTGGAATACGACAACGACGGACAACCACGACTCGCCACATCACACATGTTCCACTTCTCCGACCAGTTCATCAACAACTACATGCCCTACACCGTAGAGCTCGGACGCTCATTCGTCACACTCGAATACCAAGCCACACGATCCGACTCAAAGGGACTGTTCGCACTCGACAACCTATGGGACGGACTCGGAGCACTGTCGGTCATCATGCCCAACTGCAAATACTTCTTCGGCAAGATGACCATGTACCCATCCTACAACCGCCGGTGCCGCGACATGATACTCTACTTCCTCAACAAGCACTTCCCCGACAACGAGCACATCATAACCGCCATCAAACCACTCACCATGGAGAACGACCCAAAGGAATTTGAGCAAATGTTCTCGGGCAGCGACTTCAAGGAAGACTACGTCATCCTCAACCGAGTGGTACGAAGCTTCGGCCTCAACATACCACCACTCGTAAACGCCTACATGAGCCTGTCGCCAACCATGAAAGTATTCGGAACAGCCATCAACGACGGATTCGGCGACGTGGAAGAAACCGGAATACTCATCGCAATCGACGAAATACTCGAAAGCAAACGCATACGACACATCGACAAATTCGCACAAGAACACCCCGAACTCGTCGACCAGTCAATACCACTGCTATCGAAAATCACATCAGGAGTCAACAAACTGAAACCGACAGAGAAAAGCAAAAAGCACTGACACCGCAAACACAACGGCTTCAAAAAACCTGATGTGAACCACAACACCACCCGCACCACGCCAAGGCGAGGAAAGCGAGTGAATATACCACAGGAGCCTAAAACCACAACACCACCCACACCACGCCAAGGTAAGGAAAGCGCGTGAACATACCACAGGAGCCTGAAACCACAACACCACCCGCACCACACCAAGGCGAGGAAAGCGCGTGAATATACCACAGGAGTCTGAAACCACAACATCACAGGCAAAAACAGTAAACCAAAGATGCCAAGCACCTTTGGTTTACTGGTTTTTTTCATTCATCAAATAAAAGTTCATGCCCCACAAATAGAAATAGCAAACATGCATGCCGCACCCCATAAACAGCAATCTGATACAAAGGAAACTGCATATTAAGCACAATGGCCCCACAATTTCACACCTATGACACTGTAAACTTTTGTGCATAAGAATACACTTTTATAATATTTTTCCTCTGTTCCACAAAAAATATTAAAAAAATACCACCACAAATTAAACCATTTTATACTATTATAGTCTTAGCTTTAAAGTAGTAAATAGGTGTTTATCATTTTTTTTAGGGCAATGGCACGTGAGTGTAATTGTCCTTTTTCATTTTTACGCAAACAAAAACCCCTCTGCAAAGCGTGCAGAGGGGCTTTTTTGTTGTAGGCGATGTACGAATGACTTATCGTTTCTCGTGTCGATGCATGCTCGAATTTGTATCAATTCCGAAGCATTTTTACATCGATTCCGGCTGGATTATGCGTTAATGCATGCTCGAATTTGTATCAATACCGAAGCGTTTTTACATCGATTCCGGCTGAATTATGCGTTAATGCCAGCTGGTATTTGTGTCGATGCGGTATCGGTAAACGCGAGCCAGCTGGATGTCGAACACCAATGTGGAGTATGGAGGGATGCTGGCAGCTGTGTATTCCGACTTGCCATAAGCCAGGTCGGATGGCACATATACCAACCAACGGTCGCCTTCGTGCATATTCATCACTGCGGTTGCAAAGCCGGCAGTGAGGCTTTTCACTCCAAACTTCGTGGGTACATCGGTGGCTTCGTTGAGGGTGGAAGTGCTGTAGCTCTTGCCAAACACATATCCGGCAGGATGCTGGCTGGTGGGTATGAGACGCCCGCAGTAGTGGACGCGCACCGTGTCGTTGTAGTAAGGGCGCTTGGTTCCCTCGCCCTCTTTGAGTTTCTTCACATATACGAAGTTGTTTGGCTGGTTCTGATATACCTGCTCATCGTCGCCTATGTTGAATGCTTTGATTTTCATCCAAGTACCGTCGGCATTAGCGGTAGCCACGTTGGCTATCGAGTCGATGAAGTGTTGGTTGCGTCCCATCCAGTTGTCGTATTCGCCTGCTGCCTCGTGTTCGCTACACGAGGTGAGGGTGATGGTGGCCAGGGTGAGGCACATGAATATGTGAAGTATGCGGCTGTTCATAGTTTCTTCAGCAGGCTGGTGATGGTCACGTTGTCTTCGATGATGCCTTGCAGGGCTGATATTGCTACTCGCTCTTGCTCCATAGTGTCGCGGAAGCGTAGGGTGACGGTGTTGTCCTCGAGGCTCTGGTGGTCGACGGTCACGCAGTATGGTGTTCCGATTGCGTCCTGACGGCGATAGCGCTTGCCGATTGAGTCTTTCTCGTCGTACTGGCAGTTGAAGTGGAACTTGAGGTTGTCGATTATCTCGCGTGCCTTTTCGGGCAGTCCGTCTTTCTTCACGAGTGGCATGACAGCGAGTTTCACTGGTGCCAATGCTGCTGGCAGGCGGAGCACTACGCGTGTTTCGCCGTTCTCGAGTTTCTCTTCCTGATAGCTGTGACACATGACTGAGAGGAACATGCGGTCGACTCCGATACTGGTTTCGATGACGTATGGTGTGTACGACTCGTTGAGCTCGGGGTCGAAGTATTTGATTTGCTTGCCCGAGAACTTCTCGTGTTGGCTGAGGTCGAAGTTGGTGCGGCTGTGGATCCCTTCCACTTCCTTAAATCCGAACGGCATGCGGAACTCGATGTCGGTGGCTGCGTTGGCATAGTGGGCCAGCTTTTCGTGGTCGTGGAATCGGTAGTTTTCGGCTCCGAATCCGAGGTTCTGATGCCATGCCATGCGTGTCTGCTTCCACTTTGCAAACCAGTCGAGCTCGGTGCCTGGCTTGATGAAGAACTGCATTTCCATCTGCTCAAACTCGCGCATGCGGAATATGAATTGGCGTGCCACGATTTCGTTGCGGAATGCCTTGCCTATCTGTGCTATGCCGAATGGTATCTTCATGCGTCCGGTCTTCTGCACGTTGAGGTAGTTGACGAAAATGCCCTGTGCGGTCTCGGGACGCAGGTATATGGTCGAAGCACCGTCGGCAGTGCTGCCCATCTCGGTCTTGAACATGAGGTTGAACTGTCGCACCTCGGTCCAGTTACGTGTGCCGCTGATTGGGCATACGATTTGTTCGTCGAGGATTATCTGTCGCAGTTCGTCGAGGTCCATGGCGTTCATGGCCTTTGAGTAGCGCTCGTGCAGTGCATCGCGCTTTGCTTGCTCCTCGGCCACACGTGGGCTTGTCTCGCGGTACTTCTGCTCGTCGAACGAGTCGCCGAAGCGTTTGCGGGCCTTTGCCACTTCTTTCTCTATCTTGTCCTCATACTTTGCTATCTGTTCCTCGATCAGCACGTCGGCTCTGTAGCGTTTCTTCGAGTCACGGTTGTCGATGAGTGGGTCGTTGAATGCGTCGACATGTCCCGATGCCTTCCAGATGGTGGGGTGCATGAAGATGGCCGAATCGATGCCCACGATGTTCTCGTGCATCAGCACCATCGACTGCCACCAGTATTGTTTGATGTTGTTTTTCAGTTCTACTCCGTTTTGTCCGTAGTCGTAAACTGCCCCAAGGCCGTCGTATATTTCGCTCGATGGGAACACAAAGCCATACTCTTTGCAATGACTGACTACTTTCTTAAATACATCTTCTTGTGCCATATTATGTTTGTTTCGGTTTATTTACGTCGGCAAAGTTACACATTTTTTTTGGTCCATACACTACAAAACACAAAGTTTGCATATCATCCACCACACTTTAAGCCTCAAAACACCGCGGTTTATACATCCCAAATTACATTGCACACCTTATTTATATAAACCTGAAGACTTGAATGAAGTAATCCTACAGCATAAATATCTCAAGGTGCTAACTTGATTTTAATGAGTTGCAAGCGGTGTTTTGTGTCGGCATCAACGAAGGGAACGGGCAGAGACATCGTTGTTTCACGCTCGAAACACCGATGGAAAAATGTTGCGGGCACGCGCTAATTTTGTCGCGAGGATATGGAAGTTATATCGCGAGCATATAGAAGTTTTGTCGCGAGGATATAGAAGTTTTGCTGCGAGCATATAGAAATTCTTTAATTTGCGACGTAAATTTAATAATTTTCGGTGGAAAATTAATAAAACTGCGACGTAAATTTAATAATTTGCGTCGCAAATTAAAGAATTACTCCGCACTCGCAGCAAAATTACTCCGCACTCGCAGCAAAATTACTCCGCACTCGCAGCAAAATTACCGCGCACTCGCAGCAAAACTTCGATACGGGAGCAACAAAAAACGAGTGGTGACAGCGGGGAGCACCTCGCGTTTTTGCCGATGAAAACGAGGTTCACAACTCACATTTTGCCGATGAAATCGGTGGTAAATGACACGGATTCACCGATGCTTTATGGTGGAAAAAATACCGATGAAACCGTGAAAAAACCACGATGTTTCTTTTTTACAAATAAGTGTCGTACATCACATCAATCTGCAGCGAACAGTTCACAGAACGCTCGATGGAACGCATCTTCGACGGCGTCGATCCTAACTCAGGAGAGCCACTCTTGGACGAGGACGGCAACTACGTACTCGATGAAAACGGCAAAGAGATATGGATCAACCTCGACACACTCTGGCTCCGCTACGACGACGAAAGCCCATCATGGCAGTTCGACGTATCAGTCACCGAAGAAGTACAACCCGATGAATTTGCAACATACTACTACACCAACTCGATGGCAGGCACAGCCGCTCGCTTCGCTAAGAGCCCCGACGCCTACTGGAACGAAGTGGAAATCGTAGTTGAAGATGGCGAGAACCTCACCATCGGTATGCGCAAGAGCAAGTCAATCGAAAACGACTGGTGTATGTTCGACAACTTCCGCCTCTACTATCTCGGCACCGAAGGTCTGCCACCAACAGGCATCAACTCAGTGACCGGCACAGCAGTCGCAAAGAAGCAAATCTTCAACATCAGCGGACAGCAGCTCGCCACACCACAACGCGGCCTCAACATCATCAACGGACAAAAAGTACTTATAAAGTAATCACACACAAAGCCCTGACATCGTTTTAGCCTTGTCAGGACACACACAAGAAAAGGGATGCGCCCATTTTTGCGGCACATCCCTTTGTTTTTATCTATCAACAAAAAAAACATCAAAGATAGTCGCATTAGGATATTTTTACATTTTTTTACATTATCATATACAACAAACTTCAACATTTATTTGCATATTGAACATAAAAATACTAAATTTGCAGCTAAAACCATAAAATTAATCCTAAACAATGGCAACAGAATACCTATATCTCAATTCGCGCGACGAGTTTCTGAGACTCGACGTGTCACAGATCGTCTTCTTCGAAGCCGACGGCAACTACACCAACATCGTACTTTCAAACAAACTGAAGGGTGTGGTGTGTATGAATCTCACACAGATGCAGAACATGATCTCGAGCCAACTGAAGAAGAAGGCCAACAACTTTGCTCGTGTAGGCAAGAGCTACATCATCAACATGAACTACATCTACTCCATTCAAATTCTGAAGCAATGCCTCATCCTGAGCGACCAACACACGTTTGCTTTCTCACTCTCAATATCAAAGGAAGCACTGAAAAACCTTCGCGACATACTAATAAAGCAATAACTCACACATAATTATATTATATAATGATAGAAGCAATTATTGGTCGTGAACACGGGACCAACTGTCTTGTGATGACCATCGGCAACAATAAAGTGAAATTAAGCGCTAACGGCGCAGTACCCAACACAGTGAGTAGCACACACTGTCGGCTCAACATCGACGATAGTGGTCGATGGGTACTAACCAACATCAAGGCAGCACTCTATACCTACGTCGACGGCATTCAGATAGAGAGCAAACGCATACAACCCACCTGCCGAGTTGAACTGGGTGTCGACCACTTCCCCGTCGATATGAGCAAGGTGAAGGCAGCCATCGAAGAGATGCAACCCGTGGTGTATTCACTCAAGCCCCTGAAAGCCGTGTGGGAGAAATATCATAACACACAAATCAGGATGCAACTCGACGAGAAGAAGAAAAACGTCAACCGCATGCTCACTGGCGTTCTTTCGCCAATCAGTATGATACTCTTCATCCTGCCTTATGTCATGAAAGTAGAAATACCCGACTGGGTCAACGCCCTGCGACTCATCATCGCATCGCTCATGGCACTCATGTCGCTATACTTCTTCATCCAGAGCCGACGCGGATTGAAGGACGACATCATCCTGCGTATGGATCGTCTCAACGAAGACTTCCGCAGCAAATACCGCTGTCCCAACCCCAAGTGCAACAAGTTTCTTGGCAACCAACCCTACGACCTGCTGAAAGAGCTGAATCAGTGTCCTTACTGCCATTGCAAGTTCAAGAGCTGACATTTCATACATTAAACCCCATAGTTCGTCCACTATGACGAAAAACATTTGTTCCGCTCGCGCAAACTCACTACCTTTGCAGCGTCAAAAACAAAAAAACAAACAGTAATCAATCCTAAAAACAGTAAACATTATGAACACACAGAATCAAACAAACAGCGAGAACAACAACAAGCAGTTGGACGACAAGAAGCAGGCACAGAGTCAGAAATCGACACACACCGATACCATCCTATCGACTGGAGTCGGGACTATCGTAGGTGCTGCAATCGGAACAGTAGTTGGTACAACCACAGCCAATGCTGCAGAGCAGGAGGTAGCAGAAGAAAACCATGAAGTAGTGGCAACACCTGCAAACACTCAGCATGCACATGTCGAACCAAAACCAGAACCCGAGCCAAACCCAGAACCAGATCCAAACCAAGAACCAGATCCAAACCCAGAACCAGACCCAAACCCAGATCCAGACCCAGAACCAGATCCAGACCCAGAACCTGACCCAGAACCTGAGATTCGTGTCATCGGATATGAAGTCATTCATGCCGAAGATGGCACCGAAGCAACCGTTGCAACCCTCGATGCTGAAGGGCAAATCGTCTACGTCGCCGATACCGACAACGACGGATATGCCAACATCATGGCATCCGACCTCAACGAAAACGGACAGTTCGACCAGGGCGAAGGAGTCGACGTATCGGCCGACAACATCGAGATGGCTCAATACCAGCAGGCATACGAGCGTGGACTCATGGCTAACACCGAAATCGACAACGGTCCCGACTACATCAACGACGGAAATGTTGACGACTACATGGCATGACACACCTTATTAATAATATAATATATATTTCACCCGAATCATATATCTTATATTACATGCCTATGAAACGCTCATTCCTTTTCTTGGCGCTCGTTGCATCGTTTGTTGCAACAAGCCGTGCACACGACTTCTCGGTCACACTTGGCGGTAGCACCATCTATTTCAAGATAACCGACAGCAAGGCCCACACAGCCTGCCTCACCTATCGTGGTAACATTGCCGACCACAACCCACCTACGTGCACCGGGACCGTCCGCATTCCATCCACCGTTCGGCATGATGGAGCTGTATATACCATCAATGCCATAGGACCGAAAGCACTCGCAGGAGCCGACCGCCTCGAGGGCATCATCATCCCCGAGTCAGTCAAGCAGATTGGTGACTTCGCATTCGAAGGTTGCACATCGCTGCGCTCGGTAGCCATGCCGGCAGCACAACCCCTGATGGGTCAAGGCACATTCTTCCGCTGCACATCGATTGCCGACATCAACTTCGGCACCAACTGGACATCCATCGACTTCACGGCATTCCGATGGAGCGACAGCCTCGTGTCGGTCAGCATACCTGCCAAGGTAGAACGCATACAAGGGCTCAAGACCCTGCGCCGTCTGCGCCACATCAATGTCCACAGTTCCAACAAGCAATATGCATCACACTCTGGATGCCTCTATTCCACCACACGTCACACACTGCTGTGCGTGCCACGTGCATACACCGACACACTTTGTGTCGAGGAAGGCACCACAGCCATCATGTGGGGAAGCATCATCGACTGCACCGACATCACGGCAGTCATCCTGCCGGCTTCGGTACGACAGCTGTCGTTCCGTGAGTTCAGCCGCATGACCCGCCTGCAGTCGCTCACCATCATGTGTGAAAGTCCGCTGCTCACCACCAACTACGAAGGTCGCAACACCACTGCATTGGCTGTAGCCAACAACGGCGTGATGCTCTTCGTGCCGAAAGCCTCGGTCAAGGCATGGCGCAAGGCGCTCATCAGCATCGAGGGTGATTACTACGATATCGTCGACCAGCGTCCGCAATCGCTTTCACTCCAGGATGCAGCCAAGCCACACCACTTCGGCAAACCACAACTATTGCAGTCAAACCACATAAAAGCCATCAAGACAAAATGAAACGACATATCATCCTATCCATCCTTTGTCTGGCACCCCTGCTCACCCTCTCGGCACAAGAGGAAGCCGACAAACTATCGCCAGCAGAACCCGTCATCCCGCTCGACTCATTGCGCTACACCATCAAGATGCGCGAACTCAACAACCGGCGCGAGGCACTGCAACAGCGCATCAATCAGGAAGACAGCCGTCGCGGCACCATCATCCCCGACGCTACACCTGCCCAGCAAGAAGCAGCCGTCATGGAGCAAGACTCCATCTGCCTCGCCCTGCGCTCCGAGTTGGTGGAAGTCAATCTCGCTATCGACGAACTCACGTCGCAAGGCATCAGCACCAACACGGCAACACCCGCCCTGCCCGATGCCAGCACTATCTCCCTGCCTACGCAACCAAACACCCGCCCCAACCTGCGCGACATGATCGATAGTGTTCGAAAGTAACAATCATAATCCCAAACCCATCATGAAATCATTATTCCGCCAAACCGTCCTGTTCATCCTGCTCTCATCTGCCATCACTGCCTCGGCACAGATACGGCCAGTCACCAGGCCGGTGAGAACACAGCAGAACCAGCAGCCGACACAACCGACACGCCCAACCAACACACAGCAACAAAACAAGCCGACAACTTCGCGGCAGCCAGCAAGAACACCCACCAACCCACCTGCTAAGCAGAACGCCCAATCATCTCCTGCCTCGCGCGACAAGATCCTTGCCAACCTCGCAGCCGATATGGTGTATGTGGAAGGTGGAACATTTACTATGGGAGCTACTGCTGAACAGGGCAGTGATGCAGAAGATGATGAGAAACCAGCACACCAAGTGACGCTGTCATCGTTCTACATCTGCAAACACGAAGTGACTCAAGAAGAATGGGAAGCCGTAATGGGCAGTAATCCGTCGGAGTTTAAAGGCAAGCGCCGTCCGGTTGAAAACGTATCATGGGAGGATTGCCAGACATTTATCAGCAAGCTAAACTCCATCACCGGCAAGCACTACCGCCTGCCCACCGAGGCGGAGTGGGAGTATGCCGCCCGAGGCGGCAGCCGCTCGCAAGGCTATAAATACAGCGGCAGCAATAATCTCGGCAATGTTGCTTGGGATAGCTACTACGGCGACTTTAAGACTCACGAAGTGATGACGAAATCGCCCAACGAACTCGGCCTCTACGACATGAGCGGCAATGTGTGGGAGTGGTGCAGCGACTGGTATGATAGCAAATACTATGCAAGTTCACCGAACATCAACCCCAAAGGCGCTTCATCGGGTCCCTACCACCGCGTGAAACGTGGTGGTAGCTGGTTCTACGGCTTGAGGAGCTGCTGCGTGTCGAATCGCCGCTACAGCGTATCATCGTTCTGCAGCAACGACCTCGGCTTGCGCCTCGTCCTCTGAGGTAGAATCCTTAAAAAAACAATTTAAGCGAAACGACCAAGAAAGCAGGGCAAAGGAAAAAGCCCTGCTTAAAAGGACAGTAATAGTAATAGCATGCCGCATGGACTGTCCCACCTGAAAGGGGGACGAGCGAAGGATGGATATGCGGGCGGAGCGGAGGGGGTCTCCTCCCTGAATAGCTGAGTTCTTTATAGTTACATGCCATGCGGTTTAGAGACCCCCTCCGCCCTGCGGGCTCGTCCCCCTTTCAGGTGGGACAGTCCATGCGGCACACGATATAATATATGCCATACGGCACAACACATACATCATTTCAGAAATACTAACACAAATAGCGAATCAGTAACAATATGCACTTACAACCCCACACACAACTGCAAAACGGTAAATACGAGATAACCCAGTTTCTGGGCCAAGGTGGTTTCGGCATCACCTACCTCGCCACTCAGGACATTCTCGAACGCCAGGTGGCCGTAAAGGAGTTCTTTTTCCGAGAATATTGTGAGCGCGATGCCGACACATCGCACGTCACTCTCGGCACTCAGTCGAACAAAGAACTCGTGGAACGATTCCTGCAAAAGTTTATCAAGGAGGCACGCACCATATCGCGACTGCAACATCCTGGCATCATCCAGATCCACGACATCTTCCGCGAGAACGGAACGGCATACTATGTCATGGAGTATATCGAGGGTGAGTCGCTGGGCGACATGGTGAAACGCAATGGTCCGCTGCCACAAGCCAAGGCATTGGAGTATATACGTCAGGTGGGCGATGCGCTGACCTACATACACCAACGCAGCATCAACCACCTCGACGTGAAACCGTCGAACATCATGGTGCGTCGCGACACCGGCCGCACCGTACTTATCGATTTCGGTGTGGCCAAGCAGTACGACTCCGAAACCAAAGAGGGCACTACCACCACACCCGTCGGCATCAGTCATGGCTATTCACCTGCCGAGCAGTACAAGAAAAACGGCGTGCAGTCATTCTCGCCCCAGAGCGATGTATATGCACTTGCAGCCACACTCTTCAAACTCCTCACAGGCAACACCCCGCCCGAAGCTCTCGACGTGCAGGACATGGGACTCCCCGTCGACGAACTCAAGGCTCATGATGTCAGCCCCCACATCATCGAGGCCATACGCCAAGCCATGCTCTCGCGCAGCATGCGCACACAGAGCGTCAGCGCATTCATCGCTGCCCTCGACCGTCCGGTTGAGATTAATGCCAAACCTGCGGAAGAGGCTACGGTCATCACTGCCGAGGCAGTAAAACCACAAGCCAAGGCAGCTGAGAAGCCCAAGACTGTCGAAACCCCGAAAGCCCAACCTGTCGTGACACCCAAACCATCACCAGCAGTACAGAGCAATAAGCAGCAGGAGGACACACCAACATCTAAATCCAACAACCTGATGTGGGTGTTCGTCGTGATAGGTGTGCTTATCGTGGGCGGCATCATCTATGCTGTGTCGTCAGGCAGTGAAGGCGAGGAACCCGAACCAGTGGCAGAAGAAGTTGTTACAGTAAAGAACCAATACATCACCCTCGGTTCCCTCGGAGCATGCAGCTATAGTGGTCCTGTCGATTCCGACGGTCGTGCCGACGGCCGCGGCACAGCCACCTGGAGCGACGGCCGCGTGTATGAAGGTCCCTTCAACCATGGAGTGGCCGAAGGCGACAGCGCCACCTTCACTTTCGGTAACGGCGACATATTCGTCGGCACCTTCAAGAGCAACGCCTTCAGCCACGGCCGCTACACCATCAAGGCCAATGGCGACACCTTCGTCGGCACCTTCAAAGACGGAGAACCGACCAACGACGGCAAGTGGTATGATAAAGACGGAAAAGCATTATAATCACTCCACCACATAACTCCTATATATGACAAAACAAACATTCTTATTCATCATCCTGGCATTGTTCGCTATCAGCGGCGTTGCACAGATACGACCTGTCACCAGGCCGACACGAACTCAGCAGAACCAACAGCAGAACCAACCTGCGAGGCAGCAATCTGCGCAGCCAGCACGCCAAAACAACGTTCAGCAGCAGAGCCAACCAGCAAGACAACAGCAGACTCAACCCGCGAGACAACAGTCTGTTCAGCCTACACAATCATCCACATCATCTCGCGACAAGATCCTTGCCAACCTCGCAGCCGATATGGTGTATGTGGAAGGTGGAACATTTACGATGGGAGCTACTGCAGAGCAGGGAGATGATGCAGACGATTGGGAAAAGCCTGCACACAGAGTGACGCTGTCATCGTTCTACATCTGCAAACACGAAGTGACTCAAGAGGAGTGGGAAGCCGTAATGGGCAGCAATCCGTCGAACTTCGAGGGCAAGCATCTGCCGGTTGAAAGAGTATCATGGGAGGATTGCCAGACATTTATCAGCAAGCTGAACTCCATCACCGGCAAGCACTACCGCCTGCCAACCGAAGCAGAGTGGGAGTATGCTGCCCGTGGCGGCAATCGCTCCAAAGGGTATAAATACAGCGGCAGCAACACTCTCGGCGATGTTGCCTGGTATAACGACAACAGCGGCAAAAAAACTCACGAAGTGATGACTAAATCGCCAAACGAACTCGGCCTTTACGACATGAGCGGCAACGTGAAGGAATGGTGCAGCGACTGGTTTAATCGTGAATACTATGCAGATTCACCGAACAACAACCCTAAAGGTCCATCGTCGGGCTCTTCTCGCGTGGGTCGTGGTGGTAGCTGGTACTACGGCGCGACGTATTGTCGCGTGTCTTACCACGGCGGCGACACGCCGTCGGACCACGACTCCTTCCGCGGCCTGCGGCTGGCCCTCTGAGGTAGAATCCTTAAAAGATGTTTGTGAGTTGTTGCTATCCAGAGAGCTTTGGAAGTTAAAGAGTTTATAACAACCTGCTCCCGCAGGTTCAAGATACACTCAGCCCTCTCTCCTTAGGTCGGAGGGCCTCGGTATGACAAGTAGGGGAGGTTGCTACCCCAAAGCAAGGCAGTTACTTATTGTAGGGCCTCCCTACTTGTCATCCCGACTCCGACGCAGGAGTGAGGAGAGGATCTGTGACAGGCCGAAGGACTGCGCCAGGCAATTAAAAATTAAATAATAATATATGCAACTACAACCAGGCACCACCCTGCAAGGCGATAAATACAGGTGTTTTCATGCATCTTACAATAAAACAATAACACATGTACGAAGATAAGGACTTCCTGCGTCAGGACAACAACTACCGCACCTTGAAGGCATTCAAGAAGGCAGAGTGCATATACGATGTAACCTTTTATTTCGCACACCAGTTTCTGAAACCTGGCGACCGAACCATCGACCAGATGATACAAGCAGCACGTTCGGGAAAGCAAAACCTGGCCGAAGGAAACATCGACGGAATCACATCGCGCGAGATGGAGCTGAAACTGACCAACGTGAACCGAGCATCGCTACACGAACTGCTCCTCGACTACGAAGACTACCTTCGTGTGCGCGGACTGGAACAATGGGCATACAACGACCCTCGATGCATACAAACCCGAGCATTCTGCAAAGCACATCTCGACTCGGCCATATACCGAGAGAAGATCAAAGACCGCACCGACGAGACCATAGCCAACATAGCCATAACCCTTATCCACCAGTGCGACGTGCTGATTCGCGGCCTCATCGAATGGAAGAAACGTGACTTCAAAGAGCATGGTGGAATAAAAGAGGAGATGTACAGAGCCCGCAAAGAGTGGATGCGCCGGAATGGGAATTAATGGGATTGATGGGACGGAATTAATGGGATTGACGGGACGGTATTAATGGGGTTTATGGGGTTTATGGGGTTAATGGGCGGAATGCCATTGCTGCCCATAAGACCCACTAAGCCCATAAGACCCATTAAGCCCATTAAGCCCATTAAGCCCAAGACCCACTAACCCATAAATCCCATTTCATACATTAAACCCCATATTTCGTGTAACGGAGCAAAAAACATTTGGTGGGTAGGTAAATAGTCCTTAACTTTGCAGCGGAAATCAGAAACAAAGCTGATCCAAGCAATAAACAATAAGCTAAACAATAAACAATAAGCAATAAACAATAAGCAATAAACAATAAACAATAAACAATAAACAATAAGCAATAAACAATAATCAATAAACAATAAACAAATACATAAACAACTAAAACAAAACAATTATGAACTACTCAGAAGAAACAATCGTGAACCGCCCTGAAATGGACGACGAAAAGACAGAAGTGACTAACGAAAACGCAGCAGAGCAGACTGCTGAAGATGTGCTGGCAGAAGGCCAACCAACAGAGAAGAAGAAGACCGACTGGGTTAAGAACGTGGGTCTTGGCACCGGAGCCGCCGTAGCCGGAGGCGTGATTGCTACACTCTTTACCAGCGGCACCATTCCCGAAGCCGAACATACCCAAGGAGGAAGCACAACCACTACATCCGACGACGGACTCACCACTCCCGTAGTGACCGACGGCAACCTGGCTATTGCCCACAATGTGAGCGACGACATGTCGTTTGGCGAAGCATTTGCTGCAGCACATGCCGAGGTCGGTCCTGGTGGCGTGTTTGAATGGCATGGCGAACTCTATGGCACCTACACAGCACAAGAGTGGAATGCCCTGTCGCGCGAGGAGAAGGCAGAGTATAACAGCCACCTGCGCGTAGTGCGAACCCCTCACTACGAGAATAATGTGTCGCACCACCACACCACTACCGACACCACCCATCACGAGGAAGTGGCACACAACGACCACAACAACGAAGACAACCACGACGAAAATCATGAAACAGCCAACCATAACGGTGAAGAAGAAATCACAGGACACGAAGTAACCGGCCATGTGACTCAGACATCGGGCGAAACCGTTGAAGAAGGTGTGGAGATACTCGGTTTGCACCAAACGGAAATTGATGGTCAGGAAGTGACTCTTGGTGGAGCCGTGATTGACGGAACAGTGATTGCCGTGGTGGATGTCGACAACGACGGCGAGGGCGACCTGATGGCAGCAGATGACAACCAAAACGGACATTTCGACCATGACGAGTGGGCTAATATCCAAGACGAGCATATCCCAATGTCGACTTTTGACACCGAATCGGGCAGCAGCTACGATACCGGTGAAGACAATGTAGACTATCTGGCAGAAGTCTGATCATTTTGTCACTTATTATTTCCTTACTTCTTACTTTTATAGGTAATACGATATGAACAGAGTGAAACAAACTATAGCCACGCTTGCCATCATGATTATGGTGTGCAGCGTGGCAACTGCCAAGACTTATGTTGTATCGGTAGGTGTGAAAACCTATAAGAACCCCAAGCTCAACACCCTGCATCTCCCCGTCAACGACGCACAGACCGTCAAATATATCTACGACAAGAACGGCAACTCGGAGGTCATCTTCCTGGCCGATTCATATGCCACGAAGCAGAATATCCTTGCGCAGATGAAGCGCCTCTACGCCCGTGCCTCCGAAAACGACATCATCCTACTCTTCTTCAGCGGACATGGCTATCAGGGTGGTTTCTCGGTCTATGATGGCAACCTGAGTTATAGCAGTATACGCAACGTGATGGCCTCCAGCCGCAGCAAAAACAAGATGATATTTGCCGATGCATGCTACTCAGGACAGATGCGCGGTCAGAAGTCGAACAGCCAAAGCAACAGCAACGAGTTGAAAAACCTGAATGTGATGCTTTTCCTCTCATCGCGCAGTAGCGAGACTTCCATCGAGCGCCGCGGTGACTCAAACGGAATATTCACCACCGCCCTGCAAGCAGCCTTGCGCGGTAATGCCGACAAAAACCGCGACCGTGTCATCACTGCCAAAGAGTTGTTTGACTATGTATCCAGTCGTGTGAGCACCGAAACTCGCGGTAAGCAACACCCCGTAATGTGGGGCAAGTTCTCCGACAATATGCCTGTCATAAAGTGGTAGGAGGGAGGGAATGAATGGTGAATGGTGAGTGTTGAATGATGAGTGTTGAGTGATGAGTGTTGAATGTTGAGTGTTGAGTGATGAGTGTTGAGTGTTGAATGTTGAGTGATGAATGTTGAGTGATGAATGTTGAGTGATGAGTGTTGAGTGATGAGTGTTGAGTGATGAGTGTTGAATGTTGAATGTTGAGTGTTAAGCCATCCGGATAAGAAGCATCCGCTATTCATTATTCATTATTAATTATTCATTAAAATTCACATCCGCTATTCATTATTAATTATTAATTATTCATTAAATAAGATCATTAACATGAGCGACCAACTGACCATAAAATGCCCGCATTGCGGCAGCATACTTAGAGTACCCAATCAGCCTGGCATCGAAAAGGCTGTCATTGTATGTTCCAACTGTAAGGAAAAGAGCAAGTTTACCGACTGTCAGAAGGTGACGGTGAAACCCAAGGTAAGTCACGATGCCGACGAGACACAGTATGGATCGAATCAATATGGAGCCAATAGCGATCGAACCATCACGCCCGACGACCTGAAGCACAGCACTCCACCTGCCATCGGTCGGCTGGTGGTGGTACGTACTGGAGCCGAACTGAAGCTGAAGTTAGGCAACAACACCATAGGGCGCCAGGCCACGACATCGACAGCTTCGATACAAGTGCCCGACGTGACTGGCAAGCGTCAGATGAGCCGTCAGCATGCCATCATCGACGTCAACCGCATGCCCGACGGAACCACGCGCCACACCCTGCGCAACTGGAACAACCAAAACAAGACCCTCGTAGGTGGTGAGGAAGTAATCGAAGGCGACCGCATCGTGTTGATATCAGGGCAGATTATCCGCATGGGAGATATAGAACTCCGCTTCGAAGTCGATGACGATGAAGCTACTTCTACTAAGTGATAAACTTGCCCCCCAGTTCCCAGTAGGGGGATGATGAGGGAGAGACACGAGCCGGAAGGAAATAACTAAATAGTTAAAAGTACATAAATAGTAAATAGTCAAATCGTAAATGGTATGATAAAATACAAAATACAAGCATTGTCCATCTACGAGCAGGGACACTATCGTGACGGACAGGAAGACAACATATTCCCTGCACATGGTAAGGCAACCGATGCCGACCGCCTCTATATGGTGTGTGACGGCATGGGTGGTCACGATGCAGGCGAGGTAGCCAGCCAGGCCGTATGTGAAGCTATGAGCCAGAGCATACTCGCAGCCACGGCTCATGGTGAACACTTCACCGACGATGTGCTCAACGAGGCTCTGACAGAGGCGTTCGACCTGCTCGACCAACGTGACCCTCATCCCGAATCGACCAAGAAGATGGGCACCACGATGACCCTCGTCATGTTTCATGGCGATGGAGTCACTATGGCACATATCGGCGACAGCCGCATATATCAGCTACGACCCACAGCCGATGGTAAGGTGGAAATACGCTTCAAGTCGGAAGACCACTCGTTGGTCAACGACCTGCTGAAAGTAGGTGAGCTGACACCCGAGGAAGCAAAGACATTCCCACGCAAGAATGTCATAACCCGAGCCATGCAAGCCAATATGGAGCGCCGCTCGAAAGCCGACATACACCACACCACTGACGTGAAGGCCGGCGATTACTTCTACCTCTGTTCCGATGGTATGCTCGAAAATGCCACCGACGACAACATATGCTACATGATAGGCAAGCCTGGAGCTACCGACGAAGAGAAAATCAACATGCTGCGCGGAAATGCCGAAGACAACCGCGACAACCACTCCGCCTACCTCATACATGTGCTTGAGGTGGAAGCCGAGACCACTCCTGTCATGACTCAGGAAAAGGTTGAAATACCTGTTCCACACAAAACGACACCCGACACCACTCCTGCCTTGACTCAGGAAAAGGCTGAGATTCCCGTTCCACACAAGACAAGTGTGGCCGAAACCATGCAGCAACCACTGCCGGAAATCAAGCCGAGAAAGAACTACCTGTGGATAGTGCTGCTCGTCGCTGCAGCTGCTGCAGCATGTCTGTGGTATTTCACCCGCAAGCCATCCACCCCACCAGCCGACCCGACCGAGCAAAAACAGCAGTCGCACGACGACGAGAAGCCGCTGAGCAACACCTATGGTGGCAAACATGTCAATGAGGGCCGCAAGATCAAGGACGAAGGAGGAAAAGCAGAAGCCGACGAAGGAGGAAAGACAGAAAACGAAGAAGCATCAACAACCGTCGATGCAGCGCCCACGGCTCCTGTCCAGCCAGTAAGCTTACCGACACCAGGTAAACCTGCCACCAACGATGCCGCCACAAAGCCCGAAGCAGAGGCCGAAGCAGTAAGCAACGAAGATGCTGCTCAGACAACTGCCAACGAAGTGGTGGAATCGAACGAAGATCAAGTCCGACGTTTAACAAGAGACAGAAATAGGAGGAACAACGATGCACATTGAACTGCCTGCCAACACCCTGCTCGCTGGCAATAAGTATCGCATAGAGCGCATGCTGGGTAAGGGAGGATTCGGTATCACATACCTTGGAACCCAGACGCTACTGAACCGCAAGGTTGCCATCAAGGAGTTTTTCATGAGCGACTTCTGCTCGCGCGACAACTCGTCGTCGCTGGTCACCATGTCGTCGGATGTAAACACCGAGAAGGTCAACACCTATCGCAAGAAGTTCCTGAAAGAAGCGCGCACCATTGCGGCACTCAATCATCCACACATAGTGAAGGTCATCGATGTGTTTGAAGAAAACGGTACGGCATACTATGCCATGGAGTATATCTCCGACACATCGGTTCAGGATTATATGAAGGAACATGGGCCACTGAGCGAGGCTCAAGCCCTGAGCATCATACGTCAGGTGGGCGAGGCACTCAGTTTCATACACAGCCAGAAGTTCCTGCATCTCGACGTGAAGCCATCCAACATCATGCTGCGCTCGATGGACGATGCGGTGCTCATCGACTTCGGTATCAGCAAGCACTACACCGATACAGGTAGCCAGACCAGCACTTCGACCTCGGGCATCAGTCGTGGATATGCCCCGATGGAGCAATACAAGGAGGGAGGTGTGGCATCGTTCACCCCAGCCACCGATGTCTATTCGCTCGGAGCTTCGCTCTATGCCATGCTTATAGGCAAACGTCCGCCCGAAGCCCAGGATGTGTTCCAGAACGGACTTCCACCCATGCCGTCAACCATATCAGCTTCGACCATCGAGGCAGTGCTTGCCGCCATGCGTCCGGCTAAGGTCGACCGTCCGCAAAGTGTGGATCAGTTCCTGCTTATGCTCGAGGGTACAGTCAAGCCGTCGGGCGGCGGTGCTACCAACATGCGCAGCATAATCGAAGGTCACGAGGCAGTGGGTGAATACAAGGAAGCCTACAACCTATGTCTGGAGTGCATACGCAAAGGCAACGATGTGGAATATGCACAAGATAAATGTAAGACCCTCATACCCCTCATGCGCAAGAAAAACAAGTCGCACGGCCGCTGGATGTATGTGTGGGCAGTGGTGATTACAATCGCTGGATTAATCCTCTCAATTATAATCGGTATCAATCAGTAAAAATAATCTTAATACTTATCAAATTATGAAATTTAATGTACCATTAGATCGCACTATAACAGTCGATACCATCAGAGAGTTTTGCAAACTCTATTATCCGGAAATGTCGATAGGCAGCGGACATTCCTTCTACGGCACATATATAATCCTTCAAAAAAATCCGTGGGTATGTGCTTTTTTCTATATCCGTCATCGCGAGAAGAAAGGGATTACCACAATCAATGTCGTGCGCAATGGAAACCTTGCGGCACGCATCATTGGCGGAGTACTGCTCAACTATTTTATCGCCGGCAACTTCTATACAGAAGTTTATAGTCGGTTCGAGCAGTTTCTGCGCGACCGTGGCATAGAAAACATTGACAAACGCAAACAAAACAACATGTTGTTTGGGGGATGGTTCGTCAATCATTGGAAGTCGATCCTGGCGTTTCTCTGTGCAAATGTTATTGCAGTAGTGCTGACGATAGCATTTGCAACATGGGCAGAAGACCCGTTCCATACAACGCATACATTCGACTATGAATACGAAACGGTCTATGCTGACAACGACAGCGTTGTCGGTTATGATGACGAGTCGTCTCAACGTAACCAAATCAAACACCTGCCCACAGGCAAGATAGTATATAGCACCACCGATTACCTTAATGATAATATTGACGAAGCATTGGGTCATGCACTGATTACAGTCTTCACCGATGATGGCTATAACTATAAAGCGCTGCTCTTCGACGAACAAGGCAACAAAAAGGTTCTGAGCGAAAAATGTGGATATGCATCAATCATCAGCGACAACCTAATCCGTATCCGCTCGACCGATTACTCAAACAATAGCTATTTCGATTTTGACGGCAACCCTGTGAGCAACTGGAAGACGTTTTTCGACCAATACCAACCCGCAATCTGCTTCACACTCATTGCGCTATTCTTCATCATCGCCAATGTTGTGTGCTGGCTCATCATCCGCAAGATAAAAAAGGGAAAGGCCGATAAGGAATCGTCATTCGAGATTACAGGCACTGCCGTGGCCGACGATGGTGAATCGACAATAGTGTAAACAACAAATAGATAGATATGACCAAATCGATAGTGTCTTTAGTTGCAATGCTGCTACTGCCTCTTATGGGGGCAGTAGCACAGACACACACCATAACACGTCCGACTCGAACTGAGCAGCAACCTGCAAAGCCTGCAACGACAACACAGCAGGCCAAACCTGCAACGAAAAAAAATCAGGCTCAACCCAAACCGCATGTATATACAGCCGAAGAGCGCAATGACATCCTCGCTCGCCTTGCTGCCGATATGGTGAGGGTCGAAGGCGGCACATTTACTATGGGAGCCACCGAAGAGCAAAAGGAGGCTTTTTTTGATAGCAATCGTGCAAAGCCTACACACAAGGTGGCCCTGTCGTCGTTCTCAATCTGCAAACACGAGGTGACACAAGAGGAATGGGAGGTTGTAATGGGCAGCAATCCGTCGGAGTTCAAGGGCAGACGCATGCCTGTCGAACATGTGTCGTGGAATGATTGCCAGATATTCATAGAGAAGCTCAACCAACTGACAGGCAAGAAGTACCGAATGCTCACCGAGGCAGAGTGGGAGTATGCAGCCCGTGGCGGTAACATGTCGAAAGGATATAAATTTAGTGGCAGCAACGATTTGACGGAGGTAGCATGCTGTTACAGGAATTGCAAGAACCAGACACACGAAGTGATGAGCCACGCGCCCAACGAACTGGGACTTTACGACATGACCGGTAATGTCGAAGAATGGTGTCAGGATTGGGATGATGATTATAGTGCATCGGAACAGAAAGACCCTAAAGGCCCGTCGACAGGCACCGCGCGCATAATTCGTGGCGGTGCGTGGTATGATTCAAGCCAAGGTTGCCTCGTGGCACGGCGAGCAAGCCAAGAGCCTTCGTTTGCTTTTTTTGGTCTACGATTAGCTTTATAGTGCTATATATGAAAAACTGCTGTCATTGCTGTCACTGCTGTCATAGTCGTTGACTGACAGATGGTTAGGCAGAGAAAAAGAGTGACAGCAAGGTGACAGCAGTGACAGCAAACGGTGTGAAAACGGGGTTTCACACCGTTTTTTGCGTCAATTTACGTGGGTGTCACATCGTTGGTACGGCAGTAATCCATACACTGCGCGGCAGTTAATTCATATATAGTTACGGCAATTAATTCTTGCATCTTACGGTCAGTCCATACAACTTACTGCTCGTCGATACACTTCACAAGATATTTGCTACCGCCGCTGGTGTGTTTCGATATGAGTCCCGGCAGGTTGCGCAGGTAACGGCCGAACACATTGACCGATATGACGGTGCGACTGCCTATATGCCGGCGCAGGACGTCGAGCAGTTGGGTGGTGGTCATCCATGCGGCTCCAGCTTCGTCGGCGAGTGCCGGACGGAAGTGGTCGTGGAACAGCATCTCGGCTGGCCCCAGATGCATGTATTGGCGGTTGTGTTCCATCAGTCGGGTCACATCGTCGTCGCTAAACCAGTATTGCTCGCCGCTCTCCACGGCGTGGAGTGCCTGTGCATATAGCTGACGGTGGTTGATGGGGCGGGCGGTGTCGATGGGTGCGGTGAGTTCCACACAGATGTAGCGTCGGTTGCCCGAGGGGTCGGTGAGCAGGTCGGCTTGGTTGCTGGTACCTATGAACGATGCATACCGTCGCATCTGGCTCACCTGTGTCTTGTAGGGTTTTCGGGCTCGTATGTCGGCACGCTGCAACAGGTTTTTCAGGTAGCCGTCCTGACTGCGTCGGGAGAGTTGGTCAAACTCGTCGAGGTTGACCAGCAGGTATTGGCAGATGGTGCGGTCCACCTCCTTCCGGCTGTTGAGGTCGAGTTGGTCGGTATATCCCCATTGCAGTTCTTCTGGCAGCAGGTTGCGACAGAATGTGGACTTGCGATAGCCTTGCGGACCTATGAGCAGTGGTGCCACGCTGTTGCCGTAGGGTCCCATCACGTTCATCCACTGTGCCACCATTGACAGCACCCATCGGTAGAACCAATCGGCCCACTGGCGCCCCATGTGGTTGGGCACCGTGTCGGCCAGCAGGCGTATGCGGTCGGTGCCGTCCCATGTGCCTCGCACCGAGTTGAGGAATTCCTCGACGGGGTTGTAGCTCGCCACATTGGCCGAATGTACGTATCGTCGCACGTCGCGGTCCCACACGTTGATGCCGCTGCGACGTGCTTCCTCCACCATCTTGCCCAGCATGCGGTCGTCGAGCGGGTGGAAATGTGTGTCCCACGTGGTGTTGTGGCGGTATTCCTCGGTGTCCTGCACCGTGTTGTGTCGCAACACATAGCGTTCGCTCATGTATCGGTGTAGCATCCATGCCGTCTGTTGTGTCTTGTTGAATGCGTTGCGTGTGCCGAAATGGCGCGAGTCGAGCCTGTAGGCACTCTCAAACAGGGCATGCATGGCATCACGACTGCATACGCTGTGGAAGTCGTTGGTGGCGTGAAGCACCGCTTCCTCCAACGGGAATCCGGCACGGCAGCACTCGCGCGCAAGCGACGTGAGGTAAACTTCGGGATTTGATTTCAAGTCGGTTTCATCCATGTCGGGGCCGAATGCCCTCAGAGCCAGTGCCATGAATCGCTGTTCGAGTTGTGCATACCCCTCCACTCCCGGCTCTATGCGTTGCATCATGTCGGCAATGGGTTGCTCGTCGGCCACATCGTCGAAACGGATATCGATGTCGGTGTCGAGGCGCAGGGGCGATGCATCGGGGTTGACAAAGGGCGAGGGGTCGAATGTGCGAACGAAACTCTGTTCCAACTGCGGCTCCACACGTCGGATGGGGAAGTTGAGCATACCGTTGTATGCGCTGAATGCCAGCATGTAGGCCTTGGTGTGGAATCGCCGGGCCTCAGCAGGGGTGGTGGGCAGGGTTCCGTCGGGCAGGCTCACCCTCACCAACACCTTGGCTGTCTTGCCACTGCTGCCCACAAATGCGGCATAGGTCGAGGGGTGCATGGCAGCCAGCCGCTTCACCATCTGTGCCTCGTCGATACCCGTGAGGTTGCCCACGGTGAGGAGCACCAGGCCGTTGTAGCTGTCGAAACACATGCCGCCTGCCCCGTCGCGCTTCATGCGCGAACTGCAAAAGATGCGTTGGATGGCGAAATCCATGTCGCCCGCCAGGGTCTCGAGCACCGTGGCAGTCCTGCGAAACAAGCTGATGGGACGCTCTTTCGACTCGCGCCCTATCAGTGCCAACATGCGATCGAGCGACAGCTGTTGCACATGCAACTCGTGCGACCGCCGGTCCTTACGCACCGATGTAAACGTGATATTTGTCTTTTGTTGCATAAGATCATTATTATTTACTATTTGACGATTTACGATTTACAATTTATGTACTATTTAATTATTTATCTATTTCCTTCCGGATGGCATCCTCCCCCCTTTGGGGGGATAAGAGGGAGGTTGTTTCCTTCCGGATGGCACTCCCTCCCCATAAAGGGGGAGGGCTGGGGAGAGTGTCTTATTTTAAATAAGGTTGACACCCAAAGTTCAAGAATCATGGTGAAACAA
>CAMVDC010000003.1 GCA_947166155.1 uncultured Prevotellaceae bacterium | reverse complement strand
AAAGTTCAAGAATCATGGTGAAACAACCCAATGAAAGTAATTATGTGAAGTCCTCCACTCGTATTAACAAAATGAGGCAGATTTATGAGATGCATCACTTAGAGCACCTCAGTGTTCCTGAAATTATTTCAAAAACAGGAGTTAAACGCACTCAAGTTTACCGTTTTCTTCGTACCTTTGCATCCGAATATCCAGAATTGGCAGAGCAAATGAAGAAGAAGAGAGACGAAGTAAATCCTGACGAGTACCAGAAGTTGCTCGAGGAATTGTCAACCCTGAAGTCAGAGTTGAAGCGTGAGAAGCTGCGTGCAGACTTCTATGAGGAGATGGTGGCATTTGGCAAGGAGGTGTATGGCATCGACTTAAAAAAAGCTGGCACCAAGTAGTTGGTAGGCTTTACACTCGCGACGCGAAGACATATCCTGTCACGTCTCAGTGTAAGCTGCTTGGTGTGTCATCCCAGGCCTACTATAAGCATGGAGACACGGCCCTGTGTAAACTGGCCGAGGAGGCGTTCTGCGTAGAGTATATCAGGCGCATTCGCCAGAAGGACCGTGGTATCGGCGGCGGCAAGCTCTGGAAGATGTACAAGAAGGAGTTTGGCGACGATCACAGCGTTGGCTACAACCGCTTCTACGACATCATCGAGAAGTACAACCTGAAGGTACGCAAGAAGAAGCGCCGTGTCAGGACAACAGACTCCGACCATGACCTGCCGCTGTATCCGAACCTGGTCAAGGAACTCATCCCGCTGCGTCCCAACCAGCTGTGGGTAAGCGATATCACCTATATGGTTGTCTACCTCAACGCCGAGACGGGTGAATATGAGTTCTGCTACCTGTCTCTTGTGACAGACTACTACACGAAGGAGATCATCGGCTGGTGCGTAGGTGAGACGCTGGAGGCCAAGTTTGCCATCGAAGCCCTCAACATGGCCCTTGGGCGTCTTGGCGGTGCCCCTGCCGCCGACCTCATCCATCACTCTGACCGTGGCGTACAGTACGCCAGCTACGATTACACTAAACTCCTGAAGAAACATCATATAAAGATAAGTATGACCGAATGTGGCGACCCGAAGGACAATGCCGTGGCCGAGCGCGTGAACGGCATCATCAAGAACGAATTGCTTATGGGGATGTCCTTCTTCTCTATAGAGGAGGTCAGAAAGGCATTGAAGGTGGCTATCGACTTCTACAACAATGAGCGTCCGCACATGAGCCTTGACTGGAAAACGCCGGCCGAGGCAGCCCTATGTACGGGCGAACTGGAGAAAAAGTGGAAGAGCTACAGAGAAAATGCCATCAAATCCTTGGCGGCATGAAATAAAAGCTGTACCTTTGCATTGACCCAGGAAGAATGTCCTGCTCAAGAGCGGGACATGAACAGAAGGCAGAGATTGACAGCCATGTCCTCTCACACTTGTTTTGAGGTATTATGTAAACCTTATTTATGACTAACGTAAAGTCGAGTCAACGTGAATTAAAATTAAGTTTAACCCGGGTCAACCCTTATCGTGAGTAAGACCACAAGTAGTCAACTAAAATCGTTAAACTACATTCGGACTCTCGGTTCTGTGCCTTCGGACTCTCAGTTCTGTGCCTTCGGACTCTCGTTTCTGCGAGTGCGCACTTTCGAGCCTGCGAGTGCGCACTCTCGGGCCTGCGAGTGCGCACTCTCGGGGCCGCGAGTGCGCACTCTCGAAATTGCGAGCATATAGTTCCATATTTACGGGGCAAAAGTCATGAGTTTTTTTCTCAACGCATGGCTAATTATCAATAGTCAATTTTCAATTATCAATTAATAAATATTGCTATGAATTCCGCCATAATGGCGTAGGTTTCTGACTATATGACATAGGGGCAGAGACTTTTTCTGCTGGCACGCTTGTTTGCATTAGTTGGGGTGAAAGCGATAAATAAAACGATTAATAACAAACAAAATTAAAAGAATAGGAGATATGATTATGAGACAGATTCAGAGACAAGGAGCATGGCTCCCGGAGATTTTCAACGATTTCTTCGACAACACTTGGATGCCAAAAACCAACGCTACTGCACCGGCTATCAACGTGATTGAAACTACCGACGGATATTCTGTCGAACTGGCTGCTCCAGGCATGAGCAAGGATGACTTCAGCGTACAGATCAACGACGAAGGCGACCTCGTAATCAAGATGGAGAAGAAGACTGAGCAGAAGGAGGAGAACAAGCAGATGCGCTACCTGCGCCGCGAGTTTGCTTACTCAGAGTATCAGCAGACCCTCATCCTGCCCGAGGATGTCGACAAGAAGAAAATCGGTGCCAAGGTGGAGCACGGCGTGCTCACCGTCAGCCTCCCAAAGATCGAGGTGAAGGAAGAACCAAAGGTATCGCAACAGATAGAGGTGAAGTAACACTGATTGATTTGATTACATGCAGAAGGGGATGTGCCTCGGCCGAGGCACATCCCCTTTCTCTATTTTATATTCTCTTCCTCTTACTTCCCCTCCCGCGACCTCCCTCCCCATAAAGGGGGAGGGCAGGGGAGAGGGTCTGTGTCTGCTCTTTACCACTCAATCTTTCCAGCTACCTTCTGCTGTATGAGCGAAGCATCCTGTGCGGTCACTTCTCCGTCTTCGTCCACATCGCCCTTCATGCCGCCTTCTTCGGTATCGATACCTCCACCGAAGACCGAGGTCGTCCAGCCGGCTGCGGTGTATTTATCCAACGTGTTGCTTGGGATGAGCAGACGGCAGCCGTCGTTGATCTTATTAAACTGGCTTGACGCATCGGTCGTTATCGTTGGAGGGTTGGTGCCTAACGATTGCACAAGCCTGAGCTCTTTGCAACTGTCGAATGCACGGGTACCTAATGTTGCGCTTTGCAGGCCTATCACGCAGTTGAGATTATCGCAGCCGGCAAATGCCTGACCGCTGATTGCTGTGCAACTCGTGAGGTCGATAAATGTGAGTGCATCGCAATCATAGAATGCTCCCATTGCTATGCTTGTGACTGTCGAGAGGTCGATGTCGGCCAGTTGGGTGCATGCGTTGAATGCGTTGGTGCCTATTGGGAGACCAGCAGGCAAGTTGACAGCCGTGATGTTTCCGCAGCTCTTGAATGCGCTGGCAGCGATTGCAGTCACGCCGTATTTGCGTCCGAAGTAAACTGCTGTGTCGGGTAGGGTGATGGTGCCGGCAGTTGTGTTGTCGATAGCGCAGTTGCTTCCGTCGCCCACACTGCATGTAGTGGCATCGATGTTGTCGAAGCTGAATGTCACCTCTACGCCTTCAATCGTCGTGTAGGTGAATGTCTTACCAATCCTTTTCACTCCGCCAGGAATCACCTCGCTGGTCCATCCTGCATTCTTGAATGCAAGTATGGCTTTATTGTCGGGCACATACACTGTGGCTGCCGTGCTGGTGAATACGTCGGTGCCCAGTGTGGGTGGTGTTGACGTGTTGCACAACACTGCTTCAAGGGTATTACAATTCTTGAATGCTTCTTTGCCTAATTCTGTTATGTTTGTTATGTCGAACGATCTCAAAGCTTGGCAATAGTAGAAGCATTCGTATGGTATTTTGGTGATTAGCGGTATGCTTGCGCTCTTGAGCGACTTGCAACCTCTGAATGCCCCATAACCTAATGTAGTGCATGCCGGCAGGTCGATACTCTCGATTGCAGATTCTCTAAAAGCTTGGATTTCTACTATTTCGCATGCCGAGAGGTCGCCCACCGACTTGAGAGCACGGCAACCATAGAAGGCTTGCGTGTCAATCCTTTTGCATGCGGTCGATAGGTTGATACTCTCGAGTGCATCACAATAATTGAATGCGTTTGCCCCGACTTTTGTGATGTTCGACAAATCGCCGGCAGAAGTCAACTTATCGCAGTATAGAAATACACCTGCACCGAGGCTTGTGCATTTCGACAAGCCGGTTACTGTGGCGAGATTATTACATTTATAGAATGCATTTGCATTGACGGTGGTCGCGTTTGTGAGGTCGACCTCAGTAAGCGATGTGCAGCTGCTGAATGCGTGGCCGTCGATTGTTGTGACGTTTTTCAGGTCTATGTCTGACAGTGAGGAGCATTGATTGAATGTTCCATATTCGATAGTCTTTACCAATGGTATATCAGCTATTTCCAATGCGGCGCAACCGCTGAATGCATAACTGCCAAGCGAGGTGCACGCTGGCAGGTAGACATTCTCGATTGCTGTATTCTCAAAAGCTTTACTTCCGATTGTTTCGCATGCCGAGAGGTTGCCTGCATAAGTGAGGGCGGTGCAGTTGTAGAATGCTTTTTCATCGATAGTCTTGCATGCTGTCGACAGATTGACACATACCAGTGGGCAACCATAGAAAGCACTTGCTCCGACTTCAGTGACGTACGGCAAATCGCCAATACCGGTCAGCTGTTTGCAGTTGTAGAAAGCAAAGGCTCCGATGCTTGTGAGATTCGATAATTCGGTGACACTGTTAAGTTTGCTACACCCGTAGAATGCATATTCACCGATGGCTCCCACTCCTGCCAGGCTCGCAATTCCCAACTCAGTGCATCCTCTGAATGCTTCATTGCCAATCGTTGAGCACAATGGGAGGGTGATGTTTGTGAGCGATGTGCAATCCTTGAATGCCGCGCGATAGATATCTGTCACTTTTGCGATGCCTGTGACAGTAGTGAGGGCTGTGCATCCCGCAAATGCTTCACCATATATTTGGGTACATGTGGCAGGCAGGTTCACTTTAGTTATCGACTTACAATTGTAGAATGCGCCTCCGCCTATAAGTACAACGGTGTAATCAGTGCCATTGTAGTTCACGGTGGAGGGTACGGTCACTTCGCCTTCGGTGGCTTGGTCGATGGATGCTGTGCTGCTATTCTGTGACTGTGGAGCCACCGTCTTATTCTCACTGTCTAATATTTCGAAGAGCATTTCGACGCCTTCCACCGTAGTTGCTGTGAAGCAATCTCCAGCTTCTTGCGCACTGATGCCTGTAGTCAGCATCATCAGCGCTATTGATAATATATATGTTTTCATCATCTTATTTACTATTTAACAATTTACCATTTAACCATTTATGTCTATTTGTTCATTTATCATTTATGTCTATTTGTTCATTTATCATTTAGGCATTTCCTTCCGGATGGCGTTCCCCTCCTTGGGAGGGGTTAGGGGAGGTTTACTTGGGAGGGGTTAGGGGAGGTTTACTTGGGAGGGGTTAGGGGAGGTTTACCACTCAATCTTTCCTGCCACCTTCTGCTGTATGAGTGATGCATCTTGTGCGGTTACTTCTCCGTCGCCGTCAACGTCGCCCTTCATGCTGCCGCTGCCTATGATGCCGCCCTTAAAGAGGGTGGTGGTCCATCCCGCTGCGGTGTATTTGGCGAGTGTGCCGGCAGGGATGTAGAGACGGCATTTGTCGCTTATGTTGAGGAATTGGCTCCACTGACTGGTTTCGATGGCAGGCGGTGTGGTGCAGGGCATATATACAAGTTTCAGTGCGTTGCAATCAGCGAATGCTTTTAAACCTAAATCGCCGGTATGATTCTTGGGACCGATGACGGTAGTGAGTTTTGTGCAATTCATGAATGCTTGGGCCTGCAGGCTGGTGCATGCCGAGATGTCGACAAAGGTGAGGGCTTTGCAGTCAAAGAATGCCGAGGGACCTATGTCCGTTACTTTCGAGAGGTTGATACTTGACATGGATGCACAGTTCTCGAATGCTGCTTCGCCAATAGTGAGTCCGTCGGGCAGGTTGACTTTCGTTATCTTGCATCCAAATAGTGCCATGTCGTTGATTTTGGTTACACGGTATGTGTGGCTGAGGTATGTCACGGTTTCGGGTATGGTGACTGTGCCTGTAACATTGGTCCTTACTGCGTTGTTTCCTCCGTCGCCCACACTGCATGTTTTGGCATTGAGGGAACTAATCTTGTAGGTCACGTTGACGTCTTCGATGGTCGGGATGGAGAATTTCATGCTCAGATCTTCTACTGCTTTCACTCCGCCTGTGACGAGATTCCATGGTTTGCAAAATACGGATGCTTTGTAGGTATCGATGGCGCTTTTGGGTACGTAGAGTGTGATGGTGGTCGTTTGGGGTAAAAAGTATGAGCCATTCTCTATGTTGCTTGACGGTGGTGTGAGATTGTTGCATATCACGGTGGTGAGTGCATTACATCCGTTAAATGCTTCCTTGCCGATATTTGTGCAGCAAGATATGTCGATAGTGGTCAGTGTTTTGCATTCATAGAACGCTTTTTCGCCTATTGTGGTACATGCCGAGAGGTCGACGTCTTCGAGGTTGTCGCAGCTATAAAATGCATGATTATCAATTTCTGTGACGTTCGACAGGTCGCCTACAGTTTTCAGGTTGTTGCAATTGTAAAATGTATAGCTCTCAATTATTGTGACTTTCGACAAATTGCTTACAGTGGTTAAGGCTGAACATTCTCTGAATGCTGTGCCCAACGATGTGACGTTTTGCAGGTCGACATTTGTGAGTGATGAGCAATATGAGAACGCAGATTGTTCAATCTGTGTCACGTTTTTAAGGTCGATGGTTGTAAGTGCCGTACAACTACTGAATGCCATGCTAGGAATAACGGTTAGCAACGGAATGTTTACACTTTCCAATGATGTACAATTGTTGAATGCGCACTGACCCAGTTCGGTACACGAAGCCAGGTCGGCAGTCTTCAGTTGTGCTCCGTCGAATGCATAGCTCTGAACGGTGGTGCATGCCTCGAGTCCTGATACCGAGGTGAGCGATGTACAGCCATTGAAACCATAAGAATCTATAATGGTGCATGTTTTCGGCAGAGACACTTTCGTGATTGATGCACATCCTTTGAACGCATGTTCATCTACCTTGACCACGGTGTATTCCTCACCATTGTAGGTCACGGTGGCGGGTATGGTCACTTCGCCTGTAGTGGCTTTGTCGATGGCGGTGCCATTCGTGGAAACACGGTGTCCCACGGCAGCCGTCTTGTCGGTAGTACTAACTACGTTGAAGGTCATCTCGATGCCCTCTGCCGTAGTTGCAGTGAAGTCTTGTGCACTGATGCCGGTCGTCAGCAACGTCAGTGCAACTGTTGTGAATAGTGTTTTCTTCATCATTTTTTTACTATATAATAATTTACCATTTAATAATATACCATTTAACTTCGTTCGAATAAATTCAGACGTTTTGACTTCGTCTTCTTCCGTCACGACTCGGCAGAGTCAAAGCGAGTTTTGCTCTGCGCTCGCTGCTCCGTCAGGTCTCGCCATGGCAGAGCAAGCAAGCTTTGACTCCGTCGAGCTAAACCTTCTCTGCTCATCAGGCTTAACGAAAACGTTCGCTTTTGTCACGACTCGGCATAGCCCAGAAGTAAACTTCACTCTGCACTCGCTGTTCCAAAAGGTCCCTATTTATGTCTATTTGTTCATTTATCATTTAGGCATTTCCTTCCGGATTGACTCTCCCACCTGAAAGGGGGAGTACCCGCATGGGGAAGGGGTCTTCTCCCCCGAATGGCAACATTCGTCCCTTTAACTTCCTTTTAACTTCCTTTTAACTTCTTTTCTGTTATTTCCTTCCGGATGGTGTTCCCCTCCTTGGGAGGGGTTAGGGGAGGTTTACTTGGGAGTGGTTAGGGGAGGTTTACCACTCAATCTTTCCTGCTACCTTCTGCTGTATGAGCGATGCATCTTGTGCGGTTACTTCTCCGTCGTTGTCAACGTCGCCCTTCATGCCGCCCATTTCGTATATCCCACCTTGGAATATATCGGCAGTCCATCCCTTGCCAGCCAAAGCGGCAGCTGTACCACCGGCTATGTAGAGTTTACAGTGTTTAGGAAGGGAACCATCGAAAACGTTGACCGATGTGATGTCGCATGCATTGGCACTGCTGAGGATGACGACACTGAGTGACTGGCATTTGCTGAAGGCTCGGTCGCCGATGTGGGTGATTTTGGTCAGATCGCCTACTGTGGCCAGTGCCGTACATCCACTGAATGCCGACGTGCCGATGCTGGTGCATGTGTTCGGCAGATGGATGCCTCCCAGTGTTGAGCAGTTGTAGAATGCTTTCTCGCCGATGGCCGTCACGGAAAACTCGGTCCCATTGAAGTTTATGGTCTCGGGTATGGTGATGGTACCGGTCGTTTCGGTAGGTATTGCAGCTATGCCGCTGTTGCTTATCTCGGCGGTTTTGTTTTCCCAATCGGTAATGTGATATACGACAGCAACTCCTTCGAGAGTGTAGTCGATTACGTAGTTTGAGGTGCTGCCAAGTGTATAGAATGAATTGGTTGTGCTCCAGTCGGTCACATTGTCTGCATAGTTGCCTTGCACCTCCCATTCGTAATTGGTCTTTTGGATAAGGCCTGTGAGATGGTATGGACTCGACACATTGTTGACTAATTGCCATTCGCCGGCGGGATGGCGGTCGCCGCTTACGAATATGTTGTCAAATTGCAGTGTGGTTGATGAACTTTTGATTGCAACATATTTGGTGCCTACAGGCAGGTCCATGTTGTAGAAGAACCAAGTGGGCTCGTTATAGTTTGTCTTTTCCGAGTTCCATGTGAAGTCGGAAGGGTCGTTGCCTGTGGTTGAATATCCCACTCTGAACTTTCCTGGTCCGTAGAAAAACAGGCTCAATTCCGCGTTGCTGCTTATGACGCTCAACTCGGGTGATATGAGATATGACTCGGTTGTTGATGAGCGGTAGTTTTTGAACGAGAATATATTGATACCCGATTTGGCATTCTCGGTTTGGATGAGGCCATATCTCGACAGCACATCCATGGATTCCAGTCCGTTTTCGTTATTATCAAGATATGTCCATCTGTCTAATCCCGATTCGAAGTCTTCTTCAAAGATGATGTCCTCGTATTCTGCTTTTCGCCATCTCAGGTTGTAGCTGTCGTGGTAGTCATGGGTGTCCCATGCCAGTGTTGCATCTTCGGGTTTGATGACAGGTGTATCCAGTCCTTCGGGCGCTTTGTTGAGTGAAATCGTCTCGAATGTATAGATACTTGTCCACTCACTCTTGTTACTGCCATATATTGCCTGCACTTGTACTTCGTAGATACATTCATCGCTCAGGCCGGTCAAGGAGTATGTCGTATTGCCGAGGTTGCTTATTTCTGTCCATTCTATATCTCCTCCTCCATCCATGTCTGTGATGCTTAAAAATACTCCTGCTCCTTTAGTGGCATCCTTTACGGTAAACGCATATGTCTTGCCAGCTTCGAATGTATAGTCATTCTCGCTTCCTTTCACATCGCCATTATCTTCGACAATCCACACTCTACCACTCGGTACTGGGTTTACAATACACCAGTCGTATGTGCCAGCTGGAATCATGATACTTATAGTGTTGTTGAATACTATGTTCTTTGTTGTGAGCGCTCCATCTGCATTCTCTGGTATCTTATATTCGAATTCGGCGTATGAGGCCTCGTCAGCATCGCCTATGGACGTGAAGAAATTAGTATGACCAGAAACAGGAAAAACAGTTCCGTATGAGTCGGCATCGGCATCGAGAAGCATTTGGAATCCAGTACCGTCGTTAAACACATTGCCGGCAGTGAGTGTCACCTGGGCAGAACTTGGGGGACCTGCATATTTGCGATAACGCAAGTTGTATGCATCGGCTGTTCCCGTCCATCCGATAGATGCCGAAGAGGGTGTGATGTTATTGGCAATCAGGTTGGTGGGTGTGGGATATTGTTCTGGTGTTTTGATTGTGATGGGCAGTGACCAATTGCTCATTTTGTTTGTATAGGCAGCACGCACCTTGACTGTGTATTGTGTGTTTTCGGTCAGTCCTGTAATGGTGTAGGGCAGGGTAGACACGTTGATGGGATTGGACTCATTGTCGTTGATGCATATCTGCCATGCGGTTGCTGTGCTGTTTTCCGTCCAACTGATTGTAGCGCTGTTGTAGTTAATGCTGCTTGCCGTTAAATCTGTGGGCGGCGGATATGATGAAGCTGCTATAGTGAAAGTGGCAAGTGTTCCTGCTGTAGGCTTTGAAGTACTGATGATAACATTGTTTTTCACATCTGTGACAGTGAAGCTGACTTCTGAGTCATAAGAACCTTTTACCCATACGAGGTCGTAGGTCTCACCTTCTGCAAGCATGAGAGTACCCGATACCGTAGGCTCATCTGAATAGGAAAGCGATAGTGTTTCTACCGTTTCTCCGGTCGATGTATGCACAACTAGTAATTTACCGCCATTCCATCCGTCATAGCCACTGTCATTAAGCGTATACTTAATCAAGGGTAAGCTGGGGTCGTATTCGGTGGTAAACGATGTGGTTGCATAATCGCTCTCTCCATCTGAATATATTGCCTTCACACGGAAGTCGTAGTCGGTGTTTTGAGTAAGATTGGGAATGGTAACATTGAATGACGGTCCGCTGCCCGATACTGTTGTTTCCCCTTGCCAGACAGAGCTTCCTGCTGGTTTGTACTCGTATGTATAGCGCAAAGGTGAACCAGCCGACGGTGATGTCCAACTGAGGGTGGCCTCGGTGTCGGTCAGTGTGTTTACAGTGAGGTTGGCGGGCTTGCTATATTTCGGAGTATATGTGAAAATGGTCTGAGGAATGAAGTTTGCCTGAGTGGCGGTAGTGATATTGTTCTGACTGCTGCTCGATGATCCATATATCGATGTACCAGCTATTGTTTGTCCATAGAACGATATACGATTTTCTGTTCCTTTTTCTGTATTCTCAAAACCTATCAACAGGTTGCCGCCACCATAGTGGTAGGGAGTGTCGAACGTGATGATGAGATAGTAATTGTCGAATTCACCAACCTTGATTACGCTGAGTTTACCATGATATACAACCGTAGAACTGGCCTTTGATACAAACGCATTTATGGTGGTGCTGCTCACTTCCTTAAGATAGACATCCACCGAGCAATCGGTCGTGTACGTTTTCATAGATGCTTCGTAAAACGAAATGCCGGTGATGGTTCCTCCTTCCATTATAGCCAAATCGGCGGCAGGGATAACAAACTGACTGCGGCTGTATTCGTCAAAATCTAAGAAGTCAACTGGAATGTACGCAGAATAATTGTTTTCGTAATCGGAAGGTATATATTCATACACGGTTAAAGTTTCTTGACTCCTTGCCGCAGTGGAAAGAAGTATTGCAGTGAGGGTCGTCAGGAGCCTCGTAGCATAACAACGTAGAAAATGATTCATTGTATTTAAATGTATTTTAGGTTTAACATATTTGTATGTATTTTCCCCGCCCTGTTCCACCCCCTCATCCACCATATGTGGGAGGGGAGCAGTGGGGGGGAGGCTTCTACCACTCAATCTTTCCAGCTACCTTCTGCTGTATGAGCGATGCATCTTGTGCGGTTACTTCTCCGTCGTCGTCAACGTCGCCCTTTATGCCGCCGATTCCGATAATGTGTCCCGGAAAAGCTTCGGCTGTCCACCCTTTGGCTGCCAGCTTGGCGGCGCTGCCGCCGGGTATGTAGAGCCGGCAGTCGGGGTTGAGGCCTTGGAATACATTTAGGCCGAGTTTCAGCTTGCCTTTGGTGTCGTTGCTTAAAATGATTTGTACCATCGATTTGCATTTCATGAATGTGCCGCTTCCGATGAAGTCGCAGTTGGCGAGGTCGCCAACCATGATGAGGCTTACGCAGTTGGAGAATGCATAGTTTTCAATCATGGTGCAACGCGAGAGGTCGACTCTGGTGAGTGATGAACATTCGGTGAAAGCAAAGGCACCGATGTGGTCGCATGTTTCGGGCAGTATGACTTGTGTGATGCCTTCACACTCCTGGAATGAATAGTCGGCTATGGTTGTCACTCTGTATTCTTTTCCACGATACATGATGGTGGCGGGTACGGTCACTATTCCCTTCGTGGCTGTCGATATGGCGGCATAGCCTGCGCCGGGCGATACGGCAGCGGTACATTCTGCGAAGTCGATGACTTCGAACGACATCTCGACGCCCTCGACGGTGGTGGCTGTGGTTGTAGGCGAGAACTCGCTAATGCCACCGATGCCTGCTGATGCATCCCATCCGGCGGCTGTGTAGGTGGAGGTCATGCCTGTGGGTACATGTAGTATGCATGCCAAGCCTCCCGTCTCGGTAAAGGCGTTGGAGCCGGTGAGGGTGAGCGGCGATGGGTTGGTGGATGTGATGTAGTAGAGTTCGGTGCATCCACGGAATGCCAGTTCGCCGAGCGAGGTGCATGCCGAGAGGTCGATGTCTTTGAGTTTCACACAATACTCGAATGCCGTTGTGCCTATCGTCTCAACGTTTGAGAGGTTGATGTCAGTAAGTTCGGAGCATGCAGAGAATGCGTTGTCGGGTACTGACTTGACGTTTGGCATGATGGCAGTGATGAGCGATGCACAGCTGCAGAATGTGCTTGTGCCTATCTTTGTACACGCTGGCAGTGCGATTGATGTGATGGCGGTGTTGTAGAATGCCGAATTGCCTACCTGGGTGCATTGGTCGAATGATGCGCCGGTAAGGCTGATGCAATTCATGAATGCCTGATTGCCTATCGATTTGACGTTAAACAGGCTGAGGCTGATGAGGGCTTCGCAATCCATGAATGCCTGGGAGCCTATCGCTGTGCATGCAAGGGCTGATACCGACTGGAGCGATGTGCATCCCCTGAATGCAGAGGTGCCGATTGATGTGCACGATGGTGCTGTCACTTTGGTGATATACAGACAGTCGGCGAACGAATTGGCCCCGATTGATGTGACGGAGTACGTCTTTTCGTTGTGGGTCACTGACGATGGTATTGTGATGGCACCCGCGGTGGTGGTGCTTATGGCTTTGTCGGCCCAGTATTCTCCACCTACGCCCACTTCTGTGTCGCTCAGGATTTTGAATGTTATGTTGACACCATTCGAGTTGACTGTGAAAGTCTCGGCAAGTGCACCGAGCGCAAACATGGTGGCGAGGGTGATGGTTGTGATGATTCTTTTGCTCATGGAGATGTTTGTTTTTATGGGTTTATTGTTGGAAATTTTAGCTTGGTTTCAGTGGCAAAGATACGAATAATAATGCTTATTGATGTAAAAAAAAGCAAAAAAGTGCTTCATGATGTGAAAATTAATTCATACATGAAGCACTTTGATATTGTTTTTCAATGTGTGATGTGCACCGCGGTTGCGGCTTGTGGCCGATGGATGTGATGTATCGAGTCGAATCAGATGAATGTGTGGAACGAATGGGGCGGCATGGTGGCGTTGAGGTATTTCTTGCCTATTTGCAGGGTTATGGTTCGTGGCTCGCCCGTGGTGTTGGCCATGACCACGACGTGGCGTCCGTCGGTGCGGCGGAAGAGAATCGTGGGTGTGCCGTTGGTCTTTTCGCTACTGGCGTATGCCACTACATGGCTGCCTGGCTCGACAAGGTGGGAGAAGTGTTTCACAGCATAGTATTCGGCTGTGTAGCGGTGGGTGTTGGTGGCGGGATCGACCTGTATGAGTGCGTTCTGACGCCATCCCCATGTGCTCTCGCCTTGGCCGGTGAGGATGAAGTTCCAGATGAAGTATTCGTCGCAGCCGCGGCCTATGTAGTCGGCCAGCAGGTGGAAGGTGTGTTCGCCGGCTGCCCAATCCATCGAGCCGTTGCCACACTCGCTTTCCGACGACACGAGGTGGAGGTGGGGATAGCGGGTGCGCAGTGCGTCGAGGTGTTCACGGCACTCCCATTGTATGCCCAGACCCATGACGTCGGTTTTCAGGCCGTCGACAATTTTTTCTACATAGTCAAGGCGGTTGGTGTTGAAGGTACCGAGGTAGAGTTTCACTTCGGGATGCTGTCGCTGCAGTGTGGGTCGCAGGTATTCGCGGTTGAAGCGTGTGGTGCCTTCGGCCGTCCATGCACATCCTGGATATGGGGTGTAGGAGTATGCTTCGTTTTGGTACATCACCATGTCGATGGGTATGCCTTCGGCTGCATATAGTTCGATGAACCGGCAGAACATGTTGGCATAGGCTTGCAGGTATCTGGGGTCTTGGATGAAGTAGTCTTGAGTGGCCAGGCGTCGTGGAAACACTCCGTTGCGATCGCCCAGCAGTTTCATCTCGTCGGGGTCGATGGTGGCGTCGGTGGTGTCGTAGAGCATGGCGTCTTTCTCCTTGGGCATGGTGTTGTAGCGACTGCTCAGCACGGGGTAGTCGTGGTTGATTTTCATCCAGTGGGGCGGGCTCCATGGCGACATCCAGAATGTGAGGTCGGGTTGGTATTTCTGAGCCATGTGGATGAGTTTTATGACGTTTTGCTTGTCGTGCTCGATGTTGAAGTAACGCAGCTGGAAGTCGCCGTCGACGGTGTCGCACGAATACCACGCGCGGCTGTAGTCGTTGGCATTCATCGTGAGGCGTCCGCGGGTGAAGTGGAGGTCGCCGTCGGGGGCGAAGAGGCGGTGCATCACCTCCTCTCGTGCCTCGGGTGTAAGGCGGTTGAGGGCGTCGAGGTCGAGCTCGTTGAAACAGGTGCCCCAGGCGCGGAATTCATGTCCCGATTCCTGCCCGCCGACGGTGAGCAGTGGTTGGGTCATGGCTTTCGAACTGAGCGAGAGCTTGGATTGCTGCCATGAGGCCGAAGCGGTGGTGGCGTAGTGGGTCATGCGCTGTGCCGACAGGCTCATGGAGCCGGCAGTAAGGATGACGATGGTGGTGAAGAGGGTTTTCATGTCGGATATCAGTTTTTGGTGTTACTATTTGTTTAGGAGCCAAAGAGATTTATGATTTATTTACAATTTACGATTTGACAATTTACGATTTACGATTTGACAATTTACGATTTACGATTTATTTACGATTTAACTATTTAGTTATTTCCCTCCGGATGGAGTTCCCCTCCTTGGGAGGGGTTAGGGGAGGTTATTTCCCTCCGGATGGAGTTCCCCTCCTTGGGAGGGGTTAGGGGAGGTTGTTCCCTTTAAATTTAGTTTTCAAGTGCAAATGTAGTGAATAATCGGGAAGTAGCCAAAACTATAGCGTGTTTTCTGTCGTGAAACGATGAAAAAACATGTGGAAAAAGAGCCTTTTCACCACACGAAAAAAGACAACCGCGTGTTTTTACGAAAATGAGTGCGCACTCTCCGACGCCCCCCTCCACAGGTACCTGTAGAGGGGGTGGTGTGCGTCATGATTCCAAGGCTTGGGCGAGGTCGTCAAGAATGTCGTCGATATGCTCCACTCCGATGCTCAGTCGGATGGTCGACGGCGTGATGTGTTGCTCGGCCAGTTCCTCGGGCGAGAGTTGTGAATGTGTTGTGGTATATGGATGTATTACAAGGCTCTTCACATCGGCCACGTTGGCAAGGAGGGAGAAAATCTGGAGTCGGTCGATGAATCTCCATGCATCCTCCTGGGTGCCGTCGATTTCGAATGTGAATATGCTGCCACCTCCCTGCGGGAAGTATTGTTCGTAGAGGGCGTGCGACGGATGAGAGGGTAGCGACGGATGGCTCACGCTCTTCACCCGTGGGTGTTTCGACAGGAAGTCGACCACTCGCAGGGCATTGGCCACATGGCGCTCGATGCGCAGTGGAAGCGACTCGACGCCTTGCAGCAAAATCCATGCATTGAAGGGCGAGATGGTGGCTCCCGTGTCGCGCAGGATGACGGCGCGGATGCGGGTGACGAATGCTGCGGCACCAGCCACATCGGCAAAGACGGCTCCGTGGTACGAGGGGTCGGGCTTGGCCAGCGACGGATACTTGTCGGCATGAGCCTTGAAGTCGAAACGTCCGCCATCGACTATCACTCCGCCGAGCGACGAACCGTGGCCGCCGATGAACTTAGTGGCACTGTGAACCACGATGTCGGCTCCGTGTTCGATGGGGCGGATGAGCAGCGGGGCAAATGTGTTGTCGACGATGAGCAGGATGCCATGGCGATGTGCCACCTCGGCTATGCTGTCGAGGTTGGTGACGTCGGAATTGGGATTGCCGAATGTCTCGGCATATATGGCCTTGGTGTTGGGGCGTATGGCTGCCTCGAGCGCTGCTGTGTCGTTCACGTTGAGTATCGTGTAATCCACTCCCTGGGTCGATAGTGTGTGGGTGATGAGGTTGTACGACCCGCCATAGAGATTGTCGGCTGCAATGATGTGGTCGCCGTTGCGAGCTATATTCTGCAATGCATAGGTCACGGCAGCTGCTCCGCTTGCTACAGCCAGTGCGGCCACGCCACCCTCGAGAGCGGCAATACGTTGTTCAAACACATCCTGGGTCGAATTGGTCAGACGGCCATATATGTTGCCTGCATCGCGAAGGCCGAAGCGGTCGGCTGCGTGCTGAGAGTTGCGGAACACGTAGGAAGTGGTTTGATATATAGGTACCGCGCGTGAGTCGGTAGCGGGGTCGGCCTGCTCTTGTCCTACATGAAGTGCCAGTGTCTCGAGATGAAGTTTCTTTGTTGCCATAGTTTGTTTCTCCTTTCTTTTGTTTGTTATTATGCGTTTTTATTTGTTTTTGCGCTGCAAAGTTACGACTATTTAGATATTGTTTGCAAATAATTTGCGAAGTTCAGAAAATGTTTCTAAATTTGCAGCGCAAACGCGATAAAAGATTCTAAACGAATACCACAAATACACAAACCAAAGAAAATATCACTATGACAACTTTAGACGAAACCGACCTGCAGATACTGCGAGTGTTGCAAGACAACTCACGACTGACCGTAAAAGAACTTGCACAGAAGGTGAGCCTCTCGGCAACTCCTGTCTACGAACGTATGAAACGCCTTGAACGCGAGGGGTTTATAAAGAAATACATCGCGTTGCTCGATGTCAACAAGCTGAATCAGGGATTCATCGTGTATTGCAACGTGAAACTGCGTCGCATCAATCGAGAGATAGTAAACGAATTTATTGAAACGATAAAGCAGATACCCGAAGTGACCGAATGTTACAACATATCAGGTCGGTTCGACTATCTGCTCAAAATACATGCCCGCGACATGCTTAGTTACCAAGATTTCGTGTTCAACAAGCTCGGCACAATCGACTGCCTCGACTCATGGGAAAGCACCTTCGTCATGTCGGAAGTAAAAAACGAACACGGAATCAAGTTCTGAAAAACTATATAACTACACGTTTATTCCCCAATAATCGCTTTTCTCAGTTTCTCTTGCGCCTTCGACACCTTATTTATTTTATATAGGGACCAAGTGTCGCGGTCGATGGCAAGGCCGGCTGGAGTGAGGAGCGACTCGTAGTCGATGTCGTCGGTGGTATCGACATATCGGCGCAGGGTCGTCAGTTCACTTCCTGCTATCTCGGCTGCTGATTGCCAGAACTCCGATTCGGTGAAGCCGCGACGCAACTCGAGGTAATAACGGTTGTAGAGCAGGCGCATGAGGTCATCGAGGCCACGTTGGCAGTCGGTCAGGCGGCGCAACTCGATGTCGAACAACAAGCCGAGGATGGGTCCCTTGTCGTAATATGATATGACATTCTCGGAATGATTGAAGAAGTTGAGCCAGATGTCGTAGCTGCTTTGACGCAGGCTCATGTGGTGATGACCTTCACCTTCCTCGATGGTGCGTATGGCACTCGAGATGTCGCGCAGCAGGTAGTTGCCATCTACAATGCCTGCCTGCATGAGTAGCCGGCACTCATAGTAGCAGGTGAATCCCTCGCTTACCCAAAGCAGCGGAGTATAGCACTCGCGGCTGTAGTCGAAGGGGCCGAGCTCGAAGGGGCGGATGCTCTTCACGTTGTAGAGGTGGAAGTACTCGTGGGTGACGAAAGCGAGGTGTCGCAGATACTCGTCGCGCGAAGGGAAACGGTAGGTGCCGCTGGTGAAGCATGCCTGCGAGTTGAGGTGTTCGAGCCCGCCACCGCCTGCTCCGAGGTGGATGACGCAATAGTTGTCGTAGGGTACGTGACCAATGAGGCGTGTGGTGGCACTCACCATGCGCTTGAAGTCGTCGGTGATGCCGCTGGCTTCGAAGCCTTCGGGGGGCACGATGGCAAATTCATAGTCGTGGCCTTCGTGGGTGAAGTGGGTGGTGAAGTGGTTGCCGAGCAACAGCGGCGAATCGAACAGGGTGTCGAAATCGGGAGCGACAAACGTGCGTTCGCTACCTTCGTTCTGCCCCACGGGCTTAAGTCCTGTGCTTGCCTTGCTCCATCCGGCGGGCATGTGGTAGGTGGTGGTGACGCTGTGCATTTTGTCGTCCTTCACATACATGAATACCCCGTTGGGCGCGATGAAAGCCGATTGTTCGCCCACGTTGCTTTCTGCCACCGAGTGCTCGTTGGCATATATGCGATAGCTGACTTGCAGCTGCCTGCCTTGAGCTGTGATTGCCCATTGGTTCTTGGATGTCTTGGTCCACTGCAGCGGTGTGCTGCCGTCGGCTGTGGCGCTGAAGTCGGACAAGTGCTTTGGGAAATCCATTATCATGTAGTAGCCGGGAGCCCACACTGGCATTTCGAGTGTGATGATGTCGGTGGTGGGTTGTTCGAACGATATGTTGAGATTGACATACAGGTAGTGGTTCTGTGTGTCGAGGCGGATGTCGTAAGCCATGCTGTAGCGTGGCAGTGAATATAGATTGAAGGCCACGCAAATGGTGGCCATCAATAGAATAAAGCGTTGTCTTGTCATAATTAGTAGGTGATGTAATCTAATGTTGCCGATGTGTCGGGATGTAGTGGATTGATTGCTAATCGTCGTCATCGGTGTCATCAGCGATGTCTTCAAACTCTTCGATTTGTGCCTGCGATGGTTCTTCGTCCATCGGGCTGTCGTCATCGTCGTCGTCGTCGTTGTCGTTGTCGAGGTCTTCGTTCTCGTCGTCAAGGTCTTCTTCGTCGTCGTCGAAGTCTTCGTCGTCGGATTTGCCCATTCGCTCGGATATGGATTCAAAGTGCATCTTTTCCATGCGTGGCTTGTATTTTATGAATACAGCCTCAATCCATGTGCCGCGTGGTATTTCGAGCACTTCGTATCCGTCTTCCTTCCTGCGGTCGATGATTCCGCCTACGCGGTGCATGGCCGTTTCGGGCAGGGTGCTTTGGTCGACATAGAATGCCGTCTCGATGATGTCCTGGATGGCGAGTGGCAGTCCTTTCCAACCGGTACCCATGTTTTCTTGTATGAGCTTGAGCACCTCGTGGGCCTCGAGGTGGAGGATGTTCTCCATCGTGAGGTCGGTGATTCTCTTTATCTGGTGCTTGCGTATGGCTATGCAGTTTTTCGAGTCGGCAGTGTTGGGGTAGGGGAATACCTTGAATCCTGACTTCTCCATTTCTGCTTTTTGCACTTCGTCGGATTTGTTGAGGAACTTCACGTCGTAGACAGGACGTATGATGTTCATGTAGTGTACTTCGTTTTCACTCCAATGTTCGGTGCGACGTCCTTCGAGCAACATGTCGTAGATTTCGTTGACGTCGGTGGCCCATACGTTGCCTTTGGTGAGCGATGCAATCGATGCGCTTGCGTCGTCGATCATGTATTCGTTGGTCTTGTCGTCTTTGCGCTTGCCGCGTCCGCCCTTGTTCTTTGCCTGCGCGGTTTCGTCGCCCTCGCCGGCTGAGTCTTGAGCCGGTTCTTCAGCGTCGGCTTGAGTCTCTGGCTCATCTTCGACTTTCTGGTCGGCAGGTTGTTCTTCCGGCTCTTTTGTTTCGGCTGGCTCTGCTGCTTTGGCTTTCGACTTCTTGGCTGGTCTCACCTTTTTCGGAGCTTCCTCTTCTTGCTGCTCGTCGGCTTCGATTATGTCGTTGTATTTGGCAAATGGGTTGACGCTGAGCGTTGTGTCGGACTCGCTGTCGGCTGGTGTAACCGATGCGTCGGTCATGGCTGCCGTATTGTCGGCGTTTGCTGTTTCAGCCTCGATGTCCACCTTCACTGCCTTTGGTATGCGACGGCGTGATGGTTTCACGGGTACAGCCTCTACTATATCCTCTTTTTCTGCCTTGCTCTTTGCTTTCGACTTTGCCTTGCTCTTGGTTTGAGGCTTTGCTTCGGGTGTGGGTTCGGCCACAGGCTCTGGTTCAGCCACCGGCGCTGGTTCTTCCACTACGGGTGCCTTAGCCTTTGGGCTTGCTTTGGTTTTGGGCTTTGCCTCAATGGGTGGCTCGTCGGTTGCTTTTGCCTTGGCTTTTGCTTTAGCTTTGGCTTTTGGCTCGGGAGTAGTTTCTGCCACAGTTGCAGCTTTTGGCTTAGGCTCTGCTTTTGCTTTCGGTTCAGCTTTTGGCTTAGGCTCTGCTTTTGCTTTCGACTCAGCTTTTGGCTTAGGTTCAGCTTTTGGCTTAGGTTCAGCCTTAGCTTTTGGTTCAGCTTTTGCTTTAGCTTCGGCTTTAGCTTTTGGTTCAGCTTTTGCCTTTGGTTCAGCTTTTGCCTTTGGTTCGGTTTTGGCAGCAACCACAACCTCCTCTTCGACTTCTACTTCAGCTTTGGCAGCGTTGGCAGTTTTTGATTTTGTCGCCTTTTTTGCTTTTGTGCTTGAAGGCGCCACTTCGATGGGCTCGGGGTTGGCTATGGATTCTGATACAGTCTTCTTTTTTGCCATATTATAAATGTTTTATGCGCGCATGTATATATTTGGTGTGCAAAGTTACGATAAAAAAATTATATAGCAATCTGTTTTTCCCGTTTTCTGCGTCGAACATGCAGATTTGTGTGGCAGTTTTGTCGGTTTTGATTTTTGGCGGATGTTGAAACGCAAAAAAGGGTGCGTGAAGGTGAGTGGTTTTGTGGGTGTCGGAGAGTGCGCACTTTCGGGCCTGCGAGTGCGCACTCTCGGGGCCGCGACTGCGCACTCTCGGGGCCGCGAGTGCGCACTCATTTTTCACCCCCTCCACAGGTACCTGTGAGCGTGTGTGCCGATGATGCCGTTTGCAGCCTTGATTTGTGCCTGAATATTGGCATTGAGCAGGTGATTTTTGTGCCCATTCTGTCGGATTATTTGTTGAAATGTCAAAAACTTCGGATATGATGCCTTTCAAGTCGAAATGTTTTTGTAAATTTGCAGCATATTAGTGAAATCATAAGAACAATGAAGGAATTAGAACTGAAATATGGGTGTAATCCCAATCAAAAACCCTCGCGGGTGTTTATGGATGATGGCGACCTTCCATTCGATGTGCTGAACGGACGTCCTGGCTACATCAACCTGCTTGATGCTCTCAACAGCTGGCAGTTGGTGAGCGAGCTGAAACGCGCGACAGGCATGCCTGCAGCCGCATCGTTCAAACATGTAAGTCCGGCAGGCGCCGCTGTGGCAGTGCCGCTGACCGACGTGTTGCGCCGCATATATTTTGTCGACGACGTGAAAGAGGAACTCAGCCCCATAGCAACGGCCTATGCACGTGCCCGCGGAGCCGACCGCATGTCGTCGTTCGGCGATTTCATAGCCCTGAGCGACACCTGCGACCGCGTGACGGCACTGCTCATAAAGCGTGAGGTGAGCGACGGAATCATTGCCCCCGACTATACCGACGAGGCTCTCGACATACTGCGCCAGAAGAAAAACGGCAACTATTGCATACTGAAGATGGACACCAACTACCGCCCCGCACCCGTGGAGCGCAAGCAGGTGTTTGGCGTGACCTTCGAGCAGGGACGCAACGAGATCGACCTGAGTCAGGACTCGCTGTTTGAAAACATACCGACCAAGAACAAGACACTCACTCCACAAGCCCGCCGCGACCTGATGGTGGCACTCATCACGCTGAAATACACACAGTCGAACTCTGTGTGCTACGTGAAAGACGGACAGGCCATAGGTATCGGAGCCGGACAGCAGAGCCGCATACACTGCACCCGCCTGGCCGGTCAGAAAGCCGACCTGTGGTGGTTGCGCCAGTGCCCCAAGGTGCTCGACCTGCCATTCCGCAGCGATGTGCGCCGTGCCGACCGCGACAACACCATCGACATATACATGGGCGATGAGTGTGACGACGTGCTCAACGATGGCGCATGGCAGCAGTTCTTCACCCGTCGTCCCGAGCCACTTACCCGCGAAGAGAAGCGCGCATGGCTGTCGCAAAACACCGACGTGTCGCTCGGCAGCGATGCCTTCTTCCCCTTTGGCGACAACATCGAGCGTGCCCACAAGAGCGGTGTGCGCTATATAGCCCAAGCCGGCGGCTCGGTGCGCGACGACCACGTCATCATGACCTGCGACAAATACGACATAGTGATGGCCATGACCGGAGTGCGACTCTTCCACCATTGATTGCAACGAAATACAAATCAATATGGCAAGCGAAGAAGAGATAATGTACGCCATGATGAATGGCATCAACTTCAGCGGTAAGAAAAAGGCCGACCCCAATGCCGACCGCGTGAAGACCAAGGCACGCGCCAAGAGCTACAAGACAGGAGCTCACGGCTCGGGTGCCGCAAAACATAAGGCAGAGATAAAACAAAAAGTAAGAGCTCGGAAGAGCCAAAAACGCAAATAACACAATGCTTACACTCAAACTCATCAACGAGCAGACCGAACGCGTGGTTCGTGGACTCGAAAAGAAACTATTCCCAAATGCCCAAGAGGCAATCGACAAGGCAAAAGAACTTGACCGCCAGCGTCGTGAAGCGCAGACAAGCCTCGATGCTTGCCTGGCAGAACAAAAGAAATATGCAGCACAGATAGGTGCACTCATGAAACAAGGCAAGCGCGACGAAGCTGAAGCCGCCAAGGCAGAAGTGGCACGACTGAAGGAACAATCGGCAACCCTGCAAAACCAGAAGGACGAAGCTGAACGCCAACTCACGGCACACCTATGCACCATACCAAACATACCCTACGACATAGTGCCCGAGGGACGTGGAGCAGAAGACAACCTCGTGGTGAAATCGTCGCTGCGCGAATGTCATGAAGGCGACACCGTGGGCAACTGGACCACCATACCGCAAAACGGACAAGCCAAGCTGCCACACTGGGAACTGGCAAAGAAATACAACCTCATAGACTTCGACCTCGGTGTGAAAATCACCGGAGCCGGATTCCCTGTATACATAGGAAAGGGTGCACAGCTGCAACGCGCACTCATCAACTTCTTCCTGGCCGAGGCCAACAAGGCAGGATACACCGAGATAATGCCGCCCACAGTGGTGAACGCAGCATCGGGATACGGCACAGGACAGCTGCCCGACAAGGAAGGCCAGATGTACCACTGCGAGGTCGACGACCTCTACCTCATACCGACAGCCGAGGTGCCTGTGACCAACATCTATCGCGACGTGATACTCGACGAGAAAGACCTGCCAATCAAAAACTGTGCTTACACCCAGTGTTTCCGTCGCGAAGCCGGAAGCTACGGCAAGGATGTGCGCGGACTGAACCGCCTGCACGAGTTCTCGAAGATTGAAATCGTGCGCATCGACACCCCCGAACACTCGGAGCAAAGCCATCAGGAAATGCTCGACCACGTAGAGGGATTGCTGCGCAAACTCGAACTGCCATATCGCATCCTGCGACTCTGTGGCGGCGACCAGAGCTTCACATCAGCAATATGCTACGACTTCGAAGTATATAGCGAGGCACAAGGACGCTGGCTCGAAGTAAGTTCGGTGAGCAACTTCGACACCTATCAGGCCAACCGCCTGAAATGCCGCTACCGCGACGCCGACAAGAAGGTGCAACTGTGTCACACACTCAACGGCTCGGCCCTTGCACTGCCACGCATCGTGGCTGCCATACTCGAGGACAACCAAACCGAGGAAGGCATACGCATACCGGCAGCCCTGCAGCCATACACAGGGTTCGACATGATAAAGTAAGCAACGGCATCATATTATTCCGAACAATACATCACAAGAGAGACACACAACGTGTTAAGTCAGAAGATATCACATATAGAGATAAACGAAGCGCGACGCATGTTTGATGCATGCCGTCAGGTAGTGATAGTCACACACGTCTCGGCCGATGGTGATGCTATAGGTTCGTCGCTCGCCATGGCAGAATACCTGAAGAAGAAGGGAAAGATGGTCAACGTGATTGTACCCAACTACTTTCCCGACTTCTTGAGGTGGATGACCGATGCCGACAAAATCGTGCAGTACGACCGTCACCGCGCAGCAGCCAAGACCTACATATCATGCGCCGACCTCATCATCTGCCTTGATATCAACGAACCCGCACGACTCGACGACCTGGCTGTACCAATCGTGGCATCGAATGCCAAGAAGATGATGATCGACCATCATCTGCAACCCAAGCGATTCTGCGACCTCATCATATCATACCCCGACGCAAGCAGCACATGCGAACTGGTGTTCCGACTCATCGAAGCCATTGGCGGGGTGGGGCAAATGACCAAAGCAGCAGCCGAGGACCTATATGCAGGCATGTGTACCGATACGGGTAAGTTTTCCTACAACGCCAACGATCCCGACATCTACATCATCCTGTCGGAACTGCTGCGCAAGGGCATCGATAAAGACAAAATCAACCGACGCATATACAACAACTACACCGAGGCGCGCTTCAGGCTTTTGGGTTACATACTATCGGAGAAACTGCAAGTGTTTCCCGAACTCCATGCATCGCTCTTCACACTCACCCGCGACGAACTCAGCCAGTTCAAATACCTCAAGGGCGATACCGAGGGGGTGGTGAATATGCCGCTCGAGATAAAAGGCATGAAGCTCTCGATGTACTTGCGCGAAGACACCGAGAAGCCCCGCATACTTGCATCGCTGCGTTCGGTCGACGACTTTCCGGCCAACCGCATGGCTGCCGAGTTCTTCGGTGGAGGCGGACACCTCAATGCAGCAGGCGGCAACCTACCATGCACCATGCAAGAAGCTATTGAGATTGCCCACAAAGCACTCGAGGCCTATCGACCCTTGCTCGTTGAACCATCGGTGTCGCAAGGCTGAATCATCGGTCTTTCATGGCTGAACCATCGGTCTTTCATGGCTGAACCATCGGTCTTTCATGGCTGAATCATCAGTCTTTCATGGCTGAATCATCAGTCTTTCATGGCTGAATAATCGGTCTTTCATGGCTGAATCATCAGTGTCGCAAGGCTGAATCATCAGTCATTATAAACTAATTACTAATTGAAACAAATACCAACCATTATGAATAAATCACGTTTCCATCAATTATGTCTGATTGCTGCATGCATCGCATTGCAGAGTCAAGTCCTTATGGCACAAGTGGCCACAGTGCAAAGTCCTGACCAACGGCTGAAAGTGAACATAGAGCTCAACGACGGCGTACCATCCTACAGTGTGGTGTACGACGGAAAGCAGATGCTCGAGAACTCGCCCCTTGGCTTTGTGGCAAATATCGGCGACTATAGCAAAGGCCTGACACTTGTAGACACGAAGGAAAGCACGATAGACGAGACCTATACACTCAATCGCTCGAAGGTAAGCAACGTGCACTATGTGGCTAACGAACTGAAAGTGAACCTACGTGGCGGACGACGCAATAATGTAACAATCACCTTCCGTGTAAGCAACAACGACATAGCATTCCGATACGATGTACCCAAGGTGGGCGAGACAGGAAGTGTGGTGATAAAACAAGAGATGACAGGCTTCCGTCTTCCTGCTGCCACCACTACATTCCTCACACCACAAAGCAATGCAATGATAGGATGGAAACGCACAAAGCCCAGCTACGAGGAGGAGTATAAGCTCGACAAGCCTATGAGCGAACCATCGCAATACCGCCACGGATATACATTCCCATGCCTCTTCAAGGTTGGCGGCGATGGATGGGTGCTCATAAGCGAGACGGGAGTAGACAGCCGATATTGTGGATGTCGCCTGAGTGAACTCACCGACGGAAACCTCTATACCATAGCATTCCCCATGCCCGAGGAGAACAACGGCAACGGAACCATCGAACCAGCATTCTCCCTGCCCGGAAGTACGGCATGGCGCACTATAACTGTCGGTTCAACACTCGAACCAATAGTCGAAACCACAGCCCCTTGGGACAATGTGTCGCCACGCTACGAGACACAACACAACTATAAGTTTGGCCGCGGCACATGGTCGTGGATTGTGTGGCAAGACAACTCAATCAACTACAACGACCAGGTGGAGTACATCAAACTGGCCAAAGCGATGGGATATGAATACGTGCTCATCGACAACTGGTGGGACACAAATATAGGATTTGACCGCATGGCAGAACTCGTGAAGTATGCACAAAGCCAAGGAGTCGATGTCTTCCTGTGGTGGAGCTCGAGTGGATGGTGGAACGACATAGAGCAAGGACCTGTCCACTACATGTCGAACAGCATATCGCGCAAGCAGATGATGCGCTGGATGCACAGCCTTGGAGTGAAAGGCATCAAGGTCGACTTCTTCGGAGGCGACAAACAAGAGACCATGCGCCTGTATGAGGACATACTGTCGGATGCCGACGATAACGGCCTTATGTGCATATTCCACGGATGCACACTGCCACGCGGATGGGAACGCATGTACCCCAACTATGTGGGAAGTGAAGCCGTGCTTGCCAGCGAAAACATCTACTTCAATCAGCATTTCTGTGATGTCGAGGCAATCAATACCGCCACACATCCATTCATACGCAACACCGTGGGATGTATGGAGTTTGGTGGTTCGTTCCTCAACCGACACCTGCGTAAGGGCAACACAGGGGGCAACACACGCCGTACAACCGACTGTCACGAGATGGCACAAGCCGTACTCTTCCAAAATCCTATACAAAACTTCGCACTTACACCCGAGAACCTGCGACCATTTGCCGAGGGTGGTGCACCCGAAGTGAGCCTCGACTTTATGCGCGCAGTGCCTACCACATGGGACGAGACACAATTCATCGATGGCTATCCCGGCAAGTTCTGCATTCTCGCACGCCGTCATGCCGACACATGGTACATAGCAGGCAACAATGCTGAGGACGATTGCGACAAGGTACTCGACCTCTCTGCATTTGTGAAGAAGGGCGATGTAGTCACACTTTTCAGCGACGATGCCACGCGCGAACCGCAGAAGACGGAACTCAAGATAAAGGATCCGAAGAAAGTAAAACTCCACATCCTTCATGACGGAGGTTTCGTTATCGTGAAATGAAATAATTGAATAATTGAAAAGATGTAGACCTCAAGACCTCAAAAACTTAAAAACTTAAGAACTTAAGACCTCAAGAACTTAATCACCAAAGTCACATCAGCTATTCATTATTCATTATTCATCATTCATCATTCATTAAATATAGATTTATGTACGACAAGATATTCCTACTCACCGATACAACCACCCACGAGGTCTGCCTGCCCGTGGTGGCCGATATGGAGGCAATCAGCAACGCATGCCACATCATCATACCCGCCACTGATGCACACAAGAACCTCGACTCGCTCACACATGTTTGGGCAGAACTATCGTCACACGGTGCCACACGCCACAGCTTGCTCATCAACCTTGGCGGAGGCATGGTGACCGACCTCGGTGGCTTTGCTGCCGCTACATTCAAGCGTGGCATCGACTTCATCAACATTCCAACCACATTGCTCTCGATGGTCGATGCATCCGAAGGCGGCAAGACAGGCATCAACTTCGCAGGATTGAAGAATGAGATAGGAGCATTCAAGGAGCCTGTCAAGGTTATACTCGACACTCAGTTCCTCCGCACCCTCGACCATGAAAACATTCTGTCGGGATATGCCGAGATGCTGAAACACGGACTCCTGTCGCACGATGAGTCGATGCTGTCGGAGTTGCTTTCGTTCGACATCGATGCCGCCGAACCCGACTACCAGCAACTGAAGCTGATGGTGCATAAGAGTGTGGCTGTAAAGCGTCGCATCGTACGTATCGACCCCACTGAGCACGGCAAGCGTAAGGCCTTGAACTTCGGTCATACCATAGGTCATGCCATCGAAAGTTTTGCATTACAGCGAGGCACACCTGTGTTGCACGGATATGCGGTGGCATGGGGTATGGTGGCAGAGTTGTACCTCTCGTCGGCCTATTTCGGATTCCCCACAGAACTGATGCGTCAGGTCGTACACTTCATTACCGAGCATTATGGTCGTTTCAGTTTCAGTTGCGACGACTATCCTCAGCTCCTCAACTTCATGCGCCACGACAAAAAGAACGAAGGCGACAAAGTGAAGTTCGCCCTTCTCAGCGGACCTGGAGTCATACGCATAAACCGCACCGTCGGTCGCGACCAGATATACGAAGCACTCGATTTCCTTCGCGACGGACAATAAACAGAAGGAATGAATAAACGAAAAGATGAGTCCCCAATAACTCATAAACTCAAAAACTCAAAAACTCAAGAACTCAAGAACTCACAAATCATCGCTATCTATTAATAATTATATATTATATATTAAATAAAGGTGTATCCATTACTATTCAACGAAAACCTGTTTACCCTCGTTTGGGGGCATGAAAACTGGATTGTGTCGGCTGTCCACGATAAAGAATCGACGGTAGCCAACGGTTCCTTGCGTGGTGTCACACTCAGCCAGCTGGTATATGAGTGTGGCTTACAACTCATGGGCAGGAAGGTCGTAGACATGTATGGCGATAAGTTTCCTTTGCTCATAAAGTTTATCGACGCACGTGATGACCTGTCTATCCAGGTACACCCCAACGACGAACTGGCCATGCAACGTCATGGGTCGTTAGGCAAGACCGAGATGTGGTTCGTGATAGATGCCGAACCTGGTGCCAAACTCTATTCAGGATTCAATCAGGCAATAAGCAAATACGAATATCAGAAACGAGTGGAAGATGGCAGTATCTGCGAAGTGCTGCAGAGTCATCCGGTGAAACGAGGCGATGTCTTCTTCATTCCTGCCGGCAGGGTTCATGCCATTTGCGGTGGTATATATCTTGCCGAAGTGCAGCAAAGTAGCGACATCACCTATCGCATATTCGATTACAACCGTCCCGGTCTCGACGGACGTCCGCGACAACTGCATACCGAGTTGGCCGTCGATGCAATCGACTACCGACTCTATCCAACCTATCAGACACAGTATCTTGAGAAAATCAACAAGCCGGTAGCCATCACCGAATGTCCATACTTCACGGTGAAGATGCATAATATCACGAGGCCTTTCCATCGAAAACTCTTCAAGTACGACTCGTTTATCATATACATCTGTCTTGGTGGCGACTGCATCATACGCATGCGCGATCGCGGTCTTGAAGTGACAGATGTCGAACTGTGCAAAGGTCAGTCGTGCCTCATACCCGCATCGTGTGCCGACCTCGATCTCGTGCCCAATAATCTCTCCGGTTCGGCTCAGTTGCTCGAAGTATATATCGATAACAAGCATTTCAACTAAGAAACATAATCAAATCATTAACTATAAATCCGATCTCTTATGATGAAAAAACTAAATGTGTTAATCTGTGGATTCTCTGCCATGATGTTGTCAACCCCCATTATGGCAGCACCTGTTGTAACAGCCCCAGGCGTTACAAAGTCGATGCCTAAAGCTAAGCAGCGTTCTATCAAGAAGGTTGCACCCATTACTGTCACTACTCCACAAGGTACCGCACCTCGTTTGCCATGGCAGGTGTGGGTCACCTATAGTGACGGAACCGGAGAGTGGCGTCAGACCAAATGGACAAATTCTGCTCGTGCCACCGAAGAGGAGCAAGCAGCATATCCTGTCGGCAAGGAATATACTGTTGAAGGAGTTGTGATTGGCGACAACACGACTGAGAATGGTTACCCCATCACTGCTACAGTGCGTGTGGTGGCCGATGCTTGGAGTGTACCATCAAATAAGCCCGTTGCCGAACCACTGCCGCTGGGTAGTGTGAAGATTGTAGGCGACAACCGCCTTACGTCGAACCGTGATATCGACATACGCCGACTGCTGTCGCTCGATGTCACGCAGCAACTCTACAACTATCGTGATACCTACGGACTTCCAACCGATGGTTATCGTCGTTCTGACGGTTGGGATTCACCTACAACAAAACTCAAGGGACACGGCACTGGTCACTATCTCTCAGCATTGGCATTTGCTTATGCAGGTACCGACGACCCAAGTCTGAAGTCTCAGCTCAAGGCCAACATCAAGCGCATGGTCGACGAGATGCGCATGTGCCAGGAGCGTACATTCGTATATAGTGATTCGCTCGGACGCTATTTCGAAGCGCGCGACTATGCACCCGAACCAGTACTGAAGGAGATGAAGGGCACATGGGATGCATTCAACGAGTATAAGAAAGATTATCAGCACTATGGTTATGGATATATCAATGCAATACCAGCAGCACATCCCGCCCTTATCGAATGCTACCGAGCATACAACAACGAGCAGTGGGTGTGGGCCCCTTATTATTCTATCCATAAGCAACTTGCCGGACTCATCGATATCGCCAACAATGTCGATGACTCTGAGATAGCCGACAAGGCATTGCTCATCGCTACCGATATGGGCCTTTGGGTGTGGAACCGTCTGCACTATCGCACATACGTAAAGACCGACGGCAGTCGCGAAGAGCGTCAGGCACGTCCGGGCAACCGCTATGAGATGTGGAACATGTATATCGCTGGCGAGGTCGGAGGTATGCAGGAGAGTCTGAGCCGCCTGTCGGAGATGGCTACCAACCCAACCGACAAGGCACATCTGCTCGAGGCAGCCAACTATTTCGATGCACCTGCTTTCTATCAGCCACTGTCGCAGAATATCGATGACATACGCACCCGCCACGCCAATCAGCACATACCAATGATTACGGGTGCCCTGCGTTCATACCGCGGAAACAACAATCCATATTACTACAACATTGCCTTCAACTTCTGGAACATGATACAGGGCCGCTATGCATACGCCATGGGTGGAGTTGGTAATGGCGAGATGTTCCGCCAGCCATACAGCCAGATGCTGTCGATGAATACCAGCGCCGACCGCGGATGGGGTGGTGAGACACGTCCAAATCCTAATATCAACGAGACATGCTGTGCATACAATCTGGCCAAACTCACAAAGGACCTCAACTGCTTCAACCCCGACGATGCTGCCTATATGGATTACTATGAGCGTGTACTCTACAACCAAATCGTGGGTTCGGTACACCCTGAGCACTTCGCGGTGACTTATCAGTATGCGGTAGGTCTCGATGCTCAAAAGGAATTTGGCAGCACCACACCGCAGTCGACATGCTGTGGTGGTACTGGTGTTGAAAACCATGTGAAGTATCAGGAAGCTGCTTATTTCGTGAACGATAATACCTTGTGGGTTGCACTTTACATGCCAACCACCGTGTCGTGGGAAGCCAAGGGTGTGAAATTCGAGCAGCAATGCAAGTGGCCTGCTGAGCAATCCACGATAAAGATTACGGGCGGAAACGCTACATTCGCCATGAAACTTCGTGTGCCTTATTGGGCCACTAAGGACTTCGATGTGAAGCTCAACGGCAAGTCTGTCGCAAAGAAATACCAGCCTTGTTCTTACGTTGAGATACCCGCTCGCTCATGGCAGGCAGGCGATGTGGTTGAAGTCACGATGCCATTCACCAGTCACCTTAACTTCGGTCCCGACAAGATGGAACTGGCAGCAACGCCAACCAATGCAAATACTCCGTTCGCACCTCGATGGGAGGGCGCTGTGATGTATGGCCCGCTGGTGATGACCACCGAGGAAATCACCGATTGGGCACAGACCGACATCGACCTCAGCTCTGACCTCAGCGACATACTGCTGATGGGTCCGACCGCCGACACAGGCACTAATGGTAACCTCTATCGCCTCTCGTTGGCTGGTAAGAACTTCGTGCCCGACTACTATGAGACGGGCGAGTCTACCCACTACCTGCGCCTCAATGTCATGACAGGTGCACGCAAGGGTAGCGGTAAGGTGAGCAAGGCTGAACTCGAGTCGGCCCTCAAGGTGGCTAACGAACGTAAGGAGGCACAGGAGGCATGGAACGCGCTGACGGTGAAAGTGCCTGCACACTCACCTTGGGCTCCGAACGGATATGCCCGAATGTTGCAGTCGTTGCAACTGGCCGAAGCGGTGAATGACAAGTCAGCAAAAGAACTGACACAGGCCGAAGTGAACTCTGCACTCTCTGCTCTCAATGCCGTTATCAACACCATGCGTCCCGGCAACCTGGCCGAACCCGAGGACCTCAACTCACTGCAACCGCTGCTCACTCAGGCAAAGCGCATTCGCAACAAGACCACCGAACTGCGCGAGGCTATCGACTATGCTGACATGGTTGTCGACTATGTGAACAACGGAAGTGGTACGCACGACCTCATCGAGAAGGCTACAGCCGGACTCAACGAAGCCCTCAAGACGGTGAGCGACCAGATGCCACAGCGTAGGAACGAACAATAACATTCAATCCCACAGAATTGCGGCGGTTTTATCAGCGTCGCACTTGATATCACATCATAAAACCCCGCTACGTCATCACGACGTGGCGGGGTTTTGCCTATAGGTCTTTGAACAAAAAATTACTGTTATTGATGCTTGTACTATTGGTCATTCCATCAAGAGACGCACCCCGAAACCGTAACCGAGAAAAGGTTTTTGATGCTTGTACTATTGGTCGTTCCACTCTTTTGACTGTGGATGTGGGGCTGATAACGGGCTCTGAGCTTATCGTGTGTTGTTCCCGCGAAACAAAATGTGATCTGTGCGATGCTTGCTGCAGATGTTCACGTATCGATATATTTCGCTTTCGCCAGGGACAATCTCGTGAGTGAAAAGTGTGTCGTCGATTAATGCGACGGTAATTTTGAGGGTCGGCCAACCGTCGGACGAAGGGTCGAGATTGGTGAGCAAGAGCGTGTCGGTGTTGATTTCAAAGCGATACATATTGATTGTCACGGGGTCGCATCGCTGCGGATAAATCAGTGTGTCGCCATGTATGATGTAGTGTGCTGCCACATCGGTCCATGTGGGGTCGTAGGGATAGCAGTCGGGATGCGAGGGCAGATAGTTCCATGTGCCTTGCAGCGACGTTCTTATCATCGCATTCCACGAATATGTTTCAAGTATGGCTTGCTCCGAAATGGTATAATTCTCATCGCCGGGGGCGCATGTAGCAAAGTCGTTTATCTTCCATCCGCCATATACGTTTTGCATCTCGAGACGCACAGGGGTGGCGTGGTTGCCGTTTTTGATATCGACAAACACCCACACCAGATTTGGCTTCTTTACCTGTATTTTGTTGATAGTCATCGACATGCGGTGCCAATCCTGCCCCTGCACCCAGTGGTCCCAATCGATGGGAAATATGTCGCCCCAGGCCTTGCATATATTTGACACCTCAATGCGCTGTTGAATGAGTGAGGTGGTGAGATAGGCGTCGGTGTCGAAGTTGCTCTCCTCGTGCTTGCCTATATGTGAGTTATACCAACCAAACACATCGGCGTAAATCTCGGTGACGCGAGCCGTCACCTCTTCCTCCATCTCGGCCATCTCAACAAACGGTATTCCTGTCTCGGCTCTGCTCGACAGCGACTTTACTTTCCGACCACCATAGTTGCATGCAAGTAGTGCGGCGAGTGTGATGAGAGGCAGGAGGTAGAGTGTTTTCAGACACGACAAACGTCCTGACTTTTTGCGCATCATCATGGCCAGACGTTTCTTTACTTCGCTTTGGTTGAAACTGTTGGTGATGGCCGAAGTGGGTCGGCAACAGGCCTTGTCGATGATGAGGTGCTGATATGCCGACAAGTCGTTGATGTTGTGGGTGGCTGCATGGTCGGCTTCGTATTCGTGTACATCGCGCAGGTCGCGACGAAGCATATACGACAGTGGTAGCCACCAAAGCACGATAGTCGTGATATCGGCAAGAAACAGATCGGTGGTATGACTGCAACGCACGTGGGTGAGTTCGTGGGCGAGTATCATGTTGCGCTCCGACGGGGTTTCGTTGCCGCTGAGAACTACGTAGTTGAACCAACTGAAGGGTACCTCCACTTTCGGGTTTTGAAGGATGTGGATACCTTTGCTGTCGGGCGTTTCAACTTGTTGGCTCGACGCAATGACGCGCAGGAGCGATGCCAATGAAACCATCCACCATATCAACATGACTGCTGTGCCGATGAGCCACACCCACGAAAGGATGGCGAGCCAACTGATGCTGGAAGGTGTGTCGGCTGGTTTTTCTGTGTGCATGGGTGGCATGTGGCGGCTTTCGTTTTTCAGATTGATGGCGTCGATGTTGCTGGCAGGGGTTGTAGCCGACGGTGCTGTAGTGTTGTGAGTTGCAACCGTGGTGGTGGCGACAGGGGGTGTGGGTAGCCACGTGGGTTGATTTAGGGGCAGTGTGACGAGTGGAAGTGTCATGCTTATCAGCATGATGCACAATAACACCACTCGATTTACTCGGTGGAATGTCTCTTTGCCGAGCAGCAGTCGATAGAGCGAATAGAGCAGTGTGATGCCTACTGCCCATCGCAACATGTAGAGAAATGCGGATAAAATCATGGCGGTTTGTGGTTTTGATGGTTAGAGGTTGGTTGATTCGTCGTGTGTCGGTCGTTTCAGGTTGTCGAGGAATTGCTCGAGTTCCTCTCGGCTCACGCGTTCGTCGCGCACGAGTGCCGAAACGACATTCATGTAGGAATTGTCGAAATAGCGCTTCACGAGGTTGCTGAATCGGTTGCGTCCGTAGTCTTCCTTGCGAATGATGGGGGTGTAGATATAGCCTCGTCCGCGCACCACATGTGTGAGGAATCCTTTGCGCTCGAGGCTCTGAAACATGGTTGCAACGGTGTTGACATGTGGTTTCGGGTCGTCGTAGAGGTTCACGATGTCCTTCGGGGCGCATGGGCCGTAGTCCCAAATCCGTTCCATCACTTCTTCTTCGCTGGCGGTGAGTTTCTCTTCGTGTGTCATAGTGGTTATTGGTTTTTGTTGATGAATGATGTTGTTGGTTTCAACTATGTTTATAGTTTGATGTTGCAAAGATAAAGAAATTATTTGTTATGAGCAAATGTTTTTGATATTTTTTTAGTATGATTGTTGTTTTTTGTGTGGTGATGTATTGGTTTGCTATGGGTGAGTTGTTGTTTTGACGATGGAATTAGTTGAAAAATGTAGTGGCCGGGTGGGGGACACATTATATATATTATATGCGCGCGCGTGCGTGGAAAGGGGGGAATTTTTGTGGTAGGGCGGGGGTGGGGGATAGGAGGGAGAACTTCGAGGCCAAACCTCGAAGCACAAACGGGGCGAGGAATAGATGTGAGCATGATGGTGAAAAATAGCACGAGGGTTGAAGATAAATATTGCGAGGGCAGAAGATAAAACTTGCGAGTGGTGAGGAAATAGGGCGCGAGTGGTGAGGAAAAAGGTTTCGCGTGGTGAGGAAAAAGGTTGCGAGTGGTGATGAAAAAGGGCGCGAGTGCAGAGGAAAAAGGTTGCGAGTATAGGAGAATTCTTTAATTTGCGACGCAAATTATTAAATTTACGTCGCAGTTTTATTAATTTTCGGTGGAAAATTATTAAATTTGCGTCGCAAATTAAAGAATTAGTACGCACTCGCAGTAAAATTAGTACGCACTCGCAGCAAAATTAGTGCGTGCTCGCAGCAAAATTAGTGCGTGCTTGCAGCAAAAGTAGTGCGCACTCGCAGTAAAAGTTGTGCGTACTCGCAGCAAAAGTTGTGCGTGCTTGCAGCAAAAGTTGTGGGTTGTTGTGGTGGGTGGTTTGCGTTTGCGTGGTGGTTGTTGGTCGTATGTGGTGGTTGTTTCTTGTGTTGTTGGTTTGCTTGTGTTTGCTGCTTGTTTCGCGTGTTTCATATCGCGAACAGGGCGTTTTCGTGGTTTTTGAGGCATTATTTTTTGGTTGTGATGAAAAAAATGTGGTTGAGAGTGTTGCTGAATGAAAAAAAATGCTTACCTTTGCAGTCGCATTCGGGTATTGTAGCCCATATTGAATGTGAATGGTCGGTTGGATGAGAGGCTTAGTCAACGGTCTGCAAAACCGTCTACACCCGTTCGAATCGGGTACCGACCTCACATATGGTAGAGAGAATGAAAGCCATGCACGAGTATTTCGTTGCATGGCTTTTTTGTTTTCCGGATTTGTTGTGTGGTATCCCTTCAGGGCTCTGAGTGATTTGTCAGAACTGAATGTCGATGTCGTTAGCCGATGTGTCGAGTATTGAGTCGTCGGTCGTGGGGTTGATTCCCTGGCTTGCGATGTCGATTGCGTTGGTGAGTGCAGCCACGAATTTGCTGAAGTCTTCTTTGTAAAGAAACAGCTTGTGTTTCTCGTAACTCACCTGCGGGTCGGCTTCGCTGCCCGATATGATTCTCTTGCTCTCAGTAATGGCCACATATTTGTCGCCGTTCTTGCTCTGCTTCACATCGAAGTAGTAGATTCGCTTTCCTGCTTTCACACTCTCCGAAAACACGAGGTCTTTGTCTGCTTGCACCATCATTTTCTTCTTTTTTTATGGGGTTGATACTAAAATCGACTGCAAATTTGTGTCTTTTTTTTGGGATATGCAAGAAATGTGAGATATTTTTTATAATTTTGCACCACGAAATCAAAAAAAGTGTTTTTTGTTATGATAAATCGAATATTGATAAGGATAAAAACGGTGCAGTTGCTGTATGCCTTTTATCAGGCCGGCGACAGGTTTGTGGAGAGTGTGGAAAGCGAGTTGTTGAAAAGCCTATCCAAGTCATACGAGCTATATATATACTTGTTGCAACTGATGATTGACATCACGCGCATGGCCGACGAGATTGTCAATGACCAGGAGGAGCGAAACCGTGTGGCACATGTCGACACGGTCATCAGCCACAGGTTTATCGACAATGCCTTCATACGCCAACTGGCCGACAACACGCAGTTGATGCAGTATGTGGAGCATAATAAGCTGTCGTGGGCCAACGACCGCGACCTGCTGCGCAAGTTGTATGCCGAAATCACCGAGTCGGAATACTATGCCGAATACATGATGCGCGAGAGTGTGACCTACGACGACGACCGCGAACTATGGCGCAAGGCATACAAGAACGTGATCATGAAGGCCGATTATATCGACGACGTGCTCGAGGAGAAGAGCATATACTGGAACGACGACAAGGAGACCATCGACACCTTTGTGCTGAAAACCATAAAGCGATTCGACCCCGCAAAGGGAGCTGAGCAAGAACTGATGCCCGAATTCAAGGACGAGGAAGACCGCGACTTTGCCCTCACGCTCATTCGCCGAGCCATAGAAAACGACAAGTACTACCTCTCGCTCATAAGCCAGAGCACACGCAACTGGGAATTCAACCGACTGGCATTCATGGACGTAATACTCATGCAACTGGCCCTGGCCGAGATGCTCACATTCCCCGAGATACCAGTGTCGGTCACCATCAACGAGTATGTAGAGCTTGCTAAATGCTACAGTACACCCAAGAGCCACATCTATGTCAACGGAATACTCGACAGCGTGGCCAAGCGACTCATCAGCGAACACAAGATGATAAAGCACATGTAAGGGAAGCAGTCACGTCGACATATATATAATAAGGAAAAAATAAGAACTCACGAACTTAAGAACTCAAAAACTAACGAACTTAAAAACTCATAATCTCAAAAACTCAAAAACTCAAATACAATGACATTCAATCTACTTCAAGCAGCATCAGCTGCAACCCCGCAAGGAGGGATGGACTACACCATGATCATCATGCTCGTCGTGATGTTTGCCATACTCTATTTCTTCATGATACGCCCACAGCAGAAACGTCAGAAGGAAATACAAAAGTTCCGCAACAGCCTCACAATAGGTTCGAAAGTAATAACCGCAGGCGGAATGTATGGCACAGTGAAAGACCTGAACGAAGGTGAAAACTACATAACCCTCGAAGTGAGCAAAGGCGTAACCATACAAATCGACCGCAACTACGTGTTTGCCGACAGCACACAGCAAACCCAGAAGTAACACCACGCCGAGGCATACCAAAACATAAGCTTTCGCACTATGGAACAGGGACTGTCGCTATGGATGAAGAGGATAGGGCTGTGGGCAAAGCGCACAGCAAAAAGCATGAAACTCTTTGCCATCAACCGCAACATATTCGGCTTCCTCGTCTTCCTGTGCATAGCGATAGTATTCTGGTTCTCGATGACATTCAAGGACCACACCACCATCGAAGCCGACTTCGCACTCGAGATAGTCAACGTGCCGAAAAACGTCATATACACATCCGACGTGCCAGAGAAAGTGACCGTGACCCTCAACGGACGCGGATTCACCCTGCTGCAATACATGATGCAGAAACGAGAGCGACGCCTGAGGGTGGAATACAGCGACCTGGTAAAAGTGGGCGGAGTGATCACCATCGACAACTACATGTGGCGCAAGACGATAGCCAAAGAACTGCCTGCAGGCATCAACTACACGACCATCACACCGTCAAACGTCGAGATATACTACTCGACCGGCGACCACAAGCAAGTGCCAGTAGTGTTCAACGGAAAGATACACACCACCGAGCAACACATACTGTGCGGAGTGAACCTGCAGCCGCAATACGTCGACATATATGCACCGGCACCACAGTTCGACACCATAACGGCTGTATACACCCAGCCACTCAACCTCAACGACGCAGCCGACACCATCACTGTCAACATGCCGCTGCAGCCAATCAAGGGAGTGAAGATGGTGCCCGACACGGTAAGCATACAAGCATGCATCGACCTGCTCACCACCAAGACCGTAAAAGTGCCCATATACTGCGAAAACATACCGCACAACAAGACACTGCGCACATTCCCAATGGCGGTCGATGTCAACTTCCAGGTCAGTGCCACCATGTTCAACACAATCACGGCGCAAGACTTCATCGTAGTTGTCGACTACAACAACATAAGCCCCACCGACACCAAATGCCGCCTCATCATGCGGCAAGTGCCCGAAGGCATATTCAACGTCAAAGTGAATCCGGCAATGGTTGACTACGTAATAGAACAAGACGAAAACTAATTAATAACAACACCCTCGTAGCAGCACGACGATGTGTGGACATCGAACTGCATGCCGACAACCGAGGGAACCAACGAGTGAACAAAGCGAATAATAACCAAACAACTTTAACCTAAAACAATAGATGAAAATAGGAATTACAGGAGGAATGGGCTGTGGAAAAACATATGTAAGCACCATCCTGAAGAAACAAGGTTTCCCCGTCTATAATTGCGACGACAGGGCCCGACGCCTTATGAAAGAAGACGAGACGATAAAGGCCGCTATCATCGAACTAATAGGTGAAAATGCATATACCGAAACCGGCGAACTCAACAAGCCAGTTATAGCAGAATACCTCTATAGCGATGAAGAAAATCGGAAGAAAATCAACGAACTGGTGCATCCGCGAGTAAGAAACGACTTCAACATGTGGAGCAACTTCCAAGACTCCGACGTCATGTTCATGGAGTGCGCACTGCTCTACGAATCAGGGTTCGAAGACCTCGTCGACAAGGTGATATACATATATGCAGCCGACGAAGTGAGGATACACCGCATCATAAAGCGCGACGGACTCAACCGCACCGTGGCATACCAGCGGATGAAGACTCAGATGCCAGAAGCCGAAAAGATGAAACGAGCCGACTTCTGCGTCATAAACAACGGAAACAACAATGTGCTGAAACAATTGCATAACATTCAAATATAGTATAAACACATCATGATCAAAGAAATCTTAGCCATTTCGGGCAAACCAGGACTATACAAACTGGTTAGCCGTGGCAACAATATGCTTATTGTCGAGACACTCGACGAACAGAAACGTCGAATGCCTGCATATGCTACCGACAGAGTAGTGTCGGTCGCAGACATATCAATCTATACCGACGACGGTGAAGACACACCGCTGCCAGGAGTGTTTGAATCAATAAAGAAAGAATACGACGGCAAACCCGTCGACATCAACCACAAGAAAGCCGATAACGACGACGTGGTGGCATTCTTTGCCAAAGTGTTGCCTAACTACGACACCGACCGTGTGCGCGTAAGCGATATGCGAAAGGTGATTGCATGGTACAACATACTTGTGGCAGCAGGAGTGACCGAATTTGTAGAAGAGGAAAAAACCGATTCTGATGGGGTATAGCCCTCAACAAGAGATGACATTATCAGAGATTGTTGCACTGCGCAAGAGCGGATGTGTCGAAGAGGCATACGATGCAGTAAGAGAAATCTATGCCACCGACAAGAGTCAGCCAGTGAAGTCAGTGCTCTTTTGGACAGCTTACGACATGATGAACCAGTACATGGCTGGTGGATATAAAGACGAAGCAGAGCTTATATACAAAGCGCTGCTTCGTCTGCATTCTGATATGACCGACAACGACCGACGTGCTGCTGCCGCGCTCAACAAAGCGAGTGCACGTTTCAATCCCCAACATTACCAGCAACAAGGTGACCACAACCGCCTGCTCGGACAATGGGGCGAAGAGGCGGCCGCGCAGTATCTGCGCGAAAAAGGCTATCGCGTGTTGGCCAACGACTGGAAGTCGAAACATCGGGATATAGACCTTGTGTGTGCCGATGGAGGAACAGTAGTGTTCGTAGAAGTAAAGACGCGAAGCAACAGCAACGACCTCTCGACACCCGAGGACGCCATCGATGCCGATAAGATGCACAACCTGCGTGCTGCATTCTATCATTATCTGCACCTACATCGATGGCTCGACCATCCTTTTCGCTTCGATATCGTCACCGTCATCGGCCATCTTGGCGATAAAGAGCCCGCTATCAAGCATTGGGTAGATGTAGGGCTATAGCAAGCAGCTTTTAGATATTATAGCAATACATTGTCAATATAATAGAAAGTAGTTTATCGATATTATAGCAAACTTTACGAGTATTTTCTCGGGTACCGCAACATTGATGCAACTATCACTGCTATGGCGAGTGCCATGGGATAGTAGAGGTAGGGCAGGATGTTGAGCGGGGTGAGGGATGCGTTTGCGAGGCATTCGTTGGCCAGTTGTGTGGCTATGAGCAGTTGCGCTCCATAGGGCAGCAATCCCTGAATGCTGCATGATGCGGTGTCGAGAATGCTTGCAGTCTTGCGGTTGTCGATACCGAAGCGTTGTGAGATGTCATGTGCTATGGAGCCGGTAGTGAGGATTGCCACGGTGTTGTTTGCGGTGCATACGTTTACCATGCTCACGAGCAGTGCTATGCTCATCTCTGCTGCTCGTTTGCCGTGTATGCCTTTGGTTATGTGACGTATGATGAAGTCGATGCCTCCGTTGTGACGTATCATTTCGAGCATTCCGCCTGCGAGCAGTGTCATGATGATGAGTTCGCTCATCCCCATCATGCCGTCAGCCATGCATGCGAACCATCCGTAGATGTCGTATTCGTGTTGTATCATGCCTATGATTCCTGCCGATAGGGTGCCGATGGTGAGCACGAGCAGCACGTTCATGCCTGCTATTGCAGTTGCGATGACGATGATGTATGGTATTACTTTGATGATATCAACGTCGCCTATGTTGCCGGGCTTTGGTATGTCTTGCCCCATGAATGTGTAGATGATGAGTATGATGATTGCCACCGGTATGACGATGAGTGAGTTGACTTTGAATTTGTCGCTCATCTTGCATTGTTGGCTTTGTGTTGCCACGATTGTGGTGTCGCTTATGAACGATAGGTTGTCGCCGAAGAATGCTCCTCCCACCACGATTGCAATGATGAATTGTGGCTCTATGCCGGCTTCTTCGGCCATTCCGGCGGCTATAGGTGTCAGTGCAGCAATGGTTCCGACCGATGTTCCGATTGCGAGTGATATGAAGCATGCGGCTACGAATATGCCTGCAAGTATGAGTGAAGGTGGAAGTATGTGTAGTGTGAGGTTGACGGTTGAGTCGACGGCGTGCATTCCCTTGGCTGATGCTGCGAATGCTCCTGCCAGAATGAATATCCACATCATGAGCATCATGTTTTTGCTTCCGGCGCCTTTTGAGAATATCTCTATCCTGGTGGCTATGCTTCCTTTGGTTGTTGCTATTGCGAATATAGCGGAAACGAGGAATGCCACGGTTATTGGCACTTTGTAGAAGTCGGCTGCTATGATGCTGGTGACGAGGTATAGTATCAGGAACAGTATGAGTGGTGATAGTGCTATGATGCCTTGCGATGTGGTATTGTGTTTCATGTGTCGGTCGGTGTGGGTATATCAAAATCCCCTCGACCGTGATAGATTGTCACCCGGTTTTGATTGGGTTTCTCTTTTTGGTCGAGGGGGTTATGCTTGTGTGTAAGTTTGTTTGTATTGTGTTTCGATTAGCTGTTGGCGTAAGCTTTAGCGTCTTCGTTGAGCAATACTTTTTCTTCAAACATGTATGCGCCTGTCTTTGGCGATTTACACATCTTTATTACTTTGGTGTATGCGCGACCATCTTTTGAGTGGAGGGTAGCGACCGCTTTCTTTGCCATATTGTGTTATTTATTAAAAATGTGTGTGTATCTTTACTTTCTCGTTGAGTACTTGTTGCCGTTTATCCTGCTTACTTGATTTCCTTGTGTATGGTCATCTTCTTCAGGATGGGGTTGTACTTCTTCAGTTCCAGACGGTCGGGGGTGTTCTTGCGGTTCTTTGTTGTGATGTAGCGCGATGTTCCGGGCAGTCCGCTGTCTTTCATCTCAGTGCATTCCAGAATGACTTGGATTCTGTTTCCTTTAGCTTTCTTTGCCATGTCTTAATCTCCTTGTTAATGGTTTTTATGCGATAACCTGGATGTCCTTCCAGTCGCAGTAGCCTTTTGCAACAGCTTGTCTCAGCGCTGCGTCAAGGCCGATACGGTTAATAATGCGAAGTCCAGCTGCACTGACCTTCAAAACTATCCAACAATCTTCTTCTACATAGTAGAACTTCTTAGTGAACAGGTTGACGCTGAAACGTCTCTTTGTTCTGCGCAGCGAGTGCGAAACGTTGTTGCCGATCGCTGATTTCTTACCTGTGATTTGACAAATCTTTGACATATCTTTTACTTGTTTTTATTTCTGCTCTTTTCTTGTCGGGATTTATAAACAGCGCGCAAAGTTACGAACTTTTATTGAATTGGGAAAGTATTTCGTAAGTTTTTTTGGTTTTCATCCACTTATTTTGTGCCTTTACGTGTGTTTTATACTCATTACATGTCGTTTTATTGATGAAAATGTGCTATCTTTGCACTCGCTAAAACTGATAATTCATCATTTGTTTCCAATCGTATGACACGCATTTTATTACTAATTTCACTATGCTTTGCATCTTTTGCCAATGCTCAGCAATCATTCGTTCAGGAGCCCGACTCCATCAACCAGCAGTGGATTGAACGCAACTACACGAAGCGCGAGGTGATGATTCCTATGCGCGACGGCGTCCGCCTGTTTACTGTCGTCTATGAACCGCGCGACCGTTCTGCGCGCCATCCCATCCTCATGAGCCGCGATTGCTACGGATGTGCCCCTTATGGTGAGGGCCGTTTCAAGCACTTTTCGTCTGTTGGGTACTATGAATACCTGCGCAGTGGATATATCATCGTGTTTCAGGATGTGAGGGGGAAGAACATGAGCGAGGGCCGGTTTGAGGATATCCGTCCGTATATCCCCAACAAGAAAGGGAAGCAAACCGACGAGGCAAGCGATGCTTACGACACGGCTGAATGGCTCATCCGCAACACTCACAGCAACGAGTGTATTGGTGTTCACGGCATCAGCTACCCGGGCTTCTATGCCACTATGTCTGCACTTGCGCTCCATCCTGCCATCAAGGCCGTAAGTCCGCAGGCGCCTGTCACCGACTGGTTTCGCGGCGACGATGACCATCACAACGGTGCGCTCTGCCTGGTCGATATGTTCGACTTCGAGTATTGGTTCCAGTACGTCAACTCGCGCGACTTCTGGGATGGAAAGATTGGTCGCAGCGGCACGCCGACCGACATCGTGCGACGTGACATCTACACCGATTTCCTTGAGGTTGGAGCCGTGCGCAACTTCTCGGCCATCATGGGCGATAGCGTCGAGATGTGGAACCTGACCATGTCTCATCCCAACCTCGACGAATACTGGGAGACCCACACGGTGACCAACTACGTGCAATACCTCTCGACATCGAAGAAGGCCAACCCTGCCGTGATGGTGGTCGGAGGCTTGTTTGATGCCGAAGATTGCTACGGAGCATTCGACACCTATAAGAAAATACGCGCGAAGTCGCCCAAGACTCCCGTCTATCTCGTCGAAGGTCCGTGGAGTCACGGAGCTTGGCGCTACCCCGAAGCATCGCGTCTGGGCTATGTTGATTACGGACACCAGGCGGCCGAGAGTGTATACATGCTTCAGATGGAGTACCCCTTCTTTGCCTATTATCTCGAAGGAAAGGGTAGCAAACCGGCCTACGGAGCCCGCATGTTTGATACTGGAACCCACGAATGGTATAACCTGCCCGATGGATGGGATGCCGCTGCAACATCGTTCACGGCCAACGGGCACACCATGCAACGCACCCGCATCGCCTTCCAACTGGCAGAGCAAGGTGGTCTTTGCTCCGACCTCACCTACTGCCCAAAGACCGCAACTCAACCCGCACCATATACTTCGTATGTCAGCGACCCCTCGCGCCCGGTGCCATATATAGGCACTCGTCCCCACAGCGGACGCGATGCATCCTACATGAATGCCGACCAGCGCTTTGCTTCGTGGCGCACCGATGTGGCTGTGTTCCAGACGAATGAACTCTCACAACCGCTCACCATCATGGGTACTCCCGAAGTCGACTTCATTGTCAGCACCTCTACCACCGATGCCGACTTCATCGTGAAGGTCATCGATGTCGATGAAGAGGGGTGTCAGAACCTCATACGCTGGGAAATCATGCGTGGCAAATACCGCAACTCGCTCAGTCATCCCGAGCCGTTTGAACCCAACCAACCCACCGCACTTCGGTTCAAACTCAACGACATGATACACACATTCCAGGCAGGTCACCGCATCATGGTGCAGGTGCAAAGCTCTATGTTCCCCCTTTTCGACCGCAACCCGCAACATTTCTGCGATATCTACCACTGCCTCGATTCCGATTTCCAACCGGCAACGATACGCATCTACCACTCGGGCGAGCATCCCTCGCGCCTCTGGTTGCCACTCGTCAGCCGTAGTGAGTAAAGCGAAAATTGCATGCGGCGATATAGACATTTATCTGCGTTGATATAATAATTCCTCTGCGTTGATATAGTAATTCCTTTGTGTTGATATAGAAATTTATCCGCGCTTATATAGTAATTTACCTGCGCCTATACAAGAATTTACCTGCGCCTATACAAGAATTTACCTGCGCTTATATAGGAAAACTTTAATTTACGTCGCAAATTATTAAATTTGCGACGTAAATTTATTATTTTTCGGTGGAAAATTATTAAATTTGCGACGCAAATTAAAGAATTACTCCGCACTCGCAGCAAAATACACGCGCACTCGCAGGCAAATTACTCCGCACTCGCAGCAAAATACACGCGCACTCGCAGCAAAACTTCTGCCTTCATTTTCCCTTCCGTCCCGTCGTTTGTGCTTCGAGGTTTGGCCTCGAAGTTCCGCTCGCCCCTCCATCCTCGCCTTTTCCTCCCATCGCTCCGTTCCGCTCGCCCCTCCATCCTCGCCTTTTCCCTCCCTCGCTCCGTTCCCCGCGCCCCCTCCATCCTTCCCCTCCCACGCGTGCGCGCGCAATAATATATATATGTGTATTCATGTCCTTTCCACATCCCTCTTCCTCCCTCATATTCGCATTATCCCACCCTCCACCACATTTTTTCATCCATTCATTCGTTTGTTAATCATTTTTTTCATACCTTTGTGGTTGATTTCAATTCCACACAAGATGAAGAGCGTTACGATATGCATCCCGTGTTACAACGAAGCCGACTCGTTGCCCGAACTCTACGACCGGCTCCGCACACTGATGGAATCCGAACCCGAATACGACTGGCACCTGCTCGTGGTCGACGATGGAAGCACCGACTCCACTCCACACATCGTGCGGCAGATGGCTCACGACGACCCATGCGTGGGGTACATCATCCTCTCGCGCAACTTCGGCAAAGAGTGTGCCCTCATGGCTGCCATCGACCGGGCCGACTCCGATGCCGTTGTGCTTATGGATGCCGACGGGCAAGACCCGCCACAACTCGTGCACGACATGCTGAGATATTGGGAGCAAGGCTATCAAGATGTCTACACCCGACGCCGCTCACGCGGACGCGAGTCGTGGATGAAACGCATGTTTTCAACGTTGTTCTACAGGCTCATGTCGGCCACATCGCGCATCGACATGCCCGAAAACGTGGGCGATTTCCGCTTGCTCGACCGCCAGTGTGTAGAGACACTGCGGCGCATACGCGAAACCGAACGCTACAACAAAGGGCTCTTCTCATGGATTGGATTCAAGAAGAAAGAACTCGTCTTCGACCGCGCCGACCGCACACGTGGCAACACCCACTGGAGTTTCATGCGACTCACCGACCTCGCACTCGAAGCCATCACCTCGTTCACCACGGCACCACTGCGCCTCGCTACCATCATAGGCGCCATCACGGCACTGGGAGCATTCTGCTTCACCGTGTTCTACATAGCCAAGACACTCATCATTGGCGACCCCGTGCAAGGATTCACCACACTCGTGAGCATCATGCTGTTCCTCGGCGGAGTGCAACTACTGTCGATAGGAATACTCGGCGAGTACATCGCACGCATCTACGGCGAGTCGAAACACCGACCAATGTACGTAATCAGAGAAACAAACAATGGAAAAGAACAGTAAGATATACGTTGCCGGACACCGTGGCATGGTGGGCAGCGCAATTGTGAGGGAACTCACACGCCAAGGATACACCAACATCATAACCCGCACCCACAGCCAACTCGACCTCACCCGGCAGGAAGCCGTCGAGCGTTTCTTCGAGCAAGAACGCCCCGAATACGTATTCCTCGCTGCAGCAAAAGTGGGCGGAATCGTAGCCAACCAAACAGCGCTGGCCGACTTCATGTACCAAAACATGATACTCGAGATGAACGTCATACACGCAGCGTGGCAGAACGGATGCAAGAAACTGGAGTTCCTCGGCTCAAGTTGCATCTATCCACGCCTTGCTCCCCAACCCATGCCCGAGTCGTGCCTGCTCACCGGAAGCCTCGAACAAACCAACGAAGCCTATGCATTGGCAAAGATAAGCGGCCTGAAGTACTGCGAATACCTCAACCGCCAATACGGCACCGACTACATCAGCGTGATGCCTACCAACCTCTACGGACCCAACGACAACTACCATCCCGAGCACTCACACGTGTTGCCCGCACTCATCCGCCGCTTCCACGAAGCCAAAGTGGAGGGTAGGGCAGAAGTCACATGCTGGGGCGACGGATCGCCGCTGCGCGAGTTCCTGTATGTCGACGACCTCGCAAACCTCTGCGTCTTCCTCATGAACAACTATTCGGGCAACGAAACCGTGAATGCAGGCACCGGCAAAGAACTCACCATCAAAGCGCTGACCGAACTCGTGGCAAAAGTCATCGGCTACGAAGGCCGCATCCTTTGGGACACCACGCGCCCCAACGGCACACCGCGCAAACTGCTCGACGTATCGAAAGCCACCAACCTCGGCTGGACCTACCGCACCGAACTCGAGGACGGCATACGCCTCGCCTACCAAGACTTCCTCGACAACCCAATGCGGGCAGAGCGGTGACGATAAAAACATAAGAAAACAAGAGGGGGATGTGCCGGTACTGGCACATCCCCCTCTTCGCTTCTTTTTACTGATTTATAACAATCACATCTTGATCAGTTGAACCACTTCACATAGCAGAAGTCCTGACGGTGTGGCAGGTCGGCATTCTTCGGATACATGCGGTATGCCACCTTGATGTCGCCTGCAACCTCGACGGTGTGTGTGCCTTGGAAGGTGAAGATGTTGCCTTCGCGGCGTACCACCTGCAGTGGTTCAACCTGCGACACGTGGAGCTTGGCTTCTTTGTCGGCACGCAGGCACACAAGTTCTACGCCCACAACGTCGTCAAGTCCTTGCTCATCTACATTGATTGTGATGTTATAAACCTTACCGGTCATCACGTTGCCTGCAACCAATGCAGGGTCTTTCTCACTCGAAACAACGTGGATGCTATCCCAGCGCTCAGCCACCAGTTCCTTCCAGCGAGCAATCTCGCGTGCCTTCTGGCAGTTGTTGGCAAAGAGCACCTTGGCACGAGCAGCCAATGGATTGTAGAACTTAGAGTAGTAGTCGTCGAGCTGACGCTTCATGGTGTAGTGAGGAGCAATCTGTGCTATAGAGTTCTTCACTGTCTTTATCCAGCCTTCGCTGTAGCCCTTCTCGTTCTTAGCATAGTAGAGCGGGAGTATCTCGTTCTCGAGCAGAGAATAGATGGTTGCAGCGTCGAGTTGGTCTTGCTGATCCTGATTCTGGTAGGTGCGCTTCTCGGTCAGAGCCCATCCTGCACCTTCGCGATAGCCCTCAAGCCACCAGCCATCAAGTACAGAGAGGTTTACAACACCATTCATGAGAGCCTTTTCGCCTGATGTACCCGATGCCTCGAGAGGACGTGTAGGTGTGTTCATCCAGATATCCACACCTGTTACAAGGCGTCGTGCGAGCTTCATGTCATAGTTCTCAAGGAAGATAATCTTGCCAAGGAACTCAGGACGACGGCTTATCTCGTAAATCTTCTTGATAAGACCTTGTCCGCCACCATCGGCAGGGTGAGCCTTACCGGCAAAGAGGAACTGAACCGGATAGTCGGGGTTGTTGACAATCTTTGCCAGACGATCGAGGTCGGAGAAGAGCAGGTGAGCACGCTTATATGTTGCAAAACGACGTGCAAAACCAATAGTCAGTGCATCAGGACTTATCTTCTGCAGGATTGAGACGATGCGCGATGGGTCACCCTGGTTCTTCAGCCAGTTTTCGCGGAACTGCTGCTTGATGTAGTCAACAAGCTTCACCTTCAGTTCTTTGCGAGTCTTCCAAATCTCTTCGTCAGGCACATTATAGATGCTTTCCCAGAGCTTGGCATTGCTCTGATCGTGGTAATAGCTCTTTGGCAGATACTTGCCATAGAGTTCCTTCCATTCGGTAGCGCTCCATGTTGGGAAGTGAACACCGTTGGTTACGTAACCTACGTTGTCAAGCTCTTCTGGGAAGTATCCTTTCCAAATGCCTGAAAACATCTCTTTTGATACCTTGCCGTGGAGCCAGCTCACACCGTTGACCCACGAACTGGTGTTGCATGCGAATGTTGACATGCAGAAACGCTCGCCATGGTCTTCAGGGTTGATGCGTCCCATGCCCATGAATTCGTCCCAACCGATACCGAGCATCTGTGGATAGCAGCTCATGTATTTGCTGAAGAGACCTTCGTCGAAATAGTCGTGACCGGCAGGTACTGGTGTATGAACAGTATAGAGTGACGATGTGCGTACAAGTTCGAGTGCTTCGTTGAATGTGAATCCTTGCTTCACATAGTCAACGAGACGCTGAACATTGCACAATGCGGCATGACCCTCGTTGCAGTGATATATGTCGGGCTTAACGCCGAGTTTCTGCAGAGTCAACACTCCACCGATACCGAGCAGTATCTCTTGCTTCAGGCGGTTCTCCCAGTCGCCACCATAGAGCGAGTGGGTGATAGAGCGGTCGAACTCACTGTTGAGTTCGTTGTCGGTATCGAGCAGATAGAGCTTCACACGTCCAACGTTCACTCTCCACACGTATGCATGTACTGTGTAGTTGTTGTATGGCACGTCGATTACCATCGGTTCGCCGTTTGCGTCGTTCTGACGTTCTATAGGCAGTTGCGCAAAGTTCTGAGCTTCATAGTTTGCAACTTGCTGTCCATCCATCGACAATGTCTGGGTGAAGTAGCCGAAACGATAGAGGAAGCCTACTGCCGTCATACGTACATTTGAGTCGGATGCCTCCTTGATATAGTCACCAGCAAGTATTCCAAGTCCTCCTGAATATATCTTAAGTACATGGCTCAAACCGTATTCCATACACAGATATGCCACTGACGGGCGTTTCTGGTCGGGCTCAACGTCCATGTATGTACGGAATTCCTTGTACACCTTGTTCATCATAGTAATGAACTTCTTGTCTCCAGCCAGTTGCTCGAGGCGTTTGTAGTTGATGCGTGAGAGCATGAGCACGGGGTTTTGGTTCACGTCGTGCCACAGTTGCTCGTCCATAGCCTTGTAGAGTTCTTTGGCTTCGTGGCTCCAAGCCCACCACATGTTGTGGGCAATTTCGTTCAGAGGCATGAGTGCCTCGGGCAATGATGTGTTGACTGTAACGTCGCGCCAATTAGGGTTGTTGGCGTTGCTTGCTTTAATTCTCATAGTTTGTTATTTACTTATTGAGTTATTCGTTTGTTTCGTTTGGTAAGTGCGATGTCGTATGCCTGGTAGTAGTTCTTTATGAAGTACTGCCACAGTGCTTGATGTGCCGTGAGTGCTGCCTGACGGCGTATTTGAGTCACCTGAGCAGGTGTCATCTCTGCAAACTGCAGTATGGTGTCTTTTATCTCTTCAGCTGCCTCGATGAAGTTGTTGTCGGTGCGGTGCACTGTCTTCACTCCGTCGGTCAGTTGGCTGTAGCGTCCGTGCAGGCTGTTGACCCAAAGGCCGAATCCTGCTAAGTCGGTGGTGATGCATGGCACATGGAATGCGATGCTTTCGGTGGGTGTATATCCCCATGGCTCGTAGTAGGATGGATAGATTGCGAGGTCGCCGCCGATAAGCAGGTCGTAGTAGTGCATGTTGAATATACCGTCGGCTCCGTCGAGGTAGCATGGCACGAATATGACCTTTACGTGTTCGTCGGCTCGGTTGTGCATGTCGAGCCAGTTCATTTGGCTCAGCACTTTGTCCTGATCCTGATTGTGCAGCTCGTGTGTGATGCGTGGGTCGCCAATCGGTGTGTTGAAGGTTTGCTTGCTCTCGAGGCGCTTTTGGAGGTCTATGCGTGGGCACTTCACCCATGCTGGCACGTTGATGAATGCCAGAATGTCGCGCTGCAGGTGGTTGTCGAGGCGCAGTCGGTTGAGCGACTCGATGAGCATGTCGATGCCTTTGTTCTTGAATTCATATCGTCCGCCGGTGCTGATGATGATGGTGTCGTCGCCCAGGTTGGTGCCCATGGGTGCATTTGCTG
>CAMVDC010000002.1 GCA_947166155.1 uncultured Prevotellaceae bacterium | reverse complement strand
TCATCACGTAGCCCGACTGATTGCCGGCGGCATCGTGTCCAGCAAAGAGCCAGAGAGTGTCGCCCTCCACCAATACGGCGGGATCAGCAGTATGTTTGTCGCGGATAATGGGATTGCCCGTGCTCTCGAACTCATGCTTCAACACATAGCCCCATTTCTGTTGCAGGACCTCCAGTTCATCGGCAGTCACCGACATCACCGTGCCGTGACGGGGAAAGAAGTCCTTGCGGAAGGACTCTGGTTCTTTTGTAAACGTCTTCAGGTCCTTCGACCGCTGGAATTCATAGCGGCCAGAACTGTAGAGGTCGTACATCAAAATCCAATCCTCGCTGTTGTTCAGCTGGAACACTCCGCTGCCCTCCACATGCGTCCTCGTGCCAGCGTATGCATCCAAATACTCAAAATCCTCCTTATACGGTCCCGTCAATTTTTTCGACGTTGCCTGTTGGATGCCGTTCTTTATTTCCTTGCCGTTCTCGTCCTTCGTGTTGCCCTTGTAGAAGAGGTGATACTCGCCGTTGCGGTAGATGATGTCGTTGTCTATCGAACCGTACTTGGCGGAGAATAGCACCTTTGGTTCGCTCTCGAAAGCCGTGAAGTCCTTGTTTGCGTAGGCGTAGTAGGTGATGAGTGTCTTGCGGTCGTTACGCTGCAGCGTGAAGTAGATCATGTATTTCCGGGCCTTGCGGTCGTAGATGGTCTGCGGCGCCCATACCCAGTAGGCATCACCAAAGTTCTTGCTCCAGTCCTTCGCGAGGTTGATATTAGCATGCATCCAGTTCACTAGGTCCTTCGACTTCAGCAGCACAATGCCCGGATTTGCGCCCCAGCCCTGTTTCGGGTCGTAGGTATGCATGTCTGTCGCCACGATATAGTAGTAGCTATCCTCACCGCGCAGGATATGCGGGTCGCGTATGCCGCCGCTCTCGCTGATGCTGTCACTGGCTATAATGGGCCTGTTCCCGTTCAGCGCATACCAGTTCTGTGCGTCCTCGCTCACCGCGAAGCGCAGCTGCTCCATCAGGTTCTGATCGCCCCCTCCCTCGAAATAGGCGAAAAGGTAGCCGGCGAACTTTTGTTTGTTTTGGGCCTGCACTGTAAGTGTCAGCCCTAATAGCATTAATAAAAATAGTCTTTTCATTTTCGTTCTATTTTTCTACAAACGTGTTGAATGAATGGGCGGCAAGAGTTGCGGTGAGGTAACGCTTGCCCACGGGAATACTAAGTTCACGAGCCTCGTTGTTGGTGTTGCCGCAGATGACGACGCGCTTGCCGTCTGGCCGCTGGAAAACAATGGCCTGCAGACCGTCTTTTATCGGATAGAAAGCGAGGAGGGTGCTGCCCGGCTCAACGAAGTGGGAGAAGTGCTTGTAGGCGTAATACTCAGGGGTGTAGCGATAGGTAGCCCCTTCCCGACCGCCCCCTGTAGGGGAGGTGATTACCTGCACGAGGGCGTTCTGCTTCCAACCCCAGGCACTGCGGCCCTGGTTGCAAAGGATGAAGTTCCAGTTGTAGTACTCATCGCAGCCGCGACCGATGTACTCGTGTAGCAGGTAGAAGGTGTGCTCGCCAGCGCGCCAGTCCATCTGACCGTTGCCGCACTCGCTCTCGCTGCTAACCATGTGAAGGTCGGGGTGGTGTTCGCGCATATAGTCAAGGTTCTCACGACCTTCCCACTGAAAGCCGAGACCCTCCACACAGCCTTGCAGTCCGTTGACGATGCGCTGCACGTAGTCCTGCCGGTTGGTGTTGAACGTGCCCACGTAGAGTTTCACAGCGGGATGTTTCTCTTTCAGGGTCGGCGCCAGGTATTCCTTGTTAAACTTAATGGTGCCCTCTGCCGTCCACGCGCATCCCGGGTAGGGCGTATAGCTGTAGGCCTCGTTCTGGTACATCACCATGTCGATGGGGATGTTCTCCTCAGCATATAGGTCGATGAACTTGCAGAACATATTCGCATAGGCCTGCAGGTAGCGTGGGTCCTGAATGAAGTAGTTCTGCGAGGCCAGCTTCCGGGGGAACAGCCCCTTGCGCTCTCCCAGAAACTGCATCTCGTTGGGGTCGGGCACGCCTCCATCATCGAAGAGCAGATAGTCCTTTTCCTTCGGCTGTTTGTTATAAGGCGAACTGGCAACGCAGTAGTCCTGGTTGATCTTCATCCAAGCTGGCGGACTCCACGGCGACACCCAGAAGGTCATCGCGGGCTGCCACTTTTGGGCCATTTTGATGAGTTGGATGACGTTCTCCTTGTCGTGCTCGATATTGAAGTACTTCAGCTGGAAGTCGCCCGCCACTGTGTCGCACGAATACCATGCACGGCTGTAGTCGTTAGCATTCATTGTCAGGCGTCCTCGAGTGAATCGCAGGTCGCCGTCGGGCGCGAAGATGTCGTGCATAATCTTCTCCTGTTCTTCGGGCTTCAACAATTCCAGAGCATCGAGATCCAGTTCATTGAAGCACGTGCCCCATGCACGGAACTCATGCCCCTGCTCCTGGCTAGTCAGTTCGAGAATCGGCTGTTCTTTGGCCTTGGCCTGTAGCGATACTTTGGCCGACTGCTGCCAAGGCAGCTGTTCGGTGGTTGTATAGTGGAGGAACGTCTGAGCTGTTCCTACAGAAACGTAACCTATGAATAATGAAAGACTGATGAATACTCGTTTCATAACTTAGCTGTCAACTTTGTATTTGGCTATTATAATAACGTAGAATAATGCTAATTATTTCAGAATACTACTTTCTTTCCTTGTATTACATAGATGCCGTGCTTGCCAATGCCCGTCACCTTGCGACCCTGCAGATCGTAGATGTTGGTCCCGCCATCGGTGGTTGGAACTTTGCTGCCGGCAGTTTCGCCGATGCTGGTGGTCTCGCCACTGAGATAGCGCTGGTAGTCGTCTTCGGTAACGAGGATCCACTGAGCTATCAAGGGCTTCGTGCTGCTGGCATTGGTGCCGGTGATGTACATGGTCTTGCCCTTCACTTCAGCATTCCCTTCGGTGAACTCGTCGGAGTAGATGTAAAACAGTTTGTCGTCTTCAGTATCCTCACCGGCCTCGATGCTCCACTTCGTGCTGGTCTCGTCGCCGTCGCTCCAGAGATACTGTCCCTTGTAGACACCTATTTTCAGATATTTGCCAGATACTCCTGACAACAGAAACTTCCCGCCGGTTGGGGGTCAGCGTGGTCGGTGCTGCAGGTTCTTCGGTCAGTGTACGGGTGGCGGTGTTCAGGAAGGTCTGCGTCAGCACATCGTAGATATAGTAGTCACCTGCCTCGGTGGGCAGGGAACTGCGAAAGGAGGCCGGGATGGCCTTCTCTAAGGAAATCGTTGCATAATCGGCAGGATCTACAAGTGCCCACAGGCATTTGGCTGTCGGAGTCGTGGAGGCATTGGTGCCGTTAACATAGAAGATGCCGGTCGTGCCGTTCCATGTATCCTCAGCGATGCGCTGCAAGCGATATGTGTTCTTATTGCTGTTTTCAATCGGAGCAAATGTCCATCCCCCTTCCGTAAGGTTGGCCGTACCGTCAGTCCACAGATATTGGTTCTTGTAGTAGCCCGTCTTCAGGTATTTTCCGTCGCCGAACATGATGGTATAGCCGTCGCCACTCTTGGTCAGCGTCACCTCGGCAGGCGTGTCGGTCAGTCCGGGATAGTTGTTGTTCAGACGTTCCAGGAACCTCCCGTAAGCCACATTGTAGAGATAGAATTTTCCCTCCGACGGTTCTGAATAATAGCGCGAAGGTATCATGCTGTCGTCGCCCTGATAGTCGCTGCCTTTGGGCAACTCAGCCAGTTCAAGACCCTGGAAGCGGATGGTGGCCGATGTGGTAGAGGACACCTCTATACTCAGTACGCCTGTCTCACTATTCAGGCTCCAGGACTGAGTTCCCTCAACGCTACTGACTGCCTTCACGCCACACATCTCCAGAACGTAGGTGCGGGCATGGGCATCAGCAATAGTGAACACTGCCTGTACGGGGTCGTATGCGACTTGACAGACGTCATACTCGATACCGTCGCCCTGAGGCAGATGGAGAGTTGCCTCGCTGCCAGTGGCTGCGGGATAGAAGCGCAGGGTGGTCTTTTCGGTTCCCATATCCATGGGTAGTATGGCTCCCTTGCGGACAAACAGCGGGAAACGCTCCAAGGGATATTTCAGCATGTAAGTCTTTCCAGCTTCATAGGCCTCACCAGTAAACCAGTCAATCCACTCACCATCGGTAGGCAAAGTGACGCTGGTAAGGACGGCATCCGACGTGATGGCCTTTGTAAAGAGGTCGTTGCCCAGACGGTGACTCTCGTCGGTCAGATTGACATCCTTCATCAGACTGCCGCCCTGCTCGTGAGCCTCCACAACGGTGCTGAACAGATAAGGCACAAGACTGGTGTGCAGCTTCACCGCATCGCGGTAGATGGCTGTCACGTCGTCGCCGTGCCACCAAGGCAAGTGGTTGGTGAAAGCCCCGTTCTCACCGCCATTGATCATACAGGCAGTGGTGGCACCAAACTGGGCATAGCGTATGAACAGCGTCTTATTGGCCTTGGCACCCATGAAGCCGGCAATCTCGGTGCCCACGGCTCCATAGCCGGCCTGTGCCGAACGATAGATGTTGTCTATCTGCAATTTCAGTCCGTTCCAGTCGCCGCCGAAGTCGCCACACCAGCCCATCGACATCTTGGCCGGGTCGCTGTGGTAGCCACGCTGGTGGGAATAGGGACGACCGATGTTCGCTCCGGCCTGGGTCTTGCTCTTGATGTAGTCTTCCATTGCGTTGTAGTAGTACTTGCGGAACTGCTCGTTGGTCATCGTGCCGATGCTGGTGGTCACCTGGTCGCCGAAATACACTTCGCCCTGGTCCACCTTCCAGCCATAGATGCCCTCGCGCCACACCTTGTCGAGCTGTCCGTACCACCACTGGGTGGCTTCAGGATTGGTGAAGTCAATCTGTATACCCTTGCCTTTCCACCACTCGCTGGGTTCGGAGTTGTTCACACCGTAGTTCTGTGCCTTCACATAGTCGTACTCCTCGCACTTGTCTTGCGGACAGCCCGTGCTCGTCAGGTTCACGCAACTGGTGAGCCAGAGCATCACTTTCACGCCTTTGGCATTGAAACCGTTGATCATCGCGTCGTACTGCGGATAGCGGTTGGTGTCCCAGATGAAGTTGTTGTAGGCCGTGCTCCACGGACTGTCAATGATTGTAGCATGAACAGGAATGTCGCGGCTCAAGTACTCGTCTACCAGACCTTCAATGGCTGTCTGAGTGTTCTTCTCATCTTCCCACACGATGTGGCCGAATATCCAGGCTGGGGTAATGGGCGGATAAACTTTCGTGTTGTCGGTCTCTGCAGCGTTCGACACGGTTGCCATCATGAGCGCAAGCAGCGTAAACAGGATTTTGTAGTGTTTCATTTTATTTTGTATTTTAGATATTCGAATTTATTTTATAATGACTTTCTTTCCTTGCTGGATATAGATACCCTCCTTGCTGACCTTCGCTACCTTGCGGCCTTGCAGGTCGTAAGTATATTTACTATTTGATGATTGACTATTCACAATTTCTTCGATGCCGTCGGTAACCGTACCACTGATGTAGACCGTCACCACGTCGTTGAGACCATTGGCCGGCGTAACGGGCTGAAGCACAAGATGAGAGATCTTGCTGACGGCAGTCTCGCTACTGATAGTGAGATTGCAGAGCACTTCGTCCTGTGTGAGCGTGAAAGCATCGGCAGAGAGCTCAGTGCCGTCCATGAGCACAACCTTGACAAGCGTTGCACCAGTACAGTTGTTGTAGTGGAGCGTCAGCGGCTGCAGGCTCTCCACCTTGAAGCGGGCGGCTGTGGCATCGGGCAGGTAGTAGCCCAGGTGTGGCGGCTGGTTGTAACCGGAATTCTGCCAGGTGATGCCCAGACGATACGTGTGGTCAGTCATCAGGCAAGGCACGCGGGCAGCGGTCTCATGAGCGGTGGAGAAGATATTGAGTGTCTGTTTGTCCTCATTGTTGTAGACAATAATCTCCTCGCGCCAGTCGCCGAAGATGTCGGCCTGCAGACATGGCGAGTTCTTGGTGCCGTTGCAAGTAACGCTGTAACCGTGCTCGTAAAGGTTCTTGCCGTCGATTCCGATACGTCCCTGATTGTACTTCACCAAATAGGGTTGGTTGTGGTAGTTTCCGATACCATTGAAAATCTCCTCATAGATGTCTCCGTCCCAGTAGATGCGGAAGTTCTGTTCGGGGGCGCCGCCAACCACCTGACCCGTGGGTGCATTGTAGAGGTTGCCGTTGCCGAAACAGCTGAACTCCTGTCCCCGCTCTTCGGTGAAGTCAGCTGCTATGCCGCGAGCCGTGTCACCATCGCCAGTGATGTGAATGAGCAGTTCGCCGGTGGCAGCATCGCAGACGTGCATACCGAATGGTGGGTCTTCGTGAATTTGGAACACCTCCAATCCTGAACGGTCAGGCATAAGATCGCTGACATGGAGGGCATCACCGTGACAGAGACCCGTGCTCCAGAGCAGGTTGCCGTCGTGGTCGATGGCAGCCGAGCCATAGATTACTTCATCCATGCCGTCGCCATCGACGTCGGCACAGCTCAGGTTGTGGTTGCCCTGGGCGTAGGCGGTGGTGAAGCCAGTGTTTGCGTAGGTGGCGTGAGCGTAGGTACGCACGTCCTTCTCGCCATTGCCCTCAGTCTTCATCACCGTGTGCTTGGAGATGCTGGCGTGGCGCCAACGTGTGGAGAGTTTCGATCCGTCGAAATCGACAGCCCAGAGATAGGAACGGGTGTAATAACCGCGACACATCACAGCTGAGGCATGTGTGGGATTAGTGGCATCGAGGTGAGCCACTGTAGCGAGGTAACGCTCTGAACGGTTGCCGTAGTCGTCTCCCCAGAGGTCGGTACGCAACTCAGGAGCACCACCCACAAAACAGCCGCGGTTGGGATTGTAATATACGGTGTGGATGGCATGGCCGTCCTGTCCACTGAATACGGTTAGGAACTCGGGGCCGTACATCACCTGACCACCGCCGTTCAGGTATTCCTTTTCGTTGTCGGTAGCACGGATGACGTCCTCATCAGCTGCATCGGTGATATAGTTGCCTGCGCCGTCTTTGGTGCCAGGACCGGTCTTCACGATGAACTCTGCCTTGCCGTCGCCATCGAAGTCGTAGAACAGGAAAGGTACATAGTGAGGACCCGAACGGATGTTGTGACCCATATCGATGCGCCACAGTTTCTGGGCAGTCATCTTGCCATCGGCCTCCAGAATCTTATAGCAGTCGAAGATCGTAGGCCCAGTGAAACCACCCTGTGAGTTGTCGGCTGGATTAGAAGGCTCCCACTTCACCACAATCTCGTAGTTACCATCGCCATCCACGTCGGCCACTGAGCAGTCATTGGGCGAGTAGGTGTATTCCAAATCATGGAACGTGTCGCCATCGGGACGGTCGAGCTTCAACGTGTTATAGCTGCTCTGCCAAGGCATGATAGCCTCGGTGGTGCTGACCTTCTCGCCATTCTTTTTTGTCACAATGCTGTACTTCGCAGTCTTCGACCCTTTCGTGTCGAGAAAGTTTGTTGAGTTGTTGATGTCCTTGGCCACCACCTCGCCGTTGCGCAGCACATCGAAAGTCGTGTAGTCGTCATCAGTGTCCAACATGCGCCAGCTCACAAGATAGTTACTGCCAGAAGCCGACTGCGGAACGGCCATGACGTGCCTGTTTAATTTCTCCTGTGCGACAGCCGTCTGTACAGCCATCAAAAGTGACAATGCACAAATATATAATGTACGTCTCATATTTTTTACAATTTGATAATTTACCATTTACGATCTATTTCCCTAGATATTCCAGTTTCCAGTTGTCAATCATCACCCAGTCGCGGCGGATGGTGGTACTCTTGCGCAGTCCTATGCGGAGCTGGCCGTTGGTTACCTGTACCTCGATGCTGTTGTCCTTGTAATAACCCTTTGTGAAAAAGACGGCGGCGGCAGACATGGTGTTAGGTATCCACCACTGGCCGAGGTTGATCTCGCCATCGATACCGAGTTTTGAGGTCGGAGCACCCGTGAAGATACTTTGCATCTTCGTGGTTGTGGTCTTGCTATTGGTTGTGACGTAGAGTTCTGCATTTAGCGTCTCATTGCCGCTCTGCTTGGCTTCGTATGCGGGACCTTCGAGACCAGCACGGTAGAATCCCTGCAGACTCAGACGGTAGGTGCCATCGGGCAGGCCCTGCAAATCCTGATACGTGTCGAAGTTCGTATTGAAGAACTCGGCATTCTGCAGGTTGTTATTGGCATCGATGCCTGGCTGCACATTGCCCTTCCAACCATCGTTGTCGTTGTTTTCGTAGCGAGGGTTGGTGATGAACTTGTCGGTCACGTCAATAGGATTCTCCCGTGAAGCCCCTGCCAAATCGTCTTCGAGCAGTTTGGCGGTGACGCTGGCAATGGCAGCCTGAATCTCGGCCAGTGTGCTGGCGGTGTTGTTATAGACTGCGTCCTCCTCGGCCACATCCATGCTGGCGGCCTTGGCCTCGTCGATGAGTTCCTTCAGCTGGAGCGCAGCCTTGTAGGTGGCTATGTCGGTGAGGTACTGGTTGTAGGCATCAGAAGTAGCCACAGCCCAATCCGTCAGATAAAGTCCCTCCCCTGGCTCCTCGGCATCCATCAGCAGGGCAGCGAGGTTGGTGCGGTATTCGCCTTCGAACAGGTCGAGCCCCATCATCGCGCCGGGATAGTTCTCCTGATTGTAAGTCTTGTTGGGAGCGGCCATCATCAGTTTGAAGGTGCCATTGCCGTTGTCGACCATTTTCCACCAGCACTCGGTAGCACTCTCGGCATCAACGAACATCGCACCGTTGGTGGTAACGAACAGGGTGCGCCAAGCGTTCTTGGCCTTCGAGTAGTTGGTCAACTTATAGACTTCGCCGCTTTGAACGAATTTACACTTCAGTCCCTCTTCGCCCACACTGGCCTGTGTGCCGTAGGAATTACCCTCGGTGTAGAAACGTTGGGCAGCGACATTATAGAGATAGCACTCCTGACCGGCAGCGAAAGCTGATGTGGCAAGTTGTGGACGCTGCCAAACACCATCGTCAACCGTCGTGTCGAAGTTCAGACTCAGCGACGAAGCATCGCTTTCCAATTGGAAGTAACTGCGGAAAGCATCGACGGCCGTGCTACCAGACACTTTCTTGAGTTTATTACCGTTGAGCACATAGCTGCCCTGTGGAGCCGCAACTGTGACATAGCTGCCAGCCTTCACGTTGCCGCTACCTGTCAGTACCGTCACGTCAGTGGTGCCACGATAGAGATAGGTCTTACCAGCCTCGGGCTTCTTCATCTCTTTCAGGTTGAGCGTGCTGCCACTGATGTTCTTTGGTTCGTAGAACGTGCCGTTGGTGCCGCCTGTAATGGCGAATGGCAGACAAAGCACATCGGGTGTACCAGCCTCGATAGTGCGATAGTAGGTGGCTTTTGTGGCAATGAAGTCTGCTGAAGCAGTAAAGTCAAATCCGTCCCACAAGACGAAGTTGGCCATCGCACCGCTCACGAGCAGGTTGCTCAGGTTTTCATCGGCCACAGTCTTAATGTTGCCATTGGCTGTGAATAGGCTGTTAGGATTATCAGTCGTGAGGTCACAGCATACAGCATGGTTCTGGGCATCCACACCTTCGGTATAATTGACGGCATAGGGATTCGTGCCGTCGCTCATATAATAAAGATGTACATCGGCAATGCCCTTCCAGTCGGCTCCGTTCAGATTGAACTCCAAGGTCAGATTACCGTCCTTTGCCAATGTACCAATAGCTGTGAGCCACTGCCATCCCAATGCATTATTGGCATTATTGAAACCTCCCGCTATGCTATATGGCATCATTACACCGTTGGTGTTCAGCTGGAAATCGCCTTGATAACCGTGGTTCTGCACAACGTCACCTTCTGTATTGGCGACAATGGCCTTGGCGGTTGTTCCGCTTGCGCCGCGCACGATAGCCACCACCTTATAGGTGCCGGCAGGCATGTTGTTTAGAATCTGTATCATACGGGCGTTAGCGTCGGTGCTCTCGTAGTCGTAGCCGTTGCCGCGATAGAGCGTGCAGAGCGTGCGTGTGCCACCACGCCAGCCACCGTCGCCTTTGGCAAATGACGGGTTCTCCACCAGACTGGTTGCATCGCCCTTGGCTGCCTTTATCGCAGTCAGGTTCTCAGCCACCACAGCAGGGTCGGCAGTTGCCTCGCCACTCATCGCCCATGCCACATAGTCGTCCTCGGTGATGAGCGCCCAGCGTGCGAAGCTTGGCTTGGTAGCTGTGGCGTTGGTCTCCTGCAGGTACATCGTCTTACCAGCCACCTCGGCATTGGTCTCAGTGAAGTCATTGGTATAGATATAGAACAGTTTGTCACCATTCTCTTCAAGCGTCCACTTAGTGTTGTCGACATCGCCGTCGCTCCACAGGTACTGACCTTTATAAACACCAATCTTCAAGTACTTGTCTTTGGCACCGGATATCAGGAATTTGCCGTTATGTGGCGTGATGGTGGTGAGCGCAGAAGGCACATCAGATAGCGAGCGGTATTCAGTATTCAGAAACTGCTGGTTCAGCACATCATAAAGATAATACTGCCCCTCAGCAGTAAGCACGTCGCTACGATACTCGACAGGTATGGCCTTCTCCATCGTGATAGAGATGTAGTCGCTGGGCTTTATTAATGCCCACTTGCAGTCATCGCTAGGCTGCGTTGCAGCGTTCGTGCCATTGATGTAGAAGATACCCGTCTGGTCGTTCAGTGTTTCACTAACAGTACGGTGAATCTGATAGACGTGGTCCTCACCGCTGATGACATCGAATGCCCACAGGTTTTCACTCAGTCCAGCCGTACCGTCGGTCCACAGATACTGGTTGTTCCAGTAGCCTGTCTTCAGATACTTGCCGTCGGGAAACATCACGGTCCATGCCGTACCGCTCTTAGTCACCTTCACCTCAGCAGGCGCATTCGTTAGTCCAGGGAAGTTGTTGCTCAGGCGCACCAGAAACTGCTGCTGAGTCACATTGTAGAGATAGAACTCGCCCGACGCCACTTCAGAGAAATAACTAGAGGGAATTCCTTCCGCCTTGCCCCCCACTACTGAGAGCAAAACAGCAAACATGAATGTCAGTACTCTTTTGATCATAATGCTTATAGTTTTGTGATTCATTCTGGCTGCAAAATTACTGTCATTTGCGTACTTCTTTTTTCAATATCCTGCCAATCGATAACAATTTTCTTTCAAAAGCTATTTTTACTAACGTCCTTTGCAAAAAAAATAGTAACTTTGCAGCGTCAATGAAGAGAATTTGTATATATCTGATGTATTTGTTGCTTGTGTCGTTGCAGAATGTTGTGGCACAAACAGTAACTATTCATGTCAATAATTACACCACTCGCGACGGTATGGCCAGCAACGTGGTAAACTGCGGAGTACAGGACAGGCAGGGGTATATATGGCTGGGCACGAACCACGGGCTGACGCGCTTCGATGGCCATCAGTTTGTGAACTTCTATGTGGAAGATAATGGAGAACAACAGATAGAAGGCATTACACACATCGTGGAAGACACGACGCGCAACGTACTCCTAATGAGTGGCAAGGACTATCGGTTGTTGTGTTTTGACCTCGTACGGATGCGCTTCGTCAATGCTGAGGGCATGTCATTTCCAAAAACTGACAATGATGCTGACGAGGCCGCCTTCATCGCAAAAGCGAAAGAACTGGGCATTCAGCGCGGCAACATCACCAACCGCCGCCACGACCTACACTATGTGCGTTTGGCTGACGGACGGGAAATCTTCACGACGATAGACAATGGTTTCTACATCTATGACCCTACAGCTGATAAACTGCATCATTTTTGTAGCGCAGATGATAATCCTGTCATTGAGTCCGACTACATCAATGATGCCTTTCTCGACCATTCGGGCAGCATCTGGCTCGCCACCACCTTTGCGGGTATCTATCAATTGAATTTGGACGAAGGGCTGCTGCGTTACCATGCTCTTGACGGTAGCTCGGGAAATATCCGTTCCTTCTCTCAATTGTCTGACAGAGCCATAGCCGTGGGCGACATGGAGGGCAACATCTTTCACTATGATACGCAAACAGGAAAGAGCAGACTAATCTTCCAAAAAGGTCATCGCGCCTATGCCATGCGTACCGATTTTCATGGCCGCTTCTGGGTAGGAACCCGTGGTGGTGGCGTATGGGTGGATGACCGTCACCTGAATGCTACTGACGGATTTTCAGCTCGTCAGGTCTTCGATATATGTCTTGCTGAGGACGGTACTGCATGGATTGGCACTTTCGACGGAGGACTCATTGAAGCAAAAGAACAGTCCGATGGTACTTTCTCTTACAATACCTATCTGCCCGACGAAAAGATACATCAGATACTCATCGACCGAAAGGGTTGCCTTTGGGTTGCCACAGAGAATGGCATCTTCCGCAAGGATGGCGCGGAATTTCATCCTATATATAATAAAGGTAAGGTGGTGTGTATTACTCAAGGCCCTGCCGACACTATCTATGCTGGCAGCAACGGTTATGGATTATTGATCATCACCAAGACCCAGGTGAAGCACTTCACTACCTCCGATGGCCTAGCCAATAATTGTGTGGAAGCCATTGCCATAGATGGGGAAGGCAATACTATCGCTGCCACCGACCAAGGCATATCCATCATCAGTCGTCACGATGGCACCGTTCGCAATGTCTATTCTTCCTTGGGACTGATGGCTGATACTTATAACGAGGATGCAATCCTGCGGACTACTGACGGGCGTATCTTTCTCGGTAGCCAGCGAGGACTCGTGGAATTGGGAAAGACGGCAGCCACATCAAATAATACTGGATATTTCGCTCCATGCATATCCAGTATATATGTTAATGACGCACCCCACTACGACGGAACATTCAAAGTATTGCACCTTCCCCACAATCAGAACAATCTGCACTTCAACTTTTCTTCATTTGCCTATAAAGACCTAGCGTCAGTCATATACAGCTATTGGCTGGAGGGCATAGACGATGACTGGCGGCCGTCAACCAAAGAGAGTTTTGCCCTCTATACGAATTTGCGCCCAGGTCAATACCGATTCCATGTGCGTTACAGTTTTCCAGGAGTGTCGTGGAGCGAGGAGACTATCTGTGATATCACCATTGCCCAGCCTTGGTACTGGACGTGGTGGGCACGCCTGTTCTATCTGCTCATCATTGTCTTGTTTATCTGGTACGAGCGGCATCAGTATCAGCAACGCCTCTCCTTGCAGCGGCAGCTCGACCAGCGACTCACAGCCCTCTATGCTGTAGAAGCGCAACAAGAACATGCTATTAAAGAAGATAGTGCGTCGGGAGATGTCATGACGGAAAAGAATGAGCCAGAAGAGAACAAGCCAAAAGAGACGGCACAGCAGAAGGCTGCAAATCAACGAAACAGGGACTTCCTTGATAGACTAGACCACCTGATACTGCAAAACCTCCTGCAGACTGACCTCGATGTGAATTTTATCGCCCAGGAAATGTGTGTCAGCTACTCGACCCTCCATCGTCGCATCAAGTCACTTACTGGCATCACCGCAAATGAGTATGTCCGCAAGCACCGTTTGACCAAGGCTATGCAACTACTTCGCGACGGTCATAATGCCTCCGAGGTCGCCATGCAGTGTGGTTTCAATTCACCAAGCTACTTTACTCGCTGCTTCAAAGCCGAATATGGCATCCTTCCATCGGAAGTATAGGATAATACCGTGTTTTTTTCCTTTTGCAGTTTACAAAAGTTAAAAAGGTTAAATCTTTACCTTTTTCTCAATCTACAGAATCCACGCCATCACTTTTCTACCATTTCGATTAAAACAAATTGATATACAATAAGTTATAAATTCGGTTTTTGCAATCTGGAATCAATGCATATCCAAAGCAAAACACCGCCGCAGACTTCAATCGAAGGCAGTTTCCAACTGAGAATAGATTATATCACCCTATACGTTCCCGTAGGTTCGGCCGATGCATATAAAGCCGCAACACCATGGAAGTATTTCAAAGAAATCATAGAAGAATAGAAGTGGAAACACACACATAAAAAACACACGGTGAATAGGACAGAACACACACATAAAAACACACGGAGGCGACATCGCCTCCGTGTGTTTTTTTAAGTTTTGTCAATTCTTCTTATACCCAATTCTCTTTAACACTGGCGCTCCATGTGTATCTGCTCGGTGGCAAAATCGACGGCACTGAGGCGGTGGGTTACGAAGATGATGGTTATGTCGGAATAGTGTTGCTTGATGTTGGTGAGCACTCGCTGTTCGGTCTCAACGTCGAGGGCCGACGTAGCTTCGTCGAGCAACAGTATGCTGCATGGGCGGAGTATGGCTCGTGCTATGGCTATGCGTTGTGCCTGTCCTTCCGACAAGCCGCCGCCCGACTCGCCACACGGTGTGTCGAGACCATGTGGCAGATCGGCTACGAAGTCGGCTCCGGCGATGTGTAGTGCTTCGTACATCTGGGCGGTAGTTGCATGTGGATTGCCAAATCGCAGGTTTTCGCGTATCGAGCCCGAGAAGAGGGTGTTGCCTTGTGGCACATAGGAGAAAGCAGAGCGTGGCAGACGGGGGCTGATGGTGCCCGACTGCGGGGTGATGAGGTGCAGCATGAGTCGCAGCATGGTGGTCTTGCCGGCTCCCGTCGCGCCCAGCACCGCGGTGAAGGAGCCTGGGGCGAAGGTGTGGCTGAAATGGCTCAACACGGGTCGGCCGCTGTCGGTGTAGCTGTAGCTCACGTTGTTGAAGGTGAGGGGTTGGACTGGCTGACCTTGGTTGCTGGTTGCCGGTGCGGTTGGCTCGTCGTCCTCCTGCGGCAGTGCCTCGAGTTCCATGAGGCGTTCCGACGATGTGAGGCTGCCTACCAGTGTTGGCAGAATGCGACCGAGGTCGAGCAGGGGGTGTTGTATCTTGTTGATGAGTTGGGTGAATGCCAGGAGCACACCCACGGTGATGGCGCCTTCCGACACTTGCCAGAGTCCGTAGGTGAGTGCCACGAGTGCTCCGCCGCGGAAGCCGATGAAGACGATGGTGCGGGTGAGGATTGAGAGGCGTGCACGGCTCTTTATCTGCCATCGCAGCAGCGACTGGCGGCGGTCGAGACGATGCACCATCTCGTCGGCCATCTCCATCACCTTGATTACCATCTTGTGTTGTATGCTTTCCTGAATGATGGCCTGCACCGAGCTGCCAGAGTCCTTCACCTTGCGCACTATGCGTCGCATCTTGCGGAAGTAGATGCGCGAAAGGATGAGGAACAGGGGGCTGCACACCACGAGTATGTAGGCAAGTGTGGGGTCCATGATGAAGAGGTAGATGAACGATGCGATGAACTGTGTGGTGATGACCACGATGAATGGCAGCACTTCGGTCATGAGGTTCACGATGTCGGCCACATCGCCGAAGAGGCGGTTCATCACGTCGCCGCTGTGATAGCGCTCGATGCCCTGCCATCGTGCCTTGAGCAGTCGGGCGAAGAAGTGTTGCTGCATCTGGTTTTGGCTCCTGACGCCCAGCACGGCCGATATCCAGGTGTGGGATGCATTGCAGAGGAAGTCGCACATCATGACTGCTATGTATATGGCAGCTGTCGACATGAGTTCGCCCTCGCGCTTGCCTGTAGCTATGTCGGTGAGTTGGCGCAGCAGTTCCACTCCGTAGAGGCTCAGCACCACCTGCACCAGTCCCACCACCATGTTGATGATGGCCTGCATGCGGCATCCGCGGTGGTGACTCCATAGCCACGCCACGATGCGGCGGGTGGATTGTTTGGTTCGGTTGAGTTTCATAGGTTCTCCCTTCCGTCTATGCCCCACATCATCTTCTGCCTCAGGGTCGAGAAGAAGGTGTGGCCCACATGGGTTATTACTTTCACTTTATATGGTGCCAGCCGGATTCGCAGGTCGATGTTGTCGCGATAGCTGGCACTGCGGCCGTCGAGCGACACGAGGAAACTGCCGCTGCGGCTCTTCACCCTGAGGTCGACCACCGAAGTGTCGCTCACCACCAGCGGGCGCATGTTGAGGCTGTGTGGTGCGACGGGGGTGAGCATCATGGCGTGTAGCTGAGGCACGACGATGGGTCCGCCCACACTCAGCGAATAAGCCGTCGATCCGGTCGGGGTACCCACGATGAGTCCGTCGGCCTGATAAGTGGTGAGATACTCGCCGTCGATGCGGGTGTGGATAGTGATCATGGCCGATATGTCGTGCTTCAGTATTGCAATCTCGTTGAGTGCGTAGGGAATGCCCTCGAGTTCTTGGTCGGCCGACGATATGCCTATCACACTGCGCTCCTCCACCTCGAAACGCCCTGCAGCCAGGTCGGCCAACGTGCCCACGATGTCGTCGGGGGCGAAGTTGGCAAGGAATCCCAGCCGGCCCGTATTGATGCCGAGTATGGGAATCTGGCGGCTGCCCACACGGCTTGCCACATCGAGGAACGTACCGTCGCCACCCATACAGACAACCACGTCGGCATCGAGGTCGTCGCCCACAACGGTGTGGGGAGGCAGGTCGAGATGCATGCGGTCGACCAGAAAGTCGCGGAAAGGCTCGGGAATCTCGATCCCGACCCCCAACTCCGATGCCACCTTCAGCAGTTGCGCCACTGCCAACGACTTCTTCTCCTGATAGAGATTTCCAAACAACGCAATCTTAAAAACATCGCTTGCCATACACCTTTTTATGCTTTTTTATGCTAAATAATCTTAACGAATTGCTCCGACTCGTTTTTTTTAACTAATTTTGCGCCACAAAGATACGAAATAAAAACTGAAGAACAAGAAAGAGAAGGGACGAAAGCACGAAAAGAGGAGCAAAAAATATGACGAAACTTAGTGTAAACATAAATAAGATAGCAACCCTGCGCAATGCACGCGGCGGCAACCGCCCCGACGTGTTGCAGGTGGCTCGCGACTGCGAGCGATTCGGAGCCGACGGAATCACCGTACACCCACGCCCCGACGAACGGCACATACGGTATCAAGACGTACGCGACCTCAAACCCATCATCACCACCGAATTCAACATCGAGGGCTACCCATCGGCCAGGTTCATCGACCTCGTGTGCAGCGTAGTACCAACCCAGGTCACACTCGTGCCCGACGCCCCCGACCAGATAACCTCCAACTCGGGATGGGACACCAAGGCCAACCTCAGCCTGCTCACCGACATCGTGGCGCAATTCAAGGCTCACGGCATACGCACATCAATATTCATCGACCCAATACCACAGATGGCTGAATATGCAGCACGCACAGGCGCCGACCGCATCGAGCTCTACACCGAACCCTATGCCACCAACTACACAGCCGACCCCCAACGCGCAATACAGCCTTTCATCACCACCGCACAGGCAGCCGCACAATGCAACCTCGGGGTCAACGCAGGCCACGACCTCAGCCTCGAAAACCTCGGATTCTTCATTGAGCACATGCCCCCGGTGGCAGAAACCAGCATCGGGCATGCACTCATCTGCGACGCACTCTACCTCGGACTAAAAGAAACCATAAAACAATACAAACAACTATGCAAGAAATGAGCATCCTCGAACTCGCCAAACAAGGCGGATGGATAATGATTGTCCTGGCCCTACTCTCAATCGTGGCCGTATATATCTTCACCGAGCGCTACATCGCCATACGCGGTGCAGGCAAGGTCGACAAACTATTCATGGACCGCATACGCGACTACATCAAAAACAGCGACCTGCGAAGCGCCATCAACTACTGCCGAGTGACCAACACCACAACGGCACGAATCATCGAACGAGGCATCAGCCGAATCGGACGACCAGCATCAGAAATACAAGCAGCAATCGAAAACTCGGGCAACCTCGAAGTGGCACTGCTCGAAAAACGACTGCCAGTACTCGCCACCATCGCCAGCGGAGCACCCATGATAGGATTCCTCGGTACGGTGATAGGCATGGTCGAAGCATTCTGGCAAATGTCGAACGCAGGCGGAAACCTCGACATCAGCATGCTCTCAAGCGGAATATACCAGGCAATGGTCACAACCGTGGGCGGACTCATCGTAGGCATCGTGGCACTATTCGCCTACAACTACCTCGTAGCCAAAGTCGACGGAGTGGTCAACGAAATCGAACGCGAATCAATGGCATTCATGGACCTCATCAACGAATAGCCTATGGCACTCAAACGCAGAACCAAAATATCGCCCACATTCTCAATGTCGTCGATGACCGACATCATATTCCTGCTGCTCATCTTCTTCATGATAACCAGCACCATGGTGGCACCCAACGCCATAAAAGTGCTCCTCCCACAAAGCAAGAAGCAGTCGACCGTCAAGGCAGCATCACACGTAGTCATCGACAAAGACCTCAACATCTACGTCGCAGTCGGATCCGGACGTGAACAACCCGTCACACTCGAAAACCTGCCAGGCATCATCAACCAAGCCAAGACCGACTCGACCGACATGTTCGTATCACTCTATGCCGACGAATCAGTACCATACCGCAACATCGTCGAAATACTCAACCTCGCCAACGAAAACCACTTCAAGATGGTGCTCGCTACACGACCACCCGAAGCCAAACAGCGATGAACAAAGATAAAAAACGAAAGATAACATCGGCCATCGTAACCGTAGCAGTACACACACTACTCCTGTTGCTGCTCACATTCCTCACACTACACCTCGTCGAGCCCGACCCCTTCGACGACGGAGTGCCAGTACTGCTCGGCAATGCAGCCGACGCAGCAGGCGAAGACCTACAAGGAATACCCGACCAGCAGACCGATGTCGAGACACCACAACCCACCGAAGACGACAACACACCAACACCACCAGCCCAACCAGCTACCGACGACACACCCACACCACAACCCACCGAAGCACCCGCGCCACAACCCACTATAACCCAAGAGCACGAACGCTCGATAGCAGCCGAAGAAGCACGACGCCGACGCGAAGCCGAAATACAGCAACGCGCAGCAGCCGACAACCAGCGACGCAAAGCAGCTGAAGAAGCAGCACGAAAGGCAGCAGCAGAAGAAGCGGCACGAAAGGCAGCAGCAGAAGAAGCGGCACGAAAGGCAGCAGCCGAAGAAGCAGCACGAAAGGCAGCAGAAGAAGAGGCGGCACGAAAGGCAGCAGCCGAAGCAGCACGCAAGGCAGCAGCAGAAGAAGCAGCACGCAAGAAAGCAGAAGAAGCAGCACGCAAGAAAGCCGAAGAAGAAGCAGCACGACGAGCAGCCATCAGCAGCCGCGTAGACGGAGCATTCGGCAAAGGCGGCAACCAAGGCAGCAGCGGCAACACCACCGGCAGCGGCAACCAAGGCAACCCAAACGGCAACAGCAACACAGGAGCCGTGAACGGAACCGGAGGCACCGGCACAGCAGCCGCACAAGTAGGGTCGAGAACAGTGAAAAACCTCGTACGCCCAGCCTACGACGACCCCACAAGCGAAGGCACCATAGTCGTAGCCATCACAGTCAACGCATCAGGCACAGTCACCTCGGCAGCAGTGAAAAGCGCCACCACAACATCCACACTCCTGCGCAATGCCGCAGTCAGCGCAGCACGACGCTCCACATTCTCATCAGGACAAAACAACGAGACGGGAACCATCACCTACATATTCAAGCAACGCTGACCCCCCATCCACACAAATCTACACCACAAGGCAACCCACAACCACAACATCACACCACAAGGCAGCATCAACAACACCAACCATAACCACACCGACCCACAAAGCCAACCAGCATTGTAGGTCGGTGTCCTGTTTTGTTGCACGTCGGAGTACCATTATCACTGCCCCACATCCAACACGACAACAACACATATCGCCATCCATCTTACCACACATCCACACATACCACCAACCATCCACCACGACAACAACACATATCGCCATCCATCTCACCACACATCCACACATACCACCAGCCGAAAACCATCACATGTTTCAAGGTAAGCAAACACAAGAAAACTTGCGAGTGCAGAGTAATTTTGCTGCAAGCGCGGAGTAATTATGTCGAGAGTGCGCACTAATTTCCCTGCGAGTGCGGAGTGATTTTGCTGCGAGTGCGGAGTAATTCTTTAATTTGCGACGCAGTTTTATTAATTTTCCACCGAAAATTAATGAATTTGCGTCGCAAATTTAATAAATTGCGTCGCAAATTAAAGTTTTCTTGTGCACTCGCAGCAAAATTACTCCGCACTAGCAGGGAAATTGGTGTATGCTCGCAATGAAATTAGTATGTGCTCGTAATGAAATTAGTATGTACTTTCAGTGAAATTGGTGTATGCACTCAGCAAAATGTATGGGGGGATGGTTGTTTTGATGGTAGCGGCTTCGATGCTCCCGAACGTGGGCGGCGGTATGGCTGGCTGGAGGGGGTTGGGAAAAAACAGCCATCCCCTGCATAGGGCGATGGCCGGTATGCAGGGGATGGTGTGTGTGGACGTGTGTGTGTAGGAGATGGTTCTCTTACTTGATGCCGAGTTTTGCTTTCACCTGACTGGTGACGTCGGTGCTGAGTGTCTCGTTGAAGAAGAGGATTGGTGTTGCCTGTGCGGAGATGTCGACGACATAGATGTATCCGCCGGCTGTGCCTACTTCCTTGATTGCGTTGAAGAGTTTCTCGTGGATTGGTGCGAGTTTCTCCTGGTATTTTGTTTGGATGTCTTGCTCGCTTTTCTGTGCAAACTCTTCGAGTCGCTGGTTGAGGTCTTGCAGTTCCTGCTGACGGCGTTGCTTGGTGGCGTCGGGCAGTGTGGCTTCGTTTTTCTGATAGTCTTCGTACTTGGTACGGAGTTCGTCTTGCAGTCGCTGGAATTCCTCCTGATACTGTGTCTGCAGTGTCTGGAGTTCGGTTTGTGCGGTTGTGGTTTCGGGCATAGCTGCGAATACCTCGCTGGCGTTGATGTGTGCAAACTTCTGTTGCGCCACAGCACTCAGTGGCATGAGCACGAGTGCGATTAGAATGAGTTTCTTCATAATCTTATTTACTATTTACGGATTTACTATTTAACTTCGTTCGCTTTTGTCACGACTCGGCATAGTTGAAGTAAACTTCACTCTGCACTCGCTGCTCCAAAAGGTTCCTATTTATTTCTATTTATACATTTACTATTTATTCATTTCCTTCCGGATGGCATCCTCCCCCCTTGGGGGGATAAGAGGGGGGCCTTGGGAGGGGTTAGGGGAGGTTTTATTTCCATCCGGACGTAGTCCCCTCGTGGCCTGTGTGCTCAATAGCTGTAACCTAACTTCTGGAGCACTTCGTCGCTGATGTCGATTTTGGGTGATGCATAGATGATGCTGCCTGCTGATGCGCGGTCGTGTACGAGTTGGTATCCGCGTTGGTCGGCGATGTCCTTGATGGCGTTGTATATCTCGTCTTGGATTGGTGCCATGAGGCTCTGGCGTTTCTTGTAGAGTTCGCCATCGCTGGTGAAGTATTTCTTGCGCAGGTCGCTGGCTGCCTTTTCCTTTTCCATGATGGCTTGCTCGGCTTTCTGCTTTTGTGCGTCGGAGAGGAAGACTACTTCCGACTGGTATTTCTTATACATGGTTTCGGCTTCCTGCACGAGTGCTTCTACTTCGCCTTCCCATTTCTTGGATATTTGGTTGAGCTGTTCGTTGGCTCGCTCGTAGGCGGGCACGTTCTTGAGTATGTACTCCATGTCGACGAGTGCAAACTTTTGTGCGCTGACCGCTGTGCTGGTCAGTATGCACATGGCGAGGATTATCAGTTTCTTCATAATCTTATTTACTATTTACGGATTTACTATTTACGATTTATTTCTATTTATACATTTACTATTTATTCATTTCCTTCCGGATGGTATTCCCCTCCTTGGGAGGGGTTATGGGAGGTTCATCTCCATCCGGATGGTATCTTCTCCCCTTCGGGGAGATAAGAGAGGGGTTCATCAGAACTCTTGTCCGAGCACGAAGTGGAAGTGTCCTCCGCCTGGGCTTGAGGAGCCGAACACTTTGTCGAATCCGTAGGCGTAATCGATTCCCATCATGCCGACCATTGGGAGGAAGAGTCGGACTCCCACTCCTGCCGAGCGTTTCATGTCGAATGGGTTGAACTTGCGTATGTCGTTCCATGCATTACCGCCCTCGATGAATGCGAGGCCGTAGATGTTGGTCTGTCCTTCGAGCAGGAAGGGGTAGCGGAGTTCGAGGCCGAGGCGCGAGTAGGCATAGCCTTCATATCCCACGTTGGGGGTCAGTGCTCCGTTTTCGTAACCACGCAGTGCTATGGTCTCGGTGTAGTAGCTGGTGCTGTAGCCCGACATGCCGTCGCCGCCCACGTAGAAGGTCTCGAATGGTGAGCGCTTGTCTTTGTTGTAGTGTCCGAGGAATCCGAGGTCGAAGCGGGTCATGAGCACGAAACACTTGCTGCCACTGCCGAGCGGGGTGTAGAACTTGGAGTTGAACTTCCACTTGTGGTATTCAATCCATCGGTATTTCTTCTGCAGGTCGCGCTGATAGCTTGCATCGCCGTAGGTGGATGCGAGGCTTGAGTAGTCAACCCCGTCCCACAGTGAGTAGGGAGGTGTGGCGCTTACGGAGAAGGTGATTTCCGATCCGCGGTGTGGGTAGATCATGTTGTCGGTCGATGCCCGTGTAAGCTGCAGGGTGAGGTTTATGTTGTTGCAGTTTCCGTTGGTGATGAGGAAGTACTCCCAGTCCTTGAGCATGTAGCGAGTGTAGGACAGGTAGGCTCGGAGGTAGAAGTTGTTGTCGGGCCATGTGAGTCGCTTACCCCACCCGACGGAGAATCCGAAGAGTTGCAGGTATTTGTCGGGGTCGTAGTACGACGAATAGTTGTTGTAGTATGAGTTGTTGTAGTTGCCATATCCGTAGAGGTATGACATGTAGGAGTTGTAGTAGTTGCTGTTGTAGTAACTGCTGCTCACGTCGGTCTGTCGTGAATAGAATGCCGATACCGAGAGTGAGTTAGGGCGTTTGCCTCCAAACCATCCGTCGGAGAATGATATGTTGTAGGACTGATAGTAGCTTCCGTTGGTTGAGCCGCTGATTTCGAGTTGCTGTCCGTCGCCTTGCGGCAGTATGCCTCGGCGGTTGCGTCCGCGTCCCAGGAGGTTGGCCATCGAGAAGTTGGTGAACTTAAGTCCTATCTTTCCTATCACACCATTCTGTCCCCATCCGAGTGAGAACTCGACCTGGTCGCTGGGCTTTGGTGTGAGGCCTATGTTAAGATCCACGGTGCTCGACTCGCGGTTGGCTTCGATCCATTCGCCGGGGTTTAGTGCTTCGGGGTCGAAGTGTCCCATCTGGCTTATCTCGCGTGCCGTTTCCTTGAACGAGTCCATGGTGAAGAGGTCGCCGGGCTTGAGTTTGAGCTCGCGACGCACCACGTCCTCATATACTCGGTCGTTGCCGTAGATCTGTATCTTGTTGATGGTGGCTTGCTTGCCTTCCTCGATGCGTATCTCGAGGTCGATGGAGTCGCCGTCGACTTCTGCCTCGGCATATTCGACGTGGCTGAACACGTAGCCGTGGTTGTAGTATTGGTTGCCTATCGACTGGTCGTCTTCTTGCAGGCGTTTCCTGAGGAGTGTCTGGTTGTAGATGTCACCTCGATGCATATCGAGTGCCTTGCTTAGGACGTCGGAGTTGTAGATGGTGTTGCCTATCCAGTCGATGTGGCGCAGGTAGTATTTCTGCCCTTCGTCGATGTGTATGTATACGTCGACCAGGTTTTCGCCTGCACTGACCACGCTGTCGGCCTTGATATATGCATCGCGGAATCCCAGTTCGTTGTACTTCTCGATGATGCGTTCTTTGTCTTCCTCGTATTTGTCGGCGATGAACTTCTTTGCCTTGAACAGGCTCTTCCATCCTCGCTCGTTGGTTTTCTTGAGCAGTCCGCCCGAGAAGAGGTTGCCTGTGAACTTCTTGCGTGCTATGTTGTTGTTACCGGTGATGTATATCTTGTTGACTCTTACCTTCTCGTTCTTGTTGATATTGACATCGACGATGAGCTGGTCGTCGTGGGCGATATCGTCTTTCTGCACCAGTTCGACCTCTACGTTCTTGTAGCCTTTCTCGTCGAAGTAACGGTGTATGATGTCGCTGGCGTTATTGAGCATATTCGGTGTGAGCTGCGTACCCTTCACGATGCCTATCTTGGTTGCCAGTTCGTCGCGTTCGGTTTTCTTCACTCCGTTGATGTTCACTTCCGACACCTTGGGCCTTACTGCCAGCACGATGTTGAGGAATATGCTGTCGCCGCGTATTTCGCTGGCTTCGATTCTCACGTTGGAGAAGAGTCCGTAGTTCCAATACTTCTTCACTACGTTGGTGATATCGTCGCCTGGCACACTCACATAGTCGCCTACCGAGAGGCCTGATATGCTCTTGAGCACGCTTTCAGAGTAGTTCTTCACGCCTTCGTTGGCTGCCTCGATGGTTATGCCTCCCACCACATAGTCGTGTTTCTGACCATATATGATGGTAGGTTTAGTGTCCTGTGCCTTGAGTGTGGACAGGCCTACGGTCAGCAACAGCCCCGCCAGGGTGAGTATTCGTATCTGTTTGGTTGTTATTGTCATTTCTTAACTTGTTCGATGTTTTGTCGATTGTCTACAGTTGTGAGCCCTCTTTCTCAATCTGTTCGCCAGTCTTGCCATATCGGCGTTGACGTCCCTGATAGCTTATGATGGCTTTGTGGAAGTCTTCGACACCGAAGTCGGGCCAATATGTGTCGGTGAAGTAGAGTTCTGAATAGGCGCACTGCCACAGCAGGTAGTTGCTCAGTCGCAGTTCGCCTCCGGTTCGTATGAGGAGTTCCGGGTCGGGTATTCCGCGTGTCTCGAGGTGCTGCTCGAAAACGTGCTCGTCGATTGTTGCAGGGTCGAGTTTCCCTTCGGCAGCCTCGGTTGCAATCTCTTTCACGGCCTTGGTTATCTCCCACTTCGACGAGTAGCTGAGTGCAGCCACCATGCATGTGCCGGTGTTGTTGCGAGTCACTTCGATGAGGTGTGCCATGGCGTCCTGCACATTTTGTGGCAGTCGTTTCACGTCGCCTATCACCATGAAGCGTGCGTTGTTCTTGACGAACACCTCTTCCTCTATGTGTTTCAGCAATATGGACATGAGGGTTCCAATCTCTTCGGCCGGACGGTTCCAGTTCTCGGTCGAGAAGGTATAGAGTGTGAGGTAGTCAATTCCCAGTCGGGTTGCCTCTTCCATTATTGTATGCACTTGCCAAGCACCCTGCTGGTGTCCGGCTGTACGTTCTTTTCCTTGTGCTTTAGCCCATCGTCCGTTGCCGTCCATGATGATGGCCACGTGGCGTGGTATGCGGTTGCGGTCTAACTCTTTAGTCATTGTTACATTCTCGGTATTTTGGGAATAAGTCGTATGATATGTAGAACACTGTCATTGAGTATGAGTCCTTGTTTTTGAGCAGTCCGCTCTTTATGTTGTAGGGGTCGCTGATGCCGTCGAGTTTGTCGCTCATGCTCAGTCTTACCGTCCAGTCCACTCCGCAGTTCCATCGTTCCTTGAGTTTGTATTTCACTCCGATGCCCAGTGGTATGTGCATTGTGAGGGTGCTGGCTGCATAGGTGAATCCGAGTCCCATCTGTATGTATGGTGTGAGGCGTCGGGTGCCTTTGAATCCCTGCCCTGTGCCGTAGGCCCATGCGTTGAGTTCGTATTGGCACGAGAGGTCGACCAGTGTGTTTGAGAACTGCCACGATTGCTCGGCGGGTGCTTCTGGATATCGTGTCGGACCATCGAGTGCATTGCCCGATATCTTGGTGGCAGCCAGGTCGAACTTCAGCGCCATGCGTGGATTCATGTTGTATCGAGCCATGATGCCAGCCGCAGGATGGGTGTTCTTGTAGAGTGTGGAGTAGTTGGCATCGCCCAGATAGAAGTTGGCTCCGAGCAGGCCGCCCAGTTCCATCTTGTATTCCAGTTCCTGTGCCTGCAGGCTTGTGGCCATGACGAGGCTCAGTGCTATTGCCAATATCTGTTTCATGCGTCGTGGTGTAGATATTCGTTGTGAGTTATTGCAGCGAAAGCTGTGGGGTTGTTGCAGCAAATGCTGTGGGGTTATTGCAGCAAAAGCTGTGGGGTTATTCCTGCAGCGTTTGTGGTTTATTCACGCCGGAATGCGTGCGGGTCTCATCGGTTGAGTCGTCCCTTCCATATGTTGATGCGGTGGTTGTCGGTGCTTTGCATCATCCACACGGTGTTGTCGATTGCAGTGATGCTGACTGCCTTGTAGGCTTTCAGTCCTGTTGGCGGGAACTGGTATCGGGTCACGGGGTGCCATGTGATTCCGTTGTCGTCGCTTCGATAGAACTGGCTGTTGGTGCCTGGCATGGCAAACAGTGCATCGTCGAGCCTGAAGGCTGAGAGTGGTGCCACGCCTGGCATGGGGTATGCATTCTCGGATGTGATGTTTATGTAGTCCCATGTCTGGTGGCTTTCGTCGGCGGTGGCTATCTTATACCATGCCACTGCATTCTCGACCTGCGGATTGATGCCGAGCATCACGTTGACATATATGTTGGGGTTGGTGCGTGCAGGGTATGCAAATGTAGTGACGTCGGTCAGTGGCAGGCGGTCGAGGTTGCGATGGCTTACAACCTGCCAGGAGCTGAGGTCGGATGTGGCTATGATGTTGCCGTCGGCGGCATCGATGGCATATAGGTAGTATGGGTCGGCGGTCAGGAGTCGCGACACAGTGTGTTGACCCACTTTGTCCCAGTGTGCCACGTCGGTTGTGGTGAATATGTTGCCGTCGGTATCGTTGGCATATAGTTTCCCTTGGAATGTAACTATTGTCGATGTGACGATTTGCTCGTCGGATGGTGTGACTATGGTTTGCGGTGTGCTCCATGTCATTGCGTCAGGGCTGGTGGTGTAGACAGTGTTGCCATCGATGGTGCCGATGACGGTGAGCCGTCCGCCGAATGTTCCGAGCCATCGGTCGCTGATGTCGGCGAGGTTGTGGTCGGCAATGGTTGTCCACAGCAGTGAGTCGGGGGCTATGGCCACGTGTGATATATCGACTGTGTAGTGTTTGTATGACACTCCGTCGGTTGCCACCACCATGAATTCCACGGGTTTCTCAAAGTTGATCGAGTCGCCGCTGCCGGTGATTGGGTAGTATACCGAGTCGATATTGACGTAAAGTGTGCCGTTGTAACTGATTGACGGCACTACCCTCGAGAGGTCGACCCATGCAGGGAGTGAATCGACCGAATAGATGTGACCTTCGATTTGGTCGATGTTAAACCTCACGTTCTTTCCGTCGATGGTGCGTTTGTATATGCTGTCGATGCCCTGAGCCGTGGTGGTGTGGAATGCCGTCGTGATGTCGCCTACCGAGAATGAGTCGATGAAGCATTTTGCCGATATCTCCACATCGTCGTCGCCCAGACATGATGCCGCCCCGATGCCGACCGATATTGCCAGCACATAGGCTGCGATATGCTTGATGTATCTGTTCATTTGCTGTGTTGCGTGTATTTTTATCATGCAAAATTACAACTATTTTCCCGACTTGCCACCATCCGCACTGCACTTTTAATGTTTTTTATGTGTTTTTTTCACTTTTAAGCACGATTCGGGCCTATATATAATAAGAATAAGGTGTATTTAGTCGTCGGCTGCATGGCGGACGGCGATTTACGGTTGATTTGATGACAGTTGATTTGTTTTTCCACTTTTTGCTTTCACATCTCGGCAATGTTTCGTAACTTTGTAGGCAAAATCGGCACCAATGCAAGACAAGAAATCGACCGCGGCACTGCTTCGCCGCTATTATCAGTACCTGAAACTGGAGAAGGCTTTCGCGGCAAACACCGTGGAGGCTTACATGCGCGACCTCGACAAGTTTATGAAATTCATGGATGAGCGCAAGGTCGACCCCATGGAGGCCCGGCTCGAGGACTTCCAGGCATTTGCATCGCTGCTTACCGACATCGACATATGCCCCACATCGCTCTACCGAATACTGATGGGAGTGAGGAGTTTCTACAAATTCCTTATCATGACGGGCGAACTCGACACCGACCCCACCGAGCTGCTCGACCTTCCGCAGAAACCGCAACACCTGCCCGACGTGCTCACGGTCGACGAGGTTGACCGCATCGAGGCGGCAATCGACCTCTCGACGGCCGAGGGGCAGCGCAACAAGGCCATAATCGAAACACTGTTCAGCTGTGGCCTGCGAGTGAGCGAACTGTGTCTGCTACGCCTGTCCGACCTCTACCTCGAGCAGGGATTCATCAGAGTGATGGGCAAGGGGTCGAAGCAACGGCTGGTGCCAATATCCGATAAAGCGATACACGAACTCGAACTGTACTTCACAGACCGCTGCCACCTCGAACTCAAGCCGGGCGAGGAAGACTATGTATTTGTGAGCCAGCGCAGGAAGCAACACCTCTCGCGCATCATGGTGTTCCACTTGGTGAAGGAACTGGTGGAGCGCGCCGGCATCAAGAAGACGGTGAGCCCCCACACCTTCCGACACTCGTTTGCTACCAGCCTGCTCGAGGGGGGAGCCAACCTCAGAGCCATACAGGCCATGCTGGGACACGAGTCGATATCCACCACCGAGATTTACATGCACATCGACACCACTCACCTGCGCGAAGAACTCTTAACACACCATCCACGATATGCCCAACATTCCATCTGACCCCATCATGCTGCTCAGTTTCGTCAACATGAAACTGAGAGACCAATATGCCTCGCTCGACGACCTGTGCGACGACCTCGACATCGACCCCGCCTGGCTGACCGACACCCTGCAAGCAGCTGGATTTGAGTACAGCAGCGAGCACAACAAGTTCTGGTAAGGCGAGCATCCGACTGCGACCGCGCACTCGCAGGTCCGAGACTGCGCACTCGCGAATCATTCCCAGTAGCGGGAACGCCATTCCCGCTTGTGGGAACGCCGTTCCCGCTACTGGGAATGGGCTTCGCTTATATGCTCACAAAAACGACTACGGGCGATGTGACATGCACATCGCCCGTAGCTTTGTTTGTTTTTAGTCGTCGTGAAGCAATCTGATTACTTACGCAGACCGAGAGCCTTAACAATGGCGCGGTAGCGCTCAATGTCCTTGCGCTTGAGATAGTTCAGCAAACTGCGACGCTGACCTACAAGTCTTACAAGTGCTCTGTTTGTACTATAATCTTTGTGATTGGCCTTTACGTGCTCGGTCAAACGGTCGATACGGTAGGAAAACAATGCTATCTGGCTCTCGCATGAACCGGTATCAGTGTTAGACTTTCCGTACTTACCAAAGATTTCTTGCTTCTTAGCTGAATCTAAGTACATAGAGATTTTTGTTTTTTGTGTTACTAATAAATTGAATTCTTACATGCCCGGCGCCCACCTTCGGGCGAAAAGCGGCTGCAAAGGTACGAATTATTTCGCAATCGGAAATGATTATTTCATGTTTTTTTGATGTTTTACCCACATTTTCCTTGTCCAACCACACGTTTTTACACTTTGCGGCCATAAAAATCGGCATGCAATGCGTCATTACATACATAAATATATATATTAAAACATTAAAAGTACTTAAAAATCGGAAGTTCGTGCTGTTGGTTTCACAAAAAAGTAGTAACTTTGCAGCCGCTAATGTAAGATTGAATAGCAAGAGAGAATGTAATGACTGATTAATTCACCACAATTAAATGCATAAGTCAAGATGATGATGTCGAAAGCAGTGAAGTGGCTACTTATCGTCAACGTAGCCGTTTATATCATAGGGTTCGTAATCAACGTGTCTGAACTCTTCGGCCTGCACTACGTGCTGAGCAATGGGTTCCTGCCGTGGCAACCCATCACCTATATGTTCGTACACAGCTACCGGGATATATGGCACATAGTGCTCAACATGTTCGCCCTGTGGATGTTTGGCCGTACCGTCGAACCCACACTCGGCACCAAGCGGTTCCTCATCTACTACTTCGTGTGCGGCCTGGCAGGCGCCATAGCGTGGGAAGGCGGACAACTGCTCGGACTCATCAACCCCTTCAGCATATGCGTGGGAGCCAGCGGCGCCATCTACGGCATACTGCTCGCATTCGGCATGCTATACCCCAACGAGCGCATTTTCATCTTCCCGCTGCCAATACCGTTCAAGGCCAAATGGCTCATCATCGGATACGTGTTCATAGAGCTTGGCTCGGCACTCTTCGTAAGCGACCTCACAGCCCACACCGCACACCTGGCAGGCATGCTGGCCGGATTCATCATGATCATGTTCTGGAAGAAATCGGCACAAAAGCAACGCCAGCACTTCAGGCAGCAGGCTGGATGGCACACCACAGCCACACGCCCCGACATGGAGGTGACCTACAACAAAAACGAACACAACAAGGACTGGGAATACAACGCGCAGCGCAAGGCCGACAGCGAGGAAATCGACCGCATACTCGACAAGATACGCCACGACGGCTACGGTTCGCTCACCGAGAGCGAGAAGCAGCGACTGTTTGACGCAAGCAACAGGAAATAAACCACGACCAAAACACAACAAACGGATGAAGATATTCCGCAACATAATTGTCTGGACACTCGCCATCATCAACATCATAGTGGTGCTGGCCATGGTGGTATGCTCCTACTCCGTCTACCTCAGCCCAGCCCAATTCCCCAACTGGTCGTACCTGGGCATGGTGCTCCCGGCATGCATCCTGGCCACCGTCGCCATGATGGTCATGTGGATCATATTCAAGTGGAAATACGCCCTGATAAGCATAGCAGGCATAGCCCTGTGCTGGAACAGCATTCGCGACTACTGCCCCATCAACCCCATGCAGGGAACACCCACGGGCAAGACACTCAAGGTACTGTCATACAACGTATACTCGTTCGGAGGCAAGGCCCTCGACCAGGGCGACAGCTCGGTCATTGAATACATCACGACATCCGAGGCCGACATCGTGTGCCTGCAAGAAGTCAGCAAGATAAAACACGAGGCAATACGCTCACGCCTCGAGCGGGCATACCCCCACATCATGGTCGACAACGAGAAAGATAATAAAAACGCGATACTCTCGCGCTACCCCATCCTCACCTCCGACACACTACTCCTCAACACCAAGTCGGCATCAGGATGTGAATACACCCTCGACGCCGATGGCGACACGATAGTGGTCATCAACCTCCACCTCGAGTCCTACCAACTCGACGACGACGACAAATTGATGTATAAGCAAATGATAAAGAACTCGGCCATGATAGGCGACAACACCCCATCCGACCCCGCCGACGAAGCCGTCATCGACATGACCAAGAGTTTCTGGTGGCTCGAAGGCAAACTGGCCAAAGCCAACAGCCTGCGCGCCGGGCAAGCCGACATCATCGGGACGAGAATCGACAGCCTGCTCACCACCCACCGCCACGTCATAGTGTGCGGCGACTTCAACGACTCACCCGTATCCTACGTACACCACCGCCTCACCCGTCGGCTCAACGACGCCTACACACAGTCGGGCAACGGGCCCGGATGGTCGTACAACCGCCACGCCATGTACTTCCGCATCGACCACATCCTGGCAAGCGAAAGTTTCACATCCTACGGAGCAAAAGTAGACAAAACAGTGCAAGAAAGCGACCATTATCCCATTTTTTGCACGTTAGAGATACGATGAATCCAAAAAAAACACTATATTTGCAGCTCGAAATAAACAATGCACCGCACAGCCCCAAGGCAATGCGGCGCAAAAAGTGTGCATAAAAACAAAACAATAAACAAATAAAAAACAAAACAATAAACAAATAAACAACTTTAATTATCAACAATGCAAAACAAAGGATTTGTTAAGTGCTTAGCCATTGCGCTGACACTTATCTGCATCTTCTATCTGTCGTTCTCGGTAGTTACAAACTACGTAGAGAACAAGGCATCAAAGATGGAAGAGAAGCAAGCAGAACTCTATCTGGATTCGCTTAGCACGACTCCGTTCTACTTGGGCAACTACAACCTGAAGCAATGCCGCGAAACCGCCATCGGACTGGGTCTCGACCTCAAGGGCGGTATGAACGTCATCATGGAAGTATCAGTGCCTGAAGTAGTAAAGGCATTAGCCGACCACAAAACCGACTCTGCATTCGTAGCTGCTGTAAGCGAAGCACAAAAGCAAGCAGTAGAAAGCCAGAGCGACTTTATCACACTGTTTATCAAAGCCTATAAGAAAAATGCGCCCGACGCCAAGCTCGCACAGGTGTTTGCCACGCAGAAGCTGAAGGGCAAAGTAGGCACCAACTCAAGCGACAGCGAGGTGGAAAGCGTTTTGCGCGATGAAGTAAACGCCGCAATCGACAACTCGTTCCTCGTGCTCCGCAACCGTATCGACCGCTTCGGAGTCGTTCAGCCAAACATCCAGAGGGTGGAAGGACAATCAGGACGAATCATGATTGAACTACCTGGTATCAAAGAGCCTGAACGTGTCAGAAAGCTGCTGCAAGGAAGTGCCAACCTCGAATTCTGGGAGACCTACGACACACAAGTAGCACTGCCATACCTCAACCAACTCAACACCGCACTGCGCAACTCACAGCAAGTGGAAGAAGGCACCGAGGACATCGAAGTGGCTGAAACCGAAACTGCCGAAGTGACTGAAACCGAAGCAACCGAAGCGGCTGAAGCAACCGAAGTGGCAGAGGTGGCTGAAACTACCGACACCACAGCCAACGAAGAGAACCTGCTGGAACAAGTGGCATCCGACCAGACACCAGCCATCCGCAGCACAGAAACCGACGAAGCTGCTATAGCCAAGGCAAAAGCACAAAACCCACTCTTCGCCATGCTGCAACCCATGCAGGGAGCTGCCGGATGTATGGTGGGATATGCACTTGCATCAGATACAGCTGAAATCAACGCACTCTTCCACTCCGACGTAGCAAAGCAAGTATTGCCATCCGACATGTCGCTCAAGTGGGGCGTGAAATCAGAAGACAAGGCCGGACGCATCTATCCACTCTACGCCATCCGCATGACCGGACAGAATGGCCGCGCACCACTCGAGGGTGAAGTAGTGACCGAGTCAAAGGAATCGTTCGACGAGTTTGGACGTCCATGCGTCACTATGAAGATGAACACCGAAGGTTCGCGCAAATGGGCAGCACTGACCGAAGCCAACAAAGATCACTGCGTAGCCGTTGTGCTCGACGATATAGTCTACAGCGCACCTAACGTGCAGAATGCCATCACTGGCGGTAGCACACAAATCACAGGTTCGTTCACCACACAGGAGACCAAGGACCTCGCCAATGTGCTCTCGTCAGGTAAGATGCCGGCACCAATGCAAATCGTACAGGAAGACATCGTAGGTCCATCGCTCGGCCAAGAGTCAATCAACGCAGGCTTCATCTCGTTCATCATCGCCTTCGTTATCCTTATGATATACATGTGCGTGATGTACGGCTTCCGCCCAGGTATGGTAGCCAACTGCGCCCTGTTGCTCAACTTCTTCTTCACACTGGGTATCCTCACCTCGCTCTCAGCCGCACTCACCATGTCGGGAATCGCAGGTATGGTGCTCACCCTCGGTATGGCAGTCGATGCCAACGTGCTCATCTACGAGCGTACGAAGGAAGAGCTGAAGGGTGGCAAGAACCTGAAGAACGCCGTGGCAGCCGGTTACAGCAATGCATTCTCGGCAATCCTCGACTCTAACGTCACTTCAATCATCACCGGTATCATCCTCTTCTACTTCGGAACAGGACCTATCAAGGGATTCGCAACGACACTCATCATCGGTATCGTCTGCTCATTCTTCACCGCTGTATGGTTGACTCGTATATGCTACGAACACTTCCTCAACCGCGACAAGTGGCTCGACCTCACCTTCACTACCAGCATCTCCAAGAACCTGATGCAGGGAACCAAGTACAACTTCATGGGTGTATACAAGAAGTCGTTCATCGCATTCGGCACATTCCTCATCATCTGCCTCATCTCGTTTGCAGTACGTGGCCTCAGCCAGTCAATCGACTTCACTGGTGGACGCAACTACAAGGTTGAATTCGTGACCGAAGTAGAGCCCGAGGACATCCGCACCAACCTGTCAAACAAGTTCCAGGAGCGTGCAGCTGCCGAGGAAGATGTCGACAAAGTTACGACTCAGGTCATCGCCCTCGGTACCGACAAGAAGATGGTCCGTATCTCGACCAACTATCGTATCAACGAAAACGGTGAGAACGTGGATGCTGAAATCGAGAAGACAATCTATGAAACCCTTGTAGAAGGTGGACAGATTGACGGCTCAACAGTGACACTCGAGCACTTCATCGACCGCGACAACCGCACCGGTGGTTCAATCATCAGTTCACAGAAGGTGGGTCCTTCAATAGCTGAGGACATCACCTACGGCGCTATCTGGTCAGTGATTCTTGCCCTCATCGCAATCTTCATCTACATCCTCATCCGCTTCCGCAACGTGGCATTCTCTGTCGGTTCAGTCGTAGCACTGACACTCGATACCGTGCTCATCATCGGTGTCTACTCACTCTGTTGGGGTTGGATAGGATTCTCGCTCGAAATCGACCAGACCTTCATCGGTGCCATCCTTACCGCCATCGGTTATTCAATCAACGACAAGGTGGTCATCTTCGACCGTATCCGTGAAGAGTTGAAGCTCTACCCGAAGCGCGACAAGCAACTCGTGTTCAACCAGTCGCTCAACTCCACATTGGCACGTACCATCAACACCTCAGTATCAACCCTCATCGTGCTGCTCTGTATCTTCATCTTCGGTGGTGACAGCATCCGCAGCTTCGCATTCGCCATGATACTCGGTGTGCTCATCGGTACCACTTCATCACTCTTCATCGCAGCTCCTACAGCATACCTCGTGCTGGGACGCAAGATTAAGGAAGAAGAAACCGAAGCATAATCATCCCCACCATGCCCCTCTGTCCTCCCCTGGGTAGAGGGGCATTTTATATAAATTAAGGGAATACATACACACACAAACACAAACACATTCATTTACATTATGACAAAAGTAGCAATCGTAGGATACGGCAACATAGGCCGTTATGCACTCGAAGCCCTCGAGGCAGCGCCCGACATGGAGTGTGTCGGCATCGTGCGCCGCAAGGCAAGCGAATCCACTATCGACGGATATCCCGTAGTGACCGACATCAGCCAGCTGGGCAAGGTGGATGTAGCCATACTCGCCACCCCCACCCGCAAGGTTGAAGAGTACGCCCGTCAATGCCTCGCCATGGGCATCAACACCGTCGACTCGTTCGACATCCACACCAGTATCGTCGACCTCCGTCGCGCCCTCGACCCCATAGCCAAGCAGCACGGCGTCGTGAGCATCATCAGCGCCGGATGGGACCCGGGCAGCGGCTCCATCGTGCGCACCCTCATGCAATGCCTTGCACCACGCGGCATCAGCTACACCAACTTCGGACCCGGCCGCTCCATGGGTCACTCCGTAGCCGTGCGCGCCATACCCGGAGTTCGCGACGCACTCTCGATGACCATACCTGTGGGTACAGGCATACACCGCCGCATGGTGTACGTAGAGCTTGAAGATGGAGCCGACTTCAAGACCATCGAGGCAGCCATCAAGGCCGATGCCTACTTCGTGAACGACGAGACCCACGTCGTGCAAGTACCCTCGGTCGAGGAGCTCAACGACGTAGGCCATGGTGTCAACCTTGTGCGCAAAGGCGTGTCGGGCAAGACCCACAACCAGCTCTTCGAGTTCAACATGAAGATCAACAACCCAGCACTCACCGCCCAGGTGCTCGTCAGTGTGGCACGCGCCGCCATGCGCCAGCAACCGGGAGCCTACACCATGATCGAGCTCCCAGTCATCGACATGCTACCCGGCAATCGCGAGGACATCATTCGACAGCTGGTGTAGGGGCCATCTCGGCCTGGGACTTACTAAAGCCTCATCACGATACATACTGGCATAAGAGAGAGAGACTGGACAGGGTGTGTTTCCCTATCCAGTCTCTCTTTTGCAGGTGTGCCAGCACCCCTTATGCCCCACCCATAGGGGTATTCCCATAAGTTGCACGCCACGATCTGACGAGGTGTGGCGCATCGTAGAAGCCGAGGCGCTCGGCCACATCCGTCAGTTTGCGCTCCGTGTCGCTCATCGTGGGGATGAGTTACGGAGCCTTGTCGAAAAACACGGCATCATCGCCACACCATTCCATTACTTGCTCGCCCACTGCCTGACGTCGATTGCCGCGGGCCGAGCCATACTCGTTTAGCATCATAGAAAGAATCTACCTCGTCGGAACCGATAGCCGGCACGGTGAATCCGGCCATCAGTGCTACGACAAAAATACATAGTCGCTTCATAATATAATATATATGTGTTTATATATTTTTGACTGTATGTCAGCAGTAATCGTCGAGGTAGTTTAAGTCTTTCGGCTTAGATTACAAATTTAGTAAAAAACTGATACACAAGCACAGGAAAGCACATAAAATGTATTTTCGCCCTCATTTTACTTCCCAACATAGCAAATTGGCACTTGCCGAGAGCATTGGTGCGTGGCATTCTCTCATGATTCAAAAACAGTCCGAGCCGTTCGGACTGACAGTTTACACCGTTCGGACTGACAGTTTACACCGTTCGGACTGACAGTTTACTCCGCATGGACTGACAGTTTACACCGCATGGACTGACAGTTTACTCCGCATGGACTGACAGTTTACTCCGCATGGACTATAAATTTTCAGCGCGGTCGATGTTGTGAGTTTCGGTGCTTTTAGCCCCATTCTCCACTTCGTGTTCATGCATTCAACCGCGCTGGCGAAGGTGGAGATGGCCGTTCCACCCTCCACGTGCCCGAAGGCTGCAAGGCTGCATGGAACGTGTATCCATGGAACGAGTGGTTCCTCGGCGGCATTGTCGATGACATCAAGGGTGCTCCAACACCCAACGACGACGTCAACAACGACGGCAGCGTCGACACTCAGGACGTACTCAAAATCTATGAAACCATCCAAGCCAACATAAAGGCAAGAAAGGCTAAAGAACACACAGGGAAGTAACTCACCCCACAAGATTGCATGGCAAAGTGTATAGCATAAACTGACAAACGAAGTGATTCAAAAAGAAAATTCGATGTTTTATAAAAAAAAAAGCACAAAAGCTTTGTCAATTAAAAATAATGCTATAACTTTGCCACGCAATCATGTAAACAAAACAAATCGATAACTACAAACGAATAAACAAATAACAAACAAATAAGAATTGATTATGAAGAAAATTTTACTCACACTCGTTACAATGCTTGCAGCTGTAGGCATGAACGCACAGGAAGGAAACGTGAAAATGTACATTGAAGTCGAATCAACCAGCGACCTCAAGAATATTCCTGTAAATCTCTACATCGACAACGACGTAGAACTCGTAGGATATCAGGCAAGCTTTGCACTTCCAGAGGGACTTGGAAAGAGCAATTTCATCTTTGACGAAGACGAAGAGGTGTATTTCGTATTGAGTAGCCGCGCAACAAAAAATCATATCAAGAACACCAAGGAACTTTGGGTTGCATCTCATCCCAACGACCTGCTCGTAAGTTGCTTGTCGGACAACAACTCTAAGCTGAAGAACACTTCAGGTTCTGTTGGTACTTTCACATTCGATGGTAGCTCACTCAGCGACGGCGAATACGAAGTTAAGATGTATGATGCATTTGCATTGCCAACAGCAAGCGCTCGTTACGATGCAGCTGGTTATCACACTCCTGACCAAAGTGCTGACTACAAGTCATTCGAATATTCTGCAAAGCTGAAGATCGAAGGTGGCACTGCTGTAGGTATCACTGCTATCCGTGCTAACAACAGCGCAGCTAAGGCTGGTGTTTACAACATCGCCGGTCAGCGCCTCAACGGTCTGCAGAAGGGTATCAACATCGTAAACGGACAGAAGGTTATCGTGAAGTAAACAGCACACGACCATGTGAAGCAAACCGCATCACAGAGAAACAATACATGGAGGATGAACCACACAGAGTTCATCCTCTTTTTTTGTCAAGAGAGCTTTCACCTTTTGTCATGAGTTCATACTATTTTACACGACTTCATCCTCTTTTTGTCATTTCAGCCAGTGTGGTTGAAGTGACGCTCGGTGCCGATAAAAAATGATACGTTCGAGCCAAACGAGGCATCTGAGCGCGTAATTTTTATGCTGAAAACATAAAAAAGGGCTTTTAAGCTTTGTGGCTTGGATAAAAAGCCGTATTTTTGCAAATTAAGAATAGTGTGCGCCCGCCGAAAATCGACTGGAGACACGACGATTATGTTTTTAATTGCCTATGACCGACGAAACCAAGGAGCTTGCCCTCCTCTCCAAGATAGAATATCCAAGCGACCTCAGACAGCTTCGGGTGTCACAACTGCCACAACTATGTGACGAACTGCGACAAGACATCATCAGGGAACTGTCGAAAAACCCGGGCCATCTGGCTTCGAGCCTCGGAGTCGTGGAACTGACCGTGGCACTGCATTATGTGTTCAACACCCCCGACGACCGAATCGTGTGGGATGTGGGGCATCAGGCCTATGCCCACAAAATACTGACAGGGCGCAAGGACCGCTTCTCCACCAACCGCAAGTTCCACGGCCTGAAGCCTTTCCCATTCCCTACCGAAAGCGAATACGACACCTTCTGCTGCGGACATGCATCGAACTCCATCTCGGCAGCACTGGGCATGGCGGTAGCAGCACGCAGGCAGGGCATCGACCGCAAGGTGGTGGCGGTGATTGGCGACGGAGCCATGAGTGGAGGCCTGGCATTCGAGGGGCTGAACAACGTGTCGAGCACTCCCAACGACATGCTCATCATACTGAACGACAACAACATGTCGATTGACCAGAGTGTTGGCGGAATGCGACAGTCGCTGCTCGAACTCACCACCAACAGCACCTACAACCGCCTGCGCTACAAGGCATCGCTCAAACTATATGAGTGGGGCATACTCAACGACCGGCGCAAGAAGGGGTTGCTACGTTTCAACAACAGCATGAAGGCTTTGCTCACCAATCAGCAAAACATATTCGAAGGACTTGACATACGCTATTTCGGTCCGGCCGACGGACACAGAGTGGCCGAGCTGGTACACATACTGCGCGTTATCAAGGACATGAAGGGCCCCAAAATCCTGCACATACACACCAAGAAGGGCAAAGGCTACCAGCCTGCCGAGCAAAATGCCACAGTGTGGCATGCACCTGGCTTGTTCGACTACGAGAGCGGCGAACGCATCAAGAGCGACCCGGGCACTCCACATCCGCCTAAGTTCCAAGATGTCTTTGGCAAGACACTGCTCGAACTGGCACAGCAAAACGACAAGATCGTGGGTGTCACACCCGCCATGCCTACCGGTTGCTCCATGAACATCATGATGCAGGCCATGCCCGACCGCACTTTCGATGTAGGTATAGCCGAAGGACATGCAGTCACCTTCTCGGGTGGAATGGCTAAAGACGGCCTGCTACCCTTCTGCAACATCTACTCGTCGTTCATGCAGCGCGCCTACGACAACATCATACACGATGCTGCCATCATGCGACTGAACATGGTGCTTTGCCTCGACCGCGCCGGCATCGTGGGCGAAGACGGACCTACCCACCACGGAGCCTTCGACATGGCATTCCTACGCCCCATACCCAACCTCACCATAGCATCGCCGCTCGACGAACACGAGCTCCGCAAACTGATGTACACCGCACAGTTGCCCGACAAGGGCACCTTCGTCATACGCTACCCACGCGGCAGCGGCTCACTCATCGACTGGCACTGCGACTTCGAGGAACTGCCCATAGGGCGTGGCCGCTGTCTGAAAGAGGGAACCGACCTGGCTGTGCTCAGCATAGGCCCCATCGGCACCGAAGTGGCACAAGCCATAACGATGGCCGAGATGGAAGCAGCCAACTCGGGCCGTAAGCTGAGCGTGGCACACTACGACATGCGATTCCTAAAACCAATCGACACCGACCTGCTCGACGAAGTGGGACACATATTCAACCGCATCATTACCGTGGAAGACGGAGTGGTGGAAGGCGGGCTGGGCAGTGCCGTACTTGAATACATGAGCGACCACAACCTCGCCCCACACGTCCACCGCATAGGCATCCCCGACCGCTTCATCGAACATGGCACCGTGCCTGAGCTTCGCCACCTCATCGGCATGGATGCCGCGGCAATAAGCAAAGCGATACAGGAGATGAAATAACCCCCAAAACACTCACAACCCATGAAAATAGTGATAGCCGGAGCCGGCGCAGTGGGAACCCACCTTGCCAGGATGCTCTCAAACGAAAACCTCGACATTGTCCTCATCGACCCCGACGAGGACAAGCTCACCAAGCTCAACAGCGACCTCGACATCATGGCATTGGTGGCATCGCCTACATCGATTGATGCCCTGAAACGCGCTGGCATCGAAAGCGCCAACCTGTTTATTGCGGTCACACCACACGAGAGCGAAAACCTCACATGCTGCATGCTGGCCAAGCAACTGGGAGCCAAACGCACCGTAGCACGCATCGACAACTACGAATACATGCAATCATCCCACCGCTACCTGTTTGAAAACATGGGCATCAGCTCACTCATCTATCCCGAAATGCTGGCAGGCAAAGAGATAGCAGCCTCGGCACAATATAGCTGGGTGCGCCAATACATCGACTTCGACGGCGACCTCGTGCTGATTAGCGTCAAGATGCATGAGCTCAACCCATTCGACCGCACCGGCAAACCGAAAAACGAAAACCTGCTGCTTGGTCACACACTGAAGGAGATAAGCATGGACGGACACAAATTCCATGTGGTAGCCATCAAGCGCGACGGCGATACCATCATTCCAAGCGGCGACGAACGCATACTGGACGACGATCTCGTCTTCTTCATGACCACCAAGGCCGAAATCACCAACATACGCCACCTTGCAGGCAAAGACAACTACCCCCAGGTGAAGCACGTGATGATTATAGGCGGAGGCAAACTGGCAGTGCGCACCGACAGCGAAATCCCCGACAATATGTCGCTCAAAATCATTGAGCGCGATGCCGCTCGATGCGAAGAACTGGGCCGCATGGTAAAATCGCGCACCATGATAATCAACGGCGACGGCTACGACCTCGACCTGCTTCGCGACGAAGGTTACAACCACATAGAAGCCTTTGCAGCCCTCACCAACAACGACGAGAAAAACATACTGGCATGCGTGGCAGCACGCCGCAACGGCATCTGCAACACCTATGCCCAAGTGGAAAACCTGGCATACCTCGATATGGCCGAGTCGCTCGACGTGGGTACCGTCATCAACAAAAAGATGCTGGCAGCCAGCCACATCTACCAAATGCTGCTCAAGGCCGATGTCAACAACGTGAAAATGCTCACCGTGGCCGATGCCGATGTAGCCGAGTTTGTAGTCAAAGACGGCTCGCGCGCCACCAAGAAGCCAATCATGGAGATAGGCCTGCCATCCGAAGTGAACATAGGAGGCATGATACGTCATGGCCGTGGCGAACTGGTGTCGGGAAGCACACAGCTGCAAGGCGGCGACCGCGTCGTGGTATTCTGCACCAGCCAGACACTGAAACGACTGGCACGATATTTTAATTAGGATTGAAGGATTTGAAACCTTAAAGGATTGAAGGATTAGAATCTTAAAGGATTGAAGGATTAAAAACCTTAAGGGATTGAAGGATTAGAATCTTAAAGTGTTGAACGACTGAAAGACTGAGGAATTGAAGTAATGATAAACTGGCGACAAATATTCAACGTGCTCGGCATGCTCCTCTTCATCGAGGCAGGCATACTGCTCATCACCATGGTCGTAGCCATCATATACGATGAAGACATCATGCCATACGTCTACACCACAGTGCTGAGCGTCGTGCTGGGGCTCGCTGGCCGAATCGTAGGCCACGGTGCGGGCAAACGACTGGGTCGTCGCGACGGATATATCATAGTATCGCTCGTATGGATTATCTTCACCGCAATAGGTACCATACCATTTATCATGACCGACAGCGTGCCCGATTTTGCCAGCGCATTCTTCGAAGCCATGTCGGGATTCACATCGACCGGCGCCACCATCATCGACAAAATCGACATCCTGCCTCGCGGCATCATCTTTTGGCGAAGCATGACACAATGGATAGGCGGTATCGGAATAATCTTCTTCACCCTTGCCATACTGCCGGCATTCGGGGTCGGCGAAGTGAAACTCTTCGCTGCCGAATCGACCGGACCGCTCCACGACAAGATTCACCCGCGTATCAGCGTGGCTGTGAAGTGGATTGGGTCGGTCTACCTCACACTCACACTCCTCTGCATCCTCTCGCTGGTGGTATGTGGCATGAGTGTATTCGATGCCGTCAACATATCGATGACCACCACAGCCACAGGCGGTTTCTCTCCTCATTCTGCTTTCTTCCACGATCAATGGAACTCAGCCGCCATCGAGTATGTCACCACACTCTTCATGTTTCTCTCGGGCGTGAACTACACACTGCTTTACTACAGCATCTTCCGCGGACACCTCCACCGGTTGTTCCACAATCCCGAACTGCGCATTTATGCCTTCATAGTGTTCCTGTCCACAATCATCTGCACCCTCCTGCTCACCATACACAACAACCAAGGCGACATCGAGCTCTCGTTCCGCCAGTCGATATTCACCGTAGTGTCAATACAGACCACCACGGGATTTGCTTCGTGCGACTATACCATCTGGCCACAAATACTCATGCCCATCATGCTGTTCCTCATGTTTGCCGGAGCCTGCTCGGGCAGCACGTCGGGCGGATTCAAGTGCATCCGCTGGGCCATCTTGTGGAGTGTGCTTCAAGGTGAATTCCGTCGCATCCTGCATCCGCGCATCGTGGCAGGCGTGAAGGTAGGCAACGACGTGATACCCACGTCGATACAGAAAACCATGCTGGCATTCGTCACCCTGTTCGTCGGTTCGCTATTCATCGGGGCCTTCGTCCTCATCCTTTGCGGAGTCGACCACACATATATATCACAGATGACCGACGGCCACAATTTGCTGCGCCACGATTTCACCGAGGCACTCAGTGTCTCGCTCTCGTCGCTCAGCAACGTGGGTCCAGCCATGGGGTACTACGGGCCTGCCCATTCATGGGCCATCATCAGTGCGCCTGGCAAGATAGTCTGCTCCATGCTCATGCTCATCGGCCGTCTCGAGATATTCCCCATACTCATACTCCTAACCCACGGATTCTGGCGCAAGGAATAGCTCCACCGCCCCTCATAATTGCCCCCACTGCCTCATGATTGCAAAATTGTCATCAGCCACTATGCAAGGGCTCAAAGCCCTGCCCATCACCATCGAAGTGAGCGTCACCACCAACCCCCAGTTCCGCTTCTCAATCGTGGGACTGCCCGACAGCGCGGTGCGCGAAAGCCAGGAGCGAGTGCTTTCATCGCTACAAACCAATGGCTACAAGATGGCCATGAAGCAAGTGGTGGTCAACCTGGCACCGGCCGACGTGAAGAAAGAAGGGTCGGGCTTCGACCTGCCTATATCCATCGGCATCATGGCATCGATGGGCAAGGTGCCCTCCGACCACCTTCATCACTACATGTTTGTAGGCGAGTTGAGCCTCGACGGCACGGTACAACCCGTGAAAGGAGCACTGCCCATTGCCATCAAGGCACGCGAGATGGGCTACGAAGGCCTGTTCGTCCCCGCCGACAACGCACGCGAAGCCGCTGTAGTCAACCGCTTGAAGGTGTATGGCATACATCACATTCAAGACGTGATAGGCTTCCTCACAGGCACCACCCACATCGAACCCACCGAGGTCAACACTCGCGAGGAGTTTTATGCTCAGCAGTCGAACTACGATTTCGATTTCGACGAGGTGAAAGGCCAGGAAAATGTGAAACGCGCCTTCGAGGTGGCAGCTGCCGGAGGCCACAACATCCTGCTCGTAGGCAGCCCCGGCTGCGGCAAGTCGATGATGTCGAAGCGTCTGCCCTCCATACTGCCGCCGCTCTCCCTGTCCGAAAGTCTTGAAACCACACAGATACACAGCATCGCTGGCAAGATAAGTCGCGACACATCGCTCATCACCCAGCGCCCATTCCGCTCACCCCATCACACCATCTCCGATGTAGCCCTCGTGGGTGGAGGCACCAACTTCATGCCCGGCGAGATATGCCTGGCACACAACGGAGTCCTCTTCCTCGACGAGTTTACCGAGTTTTCGAAATCGGTGCTCGAAACCCTGCGTCAGCCACTCGAGGACCGCATCATCACCATCAGCCGTGCAAAATACAACATCACCATGCCATGCTCCTTCATGCTTGTGGCATCGATGAACCCCTGTCCCTGCGGCTGGCTCCACCACCCCACACACACCTGTGTCTGCACCCCCACCCAGATTCAGCGCTACATGAACCGCATCAGCGGACCGCTCATGGACCGCATCGACATTCAGGTCGAGGTCGAGAGCGTGCCCTTCAGCGATATGGCCAACGCTCCGAAGGGAGAGTCGAGTGCCGCCATACGCCAGCGAGTCATTGCGGCTCGCAAGATTCAGGAAGAGCGATATGCCGGTGTGAAAGGCATACACTGCAATGCACAGATGACCACTTCGCTCCTCCACACCTATGCCCAGCTCGACGAGCAGGGCACCACCCGCCTGCGCGATGCCATGCGTCGGCTCAACCTCTCCGCCCGAGCCTACGACCGCATCCTCAAGGTGGCACGCACCATTGCCGACCTCGATGCATCGCCCCTCATCCAGCCCCACCACATCACCGAAGCCATCGGCTACCGCAACCTCGACCGCGAGAGCTGGATAGAGCGATGAACGGCAGCAACAACTACGACGACCCTTTAGCCCCCATCAAGCACACAAAACAGCAGGATGTAAGCAACAGCCACTCCTGCTGTTTTGCATTTTCAGGCGGTTATGCTCCCCGATGGAATGGCCACTTTTGCCTTGTCGGTAGCAAAGCCTGTAGGGGCGTGTTTTTGCGAGTGCGCAGTCGCAGGCCCGAGAGTGCGCAGTCGCAGGCCCGAGAGTGCGCGGTCGCAGGCCCGAGAGTGCGCGGTCGCAGAGCCGAGAGTGCGCAGTCATCAAGAAAATGCCAATGCGATGCCACCGTACAGGGGCACGAGGGGGGGAAGCTTTGGCAAGAAGCTGATGGGGACGGAGCATGATGCCGACGGGAAGTCTTGCGCTGCGTGCCCGGTGGTCGGCATACAAGTTTTCGGCGTTATTCTGCAAAAGGAGGGGTGTAAGTCAGTAAAAAACGAAGGGGAAGTGCGTTTTTTCTGTTTTGAAAAACATGTTTTTCGTTATAAATAGTTACCTTTGCGTCACAGAATGTGACGTTTATGGCAGCAATGGCGATGATTGCTGCATGTGTCGGTGTATGCTCGGCGCGCATCCCCCGGTGGGGTGTGACGGTGGAGGTGAGGCCGGCGCCATGTGCTCATTATAAAATAATCACACAAAAAAAATAGCAACATTATGAAACAGAACATCAAGAAACAACAGTATGCCAAGCCATCGGTGATGGCAACCATGATTGTCCACCAGAGTGTGCTCATGACGAGCGAAGAACCGACACGCGGCGTCCGTTCCTCGATGTCGGGATATGACAAGGACGAGGAAGGTGGCTTTTCACGTAGATAAAAGAGGGGAGGGAAAACCATGAAGAAACTATATTTGCAGATGGGCATCGCGATGGTGATTTGCCTTTTGCCATTAGGCATGACACAAACTTCTTGTTCGGCTGACGATGACGAACCGGAAGTGAAGGAACAACAGGGCGACGGTAGAAGGCCGTTGCAGATGACTGTGGCCGATGTGCCGCTCACCCGGGCAACCCTGACCGACAACTCGAGTAGGCTGGGAGCCAGCTGGAATGCAGGCGATGCGGCAACATACTTCAACATAAGTTCGTTCACCACCGACAGAATGGACTACGGCACCCTCTCGGCCTCATCGTCGGCCGCCACTTCTGCGTTTACCGGTACGGTGAGATGCTCGGTGAACGACAACATAGCGCTCCTCTACCCAGCTACTGCCCCCATCATGTCGGGCGAGAACCGGGGGAAATTCACCATCAGCCTGAGCGGGCAGAAAGGCACACTGAGCGATGTGGCCCAACGCTATCACTATGTATATGGCGTGGGAAAGGTGACATCGGTGACAGAGACTACGGCCAATGCCTCCATATCGTCGATGCAGTCGCTCCTGGCGTTAGCCAAGTTTGAGTTCAACGATGGCACCAACCCCATCGCTGTGAAGACACTGAGCATCCAATACTATGATGACCTCTATGGACCGTCGGAACTCAATTATCCACTTACGGGCACTGTGACCCCCACGGCTGGCGATGTGGCAGTGGTGCCGGCTACCCCGGACAAATGGGATGAGCCACTTGTAATTACCCTCGACGCTGAAACCACCGACGGTGTGTATGTGGCGCTTTTCCCTGTTTCAGGAGATAATATCCTTTTCTCCGTGACCAACAGCGAAGGAACGTACACGGGCTCTGCCTCTGCCACTCTGAGGGCTGGCAAGTACTACCCTGCCACCCTTAAACTGACAAAGCAAGAATAAACGAAAAAATCAAAACATCATGAAAACAAAGCTAATGACCCGCATAATGGCCACAGCACTCATATTGGTAGGTGCATTGACGAACATGCAGGCCCAGGAGTACATCACCGAGGTGATGACTATCGGTGCAGAAAAAGGCAAGGGAAGCACTGTGCGAACCGAGTATGCCAACAAAGGTTGGACAGTACTGGGTAACGACCTTAACAAGGGTGCCGGCGGCTGGGACATCTATATCATTTGGAAGACCAGCAGCACTGCCAATCCCGAGACAGGCTACATCACCGACATCTGCACATCGGACAAGGCGGTGAATTCCTTCACCTTCGAAGGCCGCACCTACTACAGGGTATCAAGCAATAATGGATTCAACGGCGACCTCAACCGTGGTGCAGGCGGTGCCGACATCTTTGTCTATTACACCCGCGACCGTGGCAAACTTGCCTCATACGGCGCCGACAAGCGTGTGCTGACCAGCCTGTCGGTGACCAGCGCAGCCGAAGACAGTGATCCGAATACGGCTGCCATATCATGGCGCAACTCCAAATACAGTGGCATCTGCGACGTGAACAAAGATGCCGGCGGCGACTATATCTATATCCAACAACACTTCACCACACAGACACTGAAATGGAAAGAGGAACCCACCTTCGCCCAAGACCTCACATTCAATGGCAAGAAACAAGACCTGATAGCCAAGAATCCGTGGAATAACAACTACGGCAAACTGAAATACAGGGTGAACGGCGGGCCATGGTCTGCCTCCACACCTGTAGGCATAAATGTGGGCAACTACACCGTCGAGGCTTATCTTGAAGGAATCTCTGCCAACGATATCGGCTTTGCCAACAACGGTCCTGCCATCAGCAAAACCGTAACCATCAACCCACCTGTTATCAAGGCCCAAAGCCTGAAAGCCGTGTTCAACCAACGCGACAAGAAAGTGAACCTGGCATGGAACACCCCGTCAATTCCCGGCAACTATTCCGATTTCAAATGGGTGGTCTATCGCGACGGCACAAAGATAGCCGAACTGGCACCAAAGGTCAATGCCTATTCCGACAGCGGATTCACCAACGAGTCAAACACGGTTTACGACGTGTACTATGTCTCCAACTTCTGGGACACGACAACAAAGCGCGACGACACGAAGGCCACGCTGACAGTAAATACTACTCGCTCATTGCCTGTATGCGACTTCAAGGCAGAGCAGCTTGCCGACCGCATCGTCTTCACATGGACTTCCGATGCATATCCCGAGGGCTTCGGCCACAAGTTCCGCATCTATGTCGATGACGAAGACTCACCAATCTACACGCTGACACCAGGCAACATGCAGAACGCCATGCGATGGGAACACCGCACCACCGACCAGCACGCCAACCGTCAGAACAAGGTTGACCCTGAGACTAAAGTGCCCTACACCGAGGAGCCACTCAATGCATGTACCCCACACACCTACCGCATAGAAAGTGTGATTGACAAAACGGTGCTCAACACATATACCATCAGTCCGAAGGCCATCGGCGAGGCCACCAAGTTCTACAGCCTCGAGGCATCGAAGGGTGTCTATGAGGGTTCGGTGAAACTGTCGTGGCATGTTGACCAGCAGGGCTCGCAATACACCAAGACATACATCGTGGAGCGGCGCCGTGCCGAGCAGGAGAACGAAGCCTGGGAAGTGCTCACACGCCTGTCGAGCAACGAGGACTATCTGTTCTACACCGACGAGACGGCTCTGTCAGGAGTTTACTACGACTACCGCATCACCGTTGAAGACAAATGCTCCGACGGAACCATCACGGCCAACGAGGCGACCGACATCGGATTTGCCAAGAGCACCGGCACCGTGACCGGCCGCATTGCCTATGGCTCCACCGGTACAGCCGTTCAGGGTGTCGATGTATTGATGACAATCACTGGCAATGATACGGGCAAGACAGAGCAGTTCCACTCCATCTACTTCTCCGACATGAACGGAGCCGTGACATGGCAGTATCCTTCAGAGGACTATGCTGCCAACCTCTTCAAGAGTGGCGACTTCTCCATTCAGATGTGGCTCTATCCCGAGACATTCAGCGACAGGCTGATAGCCGACTTTGGAGGCGGCATCGGTCTCGGCATGACATCCAGCGGCCGGCTGGCCTTCTGCAACGGGACAAGCACTGATGCATTCGACAGCATCTCACTTCGTAAAGAGACCTACAACCATGTGGCACTGACCCGCAAGGGCACGACGCTGACCTGCTATGTGCTGACCCCCGGCAGCGACAATGGCTCTCCGACCCTGCAGGTCTCTACACAGTCGTGGGCGGCCGGCAGCACCTGGCCGCAGGTCGATGTGTCACAGTTCAAACTGGGTCACTTCAAAGGCTCTGTCGATGAGTTCCGCCTGTGGACGAAATGCCTCACCGAGGCCGACATCACCGGCAACTACGACCACCTGCTCGTAGGCGACGAGAAGCAACTTGAGACCTACTGGACCTTCGACGAGGGTCTGCGCACACAGTTCTTCGACTACTCACGCGACGGCAGCAACTATCGCAAACACCACGGACTGATCGGTAGCAATGCACAATCGTCAACCCTCACGCCCGATGCGCTGAAGCTGAAAGCCAAAACCGATGCCGACGGCAACTACATCATCCAGGGCATACCGTTCACCGGCGAGGGCACCACCTACTGCGTAGTTCCCCTTTATGGCGTTCACGAGTTCAACTCAACCAAGACATTGGTCTTCGTGGGCAAGAACTCACTCGTACACACTGCCGACTTCGAAGATGTGTCGTCATTCCCCATGAGCGGCTATGTCTATTATGCCGGAACGAACGTACCGGCAGAGGGTATCATGCTCTATGTTGACGGTATGCCGGTATCAAAAGACGGCAAGTCGGTAATGACATCAAGCAATGGCTACTACAACATCTCAGTGCCTATAGGCCGTCATTATGTAGAAGCCAAATTGGAGAGCCACAAAATGGTGGATGGCGGACGCTTCCCTGCCGAGGGTACGTTCTACTTCGACCGCGCCATGACACACGATTTCACCGACTCCACACTCGTCAACTTCGTCGGACGGGTGGGCGGCGGCGAGCGCAACGACACACTGGCTGTGGGCTTTGCCGAGTCGAAAAACAACATCGGTATAGCCACCATCCGTCTGGGACTGCTCAACGAGTCGTTCTCGCTCAACTGCCTCGACTCCGACCACATCACCACTGCCACAACCCCACGCACCTGGCAGAGCGACACCACCACCATACAGAGCACGGCATGGACGGGCATCGACTACGATGCGAAGTACATCTACATACGCACCGACTCGCTCTCAGGCGAGTTCTCTGCACTGCTGCCGCCGCTGAAATATGTGGTGAAGAGCGTTGGTGTGGACCGCAATCCCGACATCGACTTCGGCTCACAACCAGAGATTGACCTCACCAGCCCGGGCATGTCGCGCACCGACTCGCTGACCCACTGGGACGACACCCGTGGCGACAGCGTGACCGCCGCCTACAAGTACAACACCAAGAAAGTGTTCACCTACTATGCACCGCCCGAAATCACCATCACCGAGAAAAGTCACGACCCCGGCATCTTAGGTTTGCAGGAGATAACCTGTACCGACGAGCAGGGAGCAGAATATACCCTTGGCGACCTGTGGACACAGACCGACGACACGGTGAACTACCTGGTGGGCTATCCCATTTACGACATGGGCAATAAAGTGGAATACGACATCTTCGGGTTCGAACGCTACGTGAACCACGACGGCGAAGAGGACGTGACCGACATCGTGCCACTGACAGGACAGGAGATAACGCTCGTCAACGAGATGAGCGATGAGCAGGCAGTCATCTACCAAGTTGACGACCCGTCATCGCCCTACAAGGCCGGCGAGATTTACGAGCTGAAGACCAACAACACGCAGCTCGGTGCCGACGGCCACCTCATCTACCGATGGGGAGTGGGACTGCCCAACATCGTAGCGCCCTACACCCGGCACTTCTCCATCAACATGAACCGCAAGGACCGCACATACGTTCCTGTCAACATCGACGCAGTGGTACTTGGCCAGCTGAGCTATGGCAGCAACTTCGTCACCAAAGGACCGGACCATGTGAACTTCGTGTTGCGCGACCCGCATGGAGCCAAGTCAACCACCAAGCTGAAGACCGGCAAGATCACTACCACCACCACTTACGACACCCGACGCGCCTACGGCAACTACAGCTTAATCCACAATGTAGTCTGGGGTTTGGACGTAGTGCAAGGTACCGGCTTGGGCTTTATGGTCATAACGGGACATGCAATAAAGAACGAATTGGACATCGGTGTCAACACCTCGTGGGAGAAGGTATGGAACTACGACAAAGTAGATGTAGAGACCACCACAGAGAATGTCTCCACCAGTGGCACCTATCCATACGTGGGTGCTGATGGCGACGTCTATGTCGGCACCTCCACCAACTTCCTCATCGGCGGCTGCCGTCACCTTTTCATCAACAAGAACCTGCAGACTGGCAATTATGAGCTGAAACTGGAAGATGCCATCGCTGTCGGCGACTCCATTGCCACCGCTTTCAAATATACCCAGTATGAGTTGCAGACGGTCATGATACCAAAGTGGAAGGACATGCGTCGCAATTTCCTCACCGAGGTGGCCTCCCAGGAAGCGGCAAAGTCATACGTCAACAACGGTGAGGAATCTGTTTACCTGACGTGGAAAGGACTCAACCTCGACGACTATACCGAGGGAACTGACTATCTATGGGCGAAACCTAAGAGTTGGGAAACGACAGCACCGCCTGCAGGAGCCGCTATAGACAGTGTGGCATGGTGCAACAATCAGATTGTGGCATGGGAGAAAGCCATTGAGGAGAACGAGAAGAACAAGCTGGAGCTGATGAACACATCCTTGCCTGAGAACATCTCCATCGACGGCGGCACAAGCTATAGCTACTCGAAGAGGACCAGCCACTCGAAAAACGATCAGGTGACGCGTACCTGGAAGATGGGATTCGTGCTCGGTGATAAGTTCGGATTTCGCTCCAGAGCCTTGGCCACGGTTGGAGATATTGTCAACATCAGCACTGAAGACGGAGGCGGATTCACCAAGGGTAACGGCACCAAGTCGGAGAACTACACCGAGTGGGAATACTCTATCAACGACGGCAACCGCGACACCGACCTCTCAATCAATATCTACAAGTCGGACAACCCGAAGTACAGTGACTTCTTCAGTGTCTTCGGCGGACAGACCTACAATCCCTACCAGCCACAAGAGGTCACTCAGTATTATAATCCCGGGACACCTCTCGGCAATTCCACACAACAGATGGAACAGCCCCAATTGGGTATAGCCGTGGGCGACCAGAATTCGTCGAAGAGTGTCACCGTGACCGACATCCCTGCTGGCGGTGAGGCCAATGTCACGCTCTACTGCACTAACATGGCCAACGTGAATCAGGGAGTCAACTTCAGCTACAACCTTATTATCGTGGAGCAAACCAATGATAAGGGATTGGAGATACTGATGGATGGTGTGCCTGTCAACGGACGCTCGGTGCTTCTGAATCATAAAGAGACAACGAAGAAGGTGCTGACCATACGCCAGACCGACCAGAGTGTTCTGCACTACGAAGGCATCAAGATACGCTTCTGCTCGCAGTACCAGCCTCTCAAAATCTACGACGAGGTGACGCTCAATGCTCACTTCGTACCCTCTTCATCGCCTGTCGACCTGGCTATCAGCGAGCCAGTACTCAACCTCGAGACGCTGGGACGCAACGAGGGTGACCTGGAACTGAAAGTCACTAACTTCAACCGCCAGTTCAAGGGCATGACGAAGGTGGGTGTTGAATACCGCTACGAGGGTTCTACAACCTGGACACGGCCCGACACACTGACATTCCTCGTCAATCGTTCCGACTCCACTAAGCTGCACGACCATGTGCTCCCTGCCACTGGCGACCTGCGCCTGCGCTTCAACATGAGCGACGACAATTTCTATCCACAGGGTAACTACACCTTCCGTGCCTACACAACTACTAAGTATGGCACCGAGGATATCAACACGTACAGCAGCGAGGTGGCCGTGGTCAAGGACAATGTGCGTCCACGCAATCTCACCACTCCGTTGCCGGCCAATGGCATCCTGCGCTATGGCGACGACTTGGTGGTGGAATTCAACGAGGACATCGTACCGGGCTATATTAGCGACGATAACATCATTATCACCGCCAAACTCAACGACCAGCCTGTGGCTCACGACGTGTCAAAACTGCTCACTCCATATGGTGACGAGCAGATGACGCAGAACCCTGTCTTCCTTAACGGCGACTTCTCAGTGGATTTCTGGATGAGATGGAATGATGCGGGCAGCATCTTGCGACTTGGACCAGAGCAGTTTGCCCTGAGAGTCGATAAAGAAGGACACATCGTGGTAAGCATGGGACATGTGGATATAGCCAGCAGTGACGTGGTGCCAAAGGACGAGTGGACATACTTCGTGCTGAGTTATAATTCGGCCGGGCGGAAGTTCAGCGCCTTGGCAAATTACGGCAATACCACACTACATTTATTCACCGACCAGATAGTACCCGACACTGCAATTCAGCAGATACAATATTTCGACGACAACCACCTCTACCTCGGCGATATGTATGGTGCCATGCACGACCTTGCCCTGTTCAGCATCTACCGCGACGTGATTGAGGCTGCCGCCACTAAGAACCAGGCGAAAGACAACTACGACTATGGCCTCGTCAACTACTGGCCAATGAAGGAAGGTCATGGCTATGTGGCTGCCGACACGCGTCATACTCACGACTTCATGGTCAACAACTCGTGGCTGTTGGACAACAAGAACTATGCTCTACGGCTTGACGATGAAGAAGGCGTGGTGGCCGACATCAGCCGCATCAACACCGGTCAGGGCGACAGCTATGCAATTGAGATGTGGGTACTACCGGCAGGTGGTAACTCCAATAAGGAGCGTACCGTCTTCGAGACTGGCAGCAACGACAGCAACCGCCTGCGGCTCTATATCAACCAACAGAATGACTGGATATTGCGCTACGGAGACAAGGAGCAGGTGGTGGTGAGCAAGAGTGAGTTCCCCAACGTATATGGATGGAGCCATGTGGCTCTGAATGTGGTGCGCGGACAGGCTGCCAGCTTCTATTTCAAAGGACAGCGCACAGCAGTCATCGCTGAGCGCGACGTGCCGCCGTTGGTGGGCTCAAGGCTTGTTTTAGGTAAGGGCATGTTAGACTTCTCGAATATCGACGAGGTGCGCATCTGGCATGCATCACTCTCCGAGAGCCGCCTGTTAGCCAACCAATACAACTGCATCGATACCGCAGATGTATTTTCACGTGGACTGGTGGCTTATTATCCTTTTGAGAAGGCAGGCAAGGAAAATGGTGTCAGCACCATGGTCGAAACGCTTGAGAACATGGCTCCTAATTCGAAGGTTAACGGAAAGTCTCTGACGATCGCTCCGTCGGGCCTGACGATGCTTGTTGCTTCGACACCGCCGTTGAAGAACGCCCCTGTCGAGAGCCGCATCATTGCCAAGCCTGTAGCCTCGGAGCGTAAGATTGTCATACGTCTGGAGGAGGGTGCCGGCATCAAGGCACGCGATGTAGAAGGATGCACACTCAATGTCACAGTTGACAAGATTCACGACATGCACGGTAATGAGTCGGCACCAATCAGATGGACTACCTACGTGCAGCTGAACACTCTGAAGTGGATGAAAGACTCAGTGAACATCATCAAGAAATACGGCGACGACTACACCTTCGACGTGAACATCGAGAACCGTGGCGGCAACACTGAATACTATTTCTTGTATAACCTGCCGCAGTGGCTCACTCTCGTCGGAAGCAACTATACCGATGATATCGACCCGTTGAAGACAAAGACGCTGCGCTTCAAAGTCAATCCATTAGTTGCAGTGGGCAATTATGATGTGACCATCGGCCTGCAGGGTAACAACGAGATTCTGGAACCTCTGCGCATCGTGATGAATGTGAAGGGCGAGAAGCCATCATGGAGTGTCAACCCGAATGACTATGAGAACAACATGAGTATTGTCGGACAGATTTACGTCAACGGTATTCTCATGAGCAACAGCGAGAGCATCCTGGCTGCCTTCATAGGCGACGAGTGCCGTGGTATCGCCTCACCTAGCCAGATGCGTGGTGCGGCCTATGTGGCCATGAGTATCTATGGCAATGCCCAACAGATGGTGAACGGCGTGCTGACAAATCTCGACAAGCAGCAGCCAGTCACCTTCCGTATATGGGATGCTGCGACAGGCATGACCTATACAAACGTCATCATCAATCAGCCTTCGTCATTCCCTGCAACACCCGACTCCGCCTTGATATCCCTGGCCTTCGACCCGACCAAGAGCTATGGCACCTTCGACCATCCTGTGATATTCAAGAAGAGCAATCTCGTAGAGCAGCCGCTCGACATACGCGTCGGTTGGAACTGGATCTCACTGGGCGTGGAGCCAGTGCAAGCCAAGACATCTGTCGTGCTGAAAGACCTGGTGTCTTGGAACGCACAGCTGAAGGACAAGACTTCTGGCGTGGCTTACAGTCGTGGCAACTACTGGGCAGGAAACCTGAAGGAGGTACATGCCAACACGATGTACAAGCTTCAGCTCACACGCATTGATGGCAACAGCGAGCTGCCACAGCCGCTTATCGTCAACGGCGAGCAAGTGAAACGAGAAGAGTCGCCTGTCACTATCGGCAAGAACTGGAACTGGATTGCCTACACACCTATGACCACCATGCCTATCGGCCAGGCATTGGCTGGTGCCAATCCGAAGGTGGGCGACCAGGTGAAGTCGCAGACAGCCTTTGCATACTACGGCCCATACGGATGGGAGGGTAACCTCGATGCGTTAGAGGCCGGCAGAGGATACCTCTATTTCAGTACAGACACTACGGAGAAACATTTTGTCTATCCAGCAGTCTCTGTATCGGCTCCTTCACGTCGAATGCTTGCTGCACGTCATCCAGCTCCTGCTTCTGCATTCTCGCCTGTTGCACCTACCGACTATCCTGACAATATGGCCCTCGTCATCATGCTCACTGATGGCGACCAGCCTGTCACCGATGCTGAGGTTGCTGCATTCATCGATGGTGAGTGCCGTGGTACTGCTTTTGCCGACGAAGGACTCTACTACCTGCTCGTGGCCGGCGAGGGCAGCGGACAGCCTATCGAGATAAAAGCTTGCATCAATGGCGCCATCAAGACAGTATGCACCACGTTGACCTATGCCAGCGATGGCAGCGTAGGCACACCATGGGAGCCATTTGTCATCGACATCAACATGGCCTCGGGCATCGACGGTGTCAGCGATACTATGGCCTACGGCGTGTGGTACACCCTGCAGGGCATCCGCCACGGCACCGACAGGCCTACCGTTCCAGGTGTATATATCTTTAATGGAAATAAAGTCTTGATTAAGTAAGATTGCAGGAATGATGCTACGAGCACACAGAAGTGATGCTACGAGTATGTAGAAGTTGTGCTACGAGCACGCAGAAGTGATGCTACGAGCACGCAGTTTCGAGTCGTCCCCCGTGCAGAG
>CAMVDC010000001.1 GCA_947166155.1 uncultured Prevotellaceae bacterium | reverse complement strand
CCGCATGATACAGCAAATTATTACTGTTTATGCACGTGAAATTATGAATTATTTCGTATCTTTGCCGACACATACGCCGACCAAAACAAAATCAAAAACAATATTAACAAACAAAAGATTTATTTATGTGGTTATTTAATTCATCTATCGGAAGAAAACTGGTAATGTCCATCTCGGGCCTTGCACTGGTTCTCTTCATCACGTTCCACGGATGCATGAACGTGGTTGCCCTCATCAGCAAAGACGCTTACAACACCATCTGCGCCCTGCTCGGCTCCAACTGGTATGCCATAGCAGCCACGATGGGACTGGCCCTGCTCGTGTTGGTGCACATCGTCTATGCATTTATCCTCAACTTCCAGAACCGCAAGGCTCGTGGCAACAACAAGTATGCGGTCACTGCTAAACCCGACAAGGTGGAATGGGCCAGCCAGAACATGCTGGTGCTCGGCATCATCATCCTCATCGGACTGCTGCTCCACCTCAAGGACTTCTGGTATAACATGATGTTTGCAGAAATCATCGGACAACCTTTGCTTGGAGGACTCGAACCAACCGACGGTTTCGGATACATCCAACAGACATTCTCCAACCCAGTAATCGCTGCATTGTACGTCATTTGGATCGTTGCCATCTGGTTCCACCTCACTCACGGCATCTGGTCGTCGATGCAGACAATGGGACTGAGCGGACACATTTGGTTCAACCGCTGGAAGTGCATCGGACAAATATGGGCTACTGTCGTTATGCTCATATTCCTCATCGTGGTACTCGGTTTCGCTTTCTTCCCCGACTATGTGGGTCAGTGCGACTTCAAACTCCTGCCATTTCCTGTGAAATAAGGAACACACCATCGCCAGATGGAAAATGGAAAACAAATAGAATTAAATCGTAAATTGTAAATCTGTAAATAGTAAATACGATTATGCCAATCAAAATAGATTCAAGAATACCCGAGGGACCAGTGGCCGAGAAATGGTCGAACTATAAAGCTCACCAGCGCCTGGTAAACCCAAAGAACAAACTGAAGCTCGACGTCATCGTCGTAGGTACAGGTCTGGCTGGTGCCAGTGCTGCCGCAAGCCTTGGCGAAATGGGCTTCAACGTACTCAACTTCTGCATCCAGGACTCACCACGCCGTGCACACTCAATCGCTGCACAGGGTGGTATCAATGCAGCCAAGAACTATCAGAACGACGGCGACAGCGTATATCGTCTGTTCTACGACACAGTCAAGGGTGGCGACTACCGTGCCCGCGAAGCCAACGTATATCGTCTGGCAGAAGTCAGCAACTCAATCATCGACCAATGTGTAGCACAGGGCGTACCGTTCGCACGTGAATACGGAGGCACACTGGCCAACCGCTCATTCGGCGGAGCACAGGTGAGCCGTACCTTCTACGCAAAGGGTCAGACCGGTCAGCAGCTCCTGCTGGGTGCATATAGCGCACTGTCAGCACAAGTGCAGGCAGGCAAGGTGAAGCTCTACACACGCTACGAGATGGAAGATGTAGTCATCGTCGACGGTAAGGCTCGCGGCATCATCGCCAAGAACCTCGTCACCGGAAAGCTCGAGCGATTCACTGCCAACGCAGTTGTCATCGCTACCGGCGGATACGGCAACACTTACTTCCTCTCGACCAACGCAATGGGATGTAACTGCACAGCAGCCGTTCAATGCTACCGCAAGGGTGCATACATGGCCAACCCATCCTACGTGCAGATCCACCCAACATGTATCCCGGTTCACGGCGACAAGCAGTCGAAGCTCACACTCATGTCGGAGTCACTGCGTAACGACGGACGTATCTGGGTACCAAAGAAACTGGAAGATGCCAAGGCCCTGCAGGCAGGCACAAAGGAAGGCTGGGAAATACCCGAGGAAGACCGCGACTACTATCTGGAGCGCCGCTACCCTGCATTCGGTAACCTCGTGCCTCGCGACGTGGCAAGCCGTGCAGCCAAAGAGCGTTGCGACAAGGGATTCGGTGTCAACAACACAGGTCTTGCCGTGTTCCTCGACTTCTCTGAAAGTATCAACCGCCTCGGACTCGATGCCATGAAGCAACGTTACGGCAACCTCTTCGACATGTATGAAGAAATCACCGACGTATATCCTGGCGACCTTGCCAACGAAATCAACGGCGTGAAATACTACAAGCCCATGATGATTTATCCTGCTATCCACTACACAATGGGTGGTGTATGGGTAGATTACGAACTGCAGACCTCTATCCCTGGCCTCTTCGCTATCGGCGAGTGCAACTTCTCCGACCACGGAGCCAACCGCCTCGGTGCATCCGCACTGATGCAAGGACTGGCCGACGGATATTTCGTTCTGCCTTACACTATTCAGAACTACCTTGCCGACCAGGCTATATGGCCAAAAGTATCGACCGACCTGCCTGAGTTTGCCGAAGCAGAGAAGGCCGTGGATGCCGAACTCACACGTCTGCTCAACATCAAGGGTAAGCGTTCTGTCGACTCTATCCACAAGGAACTCGGACACATCATGTGGGAATACGTAGGTATGGGCCGCACAGCCGAAGGACTGAAGACCGGTATCGCCAAGATGAAGGAACTGCAGAAGGAATTCGACACAAACCTCTTCGTGCCTGGCACAAAGGAAGGTCTCAACGTCGAGCTCGACAAGGCAATCCACCTCCGCGACTTCTTCACCATGGGCGAACTCGTTGCCCACGATGCCCTCTCGCGCAATGAATCATGCGGTGGCCACTTCCGCGAGGAATACCAGACAGAAGAAGGCGAGGCAAAGCGCGACGACGAGAACTACTTCTACGTAGGATGCTGGAAGTACGAGGGTGCTGACAAGGATCCTGAACTCATCAAGGAGCCACTCCAGTACGAAGCAATCAAGGTACAAACACGTAACTACAAGAATTAATATGGCTAAGAATATAAATGTCACTATAAAGTTCTGGAAGCAGAACGGTCCGAAGGACAAGGGCCACTTCGAAACTCACGATTTGAAGAACATACCAGACGATACTTCATTCCTCGAGGCTCTCGACATCATGAACGAGGAACTCATCGACGCTGGTAAGGAGCCATTCGTATTCGATCACGACTGTCGTGAAGGAATATGCGGTATGTGCTCACTCTATATCAACGGTACACCACACGGAAAGACCGAGCGTGGTGCAACCACATGTCAGCTCTACATGCGCCGATTCAAGGATGGTGAGACCATCACCGTCGAGCCATGGCGCTCGGCCGGATTCCCTGTCATCAAAGACTGTATGGTCGATCGCTCTGCATTCGACAAGATTATCCAGGCAGGTGGTTATACTACCGTACGTACCGGTGCTCCGCAGGATGCCAACGCAATCCTCATTCCTAAGCAGGATGCCGACGAGGCAATGGATTGCGCATCGTGCATCGGTTGCGGTGCCTGCGTAGCTGCATGTAAGAATGGTTCAGCCATGTTGTTCGTATCGAGCAAGGTGAGTCAGCTCGCCCTCCTGCCACAGGGACGTCCCGAGGCAGCCAAGCGTGCGAAGGCAATGGTGGCCAAGATGGACGAACTGGGATTCGGCAACTGCACCAACACCCGTGCATGCGAAGCCGTATGTCCTAAGTGTGAAACTATCGCCAACATCGCACGCCTCAACCGCGAGTTCATCAAGGCAAAGCTGGCCGACTAAGGAAGTCAGACCTTATCTCCTTCCCTCCTTTTATTGGGGAGGGAGGTGGGATGAGTAAGCAGAAGTAAGTAGAACTTACGAAAGCTGTATATATATATAATAAGGTGCTGTAGCATTATTGCTGCAGCACCTTTTTTTGTGTATGAAGTTGTTGCTATGTGTATGAGGTTGTAGGTTGTGTATGAGGTTGTTGCTATGTGTATGGAGTTGTTGTTTGTGTATGGAGTTGTTGTTTGTGTATGGAGTTGTTATGGCTGTAATGGTAGCTTCTTTTATTGTCGTGATGTCTTTTTGCTGTCACTTTTCCTCTTGTCATATTGCATGAACATGCCGGCGAGGATGGTGCCGCTGATGCTGTGCCAGGCACAACTGATGGCACATGGGAGCACCGCAAGTGGCTGTGCAGCAAAGAATGTGCTGGCAAGGACGGTGGCCAGTCCTGCATTCTGCATACCTACCTCGATCGATATGGTGCGCTTCTTGGCTGTGTTGAAGCCTGCTACCCGGCCGGCCAGCCAGCCCAGCAGGTAGCCGAGCGAATTGTGGCAGAGCACCACGGCAAATGTCCAGAGGAAGAGTATGAGGCCGCGACTCACGAGGTCGTCGTGAACGGTAGATATCACTCCGCCCACTATGCATGCAAGGCAGATGACACTCAAGCCGGGCATCAGCGACTGAATGGCAGGGAATGACTTGCGACGCGAGAATGTGTAGTTGAGGAACCAACCGATTGCAACCGGTATGACGGTCACGATGAGGATGTTGATAAACATGCCGACAGCGTCGATCTTGATTATCTCGCCTGCCGTCAGTTGCATCAAGAGGGGTGTCATGACTGGCGCAAGCAGGGTCGACGCACAGGTCATGCCTACCGAGAAGGCCACATCGCCGTGGCACAGATACGACATGATGTTGCTCGACACGCCTCCAGGACAGCAACCTACGAGCAGGATGCCGAGGGCCAGTGCCGGTTCGAGGTTGAATACCCTCACCAGCAACCACGCCACAAGTGGCATGATGATAAACTGAGCACATGCGCCGATGAGTATGTCGAGCGGCCGACGCGCCAGAATGCGGAAGTCCTCGGTGGTCAGTGTCATACCCATGGTGAGCATGATGATGCCGAGAATGACCGTCTGAGTATTGCCGCGCACCCATACGAAGAGGTCGGGCAGGAAGAAGGTGAGCAGTGCTATGGCAATGATGAAAGGCGAGGTGTAGGTGGCCAGCCAGCGACTTATGGCCTGAAATATGCGTAACATTGTTGTTGTAAATGGTTGTGTATTAATGATTGTGAATAGTTGTGTATTAGTGGTTGTGTATTAATCGTTGTCGTGAATGGTTGTGAGTTTGTGGTTGGTGTGGTTTATGTGCTTCTGCACTCACAAAAACCGCTGCAAAGTTACCGCTTTTTTGTCTATTCGATGCCAAAGAATGCTAAAAACTAATGTTGCATCGCGTCTTTTTGCGATTATCTTCGTAAATTTGTGGCATGAAAACAAGTTGCATAACATCTTCCGACATCATCTCACGCCTCATCTCACTGCGCAACGACGAGCAGCGACGTGTGTTGATGCGTTTTTTCAAGACAGGCCCCGGCGAATATGGCGAGGGTGATGAGTTTCTTGGATTGAAGGTACCGCAGACGCGTGAGGTTGCGAAGTGGGCAGCCGATGTGCCGCTGAGCGAAGTGCCACAACTGTTGCTCAGCAGCTGGCACGAGGTGCGGCTCTGCGGCCTGCTCATTTTGGTCTTACGGTTCGAACGCCTTTCACAGAAGCGACTCACAAACGACCCCGATGCCATACGCTCGCGCGACGAGATAGTCACACTCTACCTCAGCTATGCCGAGAGGGCCGACAACTGGGACCTCGTCGACCTTTCGGCACCGAAGATTCTCGGCCGCTGGCTCATGCTGCCTACGTTTCTGGGCGATGGAAGCATTGAGCATAAGCGCAGTGTGGTCGATGCGCTGGCCGATAGTCCTTGCCTGTGGAAGCAGCGCATGAGCATCGTGTGCAGTCAGATGCCTACACGCTATGGCGACCCTTCGTGGTGCCTGCGTTATGCAACCTTTCATCTCAATCATCCCCACGACCTCATGCACAAGGCCGTAGGGTGGATGTTGCGCGAAGTGGGCAACAACGTGTCGATGGATGTGCTGCGGCAGTTTCTCGACCAACATGCCCACCACATGCCACGCACTGCCTTGCGATATGCCATCGAGCGCATGACTGAAGAAGAACGACAACACTATCTACATTATGGAATGGGATAAAACCACCAGCATCCAAAGGGATAAAACCACCAGCGTCCAAAGGGATAAAACCACCAGCATCCAAAGGGATAAAACCACCAGCATCGGCCGCTCATCAATCATCATTCGTTGTTGGTTGATGGCAGTGCTCGCCACTCTAAGCTTTTCAAGTTGCGGCGACTCTTCATCGCGCCGTGCCGAGCAGTTGCGACTGGAGCGTGCCTGCACCATCGACACCACCCTCAGCACCCACGTCAACATCGACACCATCGACGGCTACGCATCGCTCGCCCGCCTCACTGCCGAGTCGTGGATTATGGTCGATGACTCGTCGGGCATGATGCTCAGTGCCCGCGATGCCGACCGCCGCATGTATCCCGCCAGCCTTACCAAGATGATGACATGCCTCATTGCATTGGAGCATGGCAACCTCAGCGACACTGTCGTCATCACTCCCGACATCTTCGTCACCACCGGTGCCATGGTGCGCCCCGGCTATCAGTTCACACTCCACAACCTCCTGGTCGAGATGATGTTGCAGAGCGACAATGTGGCGGCATACGCCATTGCGCAGCATATAGCAGGCGACACGCTGGCTTTTGTCTCGATGATGAACGACAAGGCGGCTTACCTGCACATGGACAGCACCCATTTTGCCAATCCCAACGGCCTGCCCAACGACAGCAACTACAGCACCGCACGCGACCTGCTCGTCCTCACACGCTACTGCATGGCCGACACCCTGTTTGCTGAAATCGTGAGCACACCCTATGCCGACCTTCCACTCACCGACGGCCGCCACATGCCATGCTGGAACACCAACCAACTGCTAAACCAGTACGACGGCTGCAATGGTGTGAAGACAGGCTTCACCCGCAATGCCGGTGCGTGTCTCGCTGCGTCGGTCAGCCGCCCCGGAGGCTCCACGCTCACCCTCGTACTGCTCAAGAGCAAGACCCATGCATCGCGATTCACCGAGGCACAGACCTTGTTCGATTTCGGATTCAACGTCGTCGATGCCATATAGTGCACATGTTTTTTGCATGCAAGTACAGAGAAGAAACCTCGCGAGTGCGTAGTAATTTACCTGCGAGTGCGCAGTAAAAACCTTGCGAGTGCGGACTAATTCTTTAATTTGCGACGCAAATTTATTGTTTTTCGGTGGAAAATTAATAAAACTGCGTCGCAATTTTATTAATTTGCGTCGCAAATTAAAGAATTCCTACGCACTCGCAGCAAAACTTCTACGTACTCGCAAGCAAATTACACCGCTCTCGCAGCAAAACTTCTACGTACTCGCAAGCAAATTACACCGCTCTCGCAGCAAAACCTGCATATCCGCGTGGTGTTTTGATGCCCTATGAAAGAAACTGCGTGCTATATTTATTATTATTGCGTGCTATATATAATATAATAAGGTGTAGTTCCGTTTATGTAAGAAAACGATGAAGCATACACACATGAAACTACGAATGATATATCTTGCGGCCACTGCCCTGGTGGTGGTTGCGGGGTTGCTGTCGCGCCGCTGTGGGTGGATACCTGCCTGTGTGGGCGATGGCCTTTGGGCGGTGATGATGTTCTGCTTGTGGCGCGCAGCGGCAGCAGGATGGAAGTTGAGCCGGGTGGCAGTGGCAGCGCTCATCACCTGCTATGCCGTCGAACTGAGTCAACTCATCACGTGGCCGTGGCTATGCGCCGTGAGGAGTACCGTGGTGGGACACCTGGTCCTGGGGCAGGGATTCCTTGTGTCCGACATGGTGGCATACACCGCGGGTGTAGCCGTGGCGTATGTCGTGGCGCTGATGTGCGAACATAGGGGAAAATTCCCCTCGCGGTAGGTAAATTCCTAAAAGCTGCATCGGTGCATTAAACCATTTCTGTTTGCAAGGGTCATAAGATTGCAAATCAACTAAAACAGATATTATTAACAACTAAAAACCGTAAGAATTATGAAGAAACTGATTTTTGCTATTGCAGCAATGGTAATGTCGCTGAGCATGATGGCTCAGGTGCAGGGACAAGGACAAGGACAAGGACAGCGTCAGCGTCGTGAATTCAACCCAGAAGAGATGGCTACACGTCAGGCCGACCGTCTGAAGGAACAACTCGGTGTAAACGACGAGCAATACAAGAAACTGAAGGAATACTTCACTGCTCAGCAGAAGGAGCAGCAGGAGCGCATGCAGAAGATGATGGAAGGCGGCGGTCAGCCACAGAACTTCGACCGCGAGGCCATGATGAAGCAGATGCAGGAGCGCCAGGCAGCTCAGGAAAAGGCACTGAAGGGCATCCTGACTGAAGAACAATATACTAAGTATCAGAAGCAGCAAGAAGAAATGCGCCAGCGCTTCCAGCAGGGTGGCGGACAAGGCTTCGGCGGCGGTCAGGGATTCGGTGGCGGTCAGCGCCAAGGCGGTCAGGGACCACGTCAGCAGCAGCAGTAAAAGAGAGGTAGTTCGTGAGTTAGTAAGTTTTTTTAGGTCTTGAGCTCGTAAGGTCTTGAGGTCTCGCAAAAACTAAAGAACTTAAAAACTCAAGAACTCAAGAACTCAAAAACTCAAGAACTCAATTACAAGACCAAATAAGTAAAGAGGATGTGCCAAGGAGGCATATCCTCTGTCTTTTTTAAGAAAAAAGGCGATGAATAGTGGCCGACTCAAAATAAATTCGTAATTTTGCATCATGAATCTACTCGTATACAACACACTGACCCGACAGAAGGAACTGTTCAGGCCAATCGACGCACCACACGTAGGTATGTACGTGTGTGGCCCGACCGTCTACGGCGATGCCCACCTGGGGCATGCACGTCCCGCCATCACTTTCGACATAGTATTCCGCTATCTCACCCACCTGGGATACAAGGTGAGATATGTGCGCAACATAACCGACGTAGGGCACCTGGAACATGATGCCGACGAGGGTGAAGACAAGATAGCCAAGAAGGCACGACTGGAGCAACTGGAGCCGATGGAGGTAGCGCAATACTACACCAACCGATTCCACGACGCCATGCGGGCACTCGGATGCCTGCCACCATCGATAGAGCCCCACGCCACCGGCCATATCATCGAACAAGAAGAGCTGGTGAAGGAAATCATGGCCAACGGATTCGCTTATGAGTCGAACGGCTCGGTATACTTCGATGTCGAGGCATACAACAAGAAACACCACTACGGAATACTTTCGGGACGCAACCTTGACGACATAAAAGATGCATCGCGCGAACTGGCAGGAGTAGGCGAAAAGCGCAACCAAGCCGACTTCGCCCTGTGGAAAAAAGCTATGCCCGAACACATCATGCGATGGCCCTCGCCATGGAGCGACGGATTCCCCGGATGGCACTGCGAGTGCACCGCCATGGGACGCAAATACCTCGGCCACCACTTCGACATACACGGAGGCGGCATGGACCTCATATTCCCACACCACGAATGCGAGATAGCACAAGCCGTAGCAAGCCAGGGCGACCAGATGGTGCGCTACTGGATGCACAACAACATGATAACCATCAACGGACAAAAAATGGGCAAAAGCCTCGGCAACTTCATCACACTGGCCGAATTCTTCGCCGGAAGCCATAAGGACAAAGACGGCAACGAGATGCTGTCACAGGCCTACAGCCCTATGACCATACGATTCTTCATACTGCAGGCACACTATCGCAGCACCGTGGACTTCAGCAACGAAGCACTCATAGCTGCACAGCGAGGACTGGAACGACTCACCGACGCCTACAAGACACTGCTTGCCATCAACCCCGCCGAAGCAGGAACCATCACCACCCAGCAGATAAAGCAGATAGAAGAAAACTGCTACGAGGCCATGAACGACGACTTCAACACCCCGATCGTGATATCCAACCTCTTCGAGATGTCGAAACTCATCAACCAAGTAGCCGACCACCACGCCACCATCAGCGCCGACGCACTCGAGGAAGCACGCCGTGTGTTCCGACTCTTCGCCATCGAACTCATGGGATTGCAAATCGACAGCACACAGGCAGGAAGCGGAGCCGCACGCGAAGAGGCATTCGGACACGTGGTCGACATGCTGCTCGAACAGCGCATGAAGGCCAAAGCCAACAAGGACTGGGCCACAAGCGACATGATTCGCGACCGCCTGGCCGAACTGGGATTTGAAGTAAAAGATACAAAAGACGGATTTAGCTGGAAACTGAAGAAATGAGCAAGCTGCAACGCATATTGATGATTACATCGCTGTGCTTCCTCGCTATATGCCTCGGAGGTGCTATATGGGCTTCGTGCGTACTCCACGACCCATCGCTCCTGATGTATGCTGCCATATTCGCGCTCGCCATCGTATGGTTCAGCGTGACCATATATAAAAGCAGGAGGTAGCCCCCCTCTTATCCCCCCAAGGGGGGATGATGCCATCCGGATGGAGTTCCCCTCCTTGGAGGGGGTTAGGGGCGGCTATTTCATCACATAAAGCATGTCGTTGGGTCGCACTTTCTCATTTGTTTTGATACTTATGTGCTGACCGCGAGTAGCTGTATCGACAGGTTGAAGGTCGAAGCGGATTTCATCCACCTGCTGGATGAGGGCACCTGTAGTAGGCCCTGTCACCAATATCTTGTCGCCCACACTGAGTGGCGAATTCTCGATGACAAACTCTCCCACACCCAACTTCGAGAAGTATTTCACACACTTACCCACATATTCCTTCTTCTCCGTGGCTTTGTTGCCATATACATCACACCACTCGCCAAGGCGCGCACCCTGGTAGTAGCCATCCCAGAAGCCGCGATTGAACACAGTGGCCAGCCGGCTGTCCCACTCATCCTTGCGCTCGTCGGTGAATGTGCCGTCAATCACGGCGTTGATAGCCTCGTTGTAAGCCGAAACAACCGTGTGGACGTATTCAGGACCGCGTGCACGTCCCTCAATCTTAAACACACGGACTCCCGAATCCATCATGATGTCGATGAAGCGAATAGTCTTCAAGTCGCGTGGCGACATGATGTATTTGTTGTCGATATTCAGTTGTGTGCCCGTCTCCACATCAGTCACCTCGTATCCGCGACGGCAAATCTGCACACACTCGCCGCGGTTGGCACTGCGTCCCGCATTCTGAAGGCTAAGGTAGCACTTGCCGCTTATCGCCATGCAGAGCGCACCGTGGCAAAACATCTCGATCTTCACCTCCTGTCCCGAAGGTCCAGTGATGTGTTGCTCCTTGATTTGCTCGTAGATATGCTTCACTTGATGCATATTCAGCTCGCGAGCCAATACGCTCACATCGGCAAACTGGGCATAGAATCGCAAAGCCTCTATATTTGATATGTTGAGCTGAGTGCTCAGGTGTACCTCCACTCCCACCTTGCGGCAATAGGTCATGACAGCCACATCGCTCGCAATGATGGCCGAAATGCCTGCCTTCGCTGCCGCATCCACTATTTCGTGCATGTCGCTGATATCTTCGTCGTAGATGATGGTGTTGACCGTGAGGTAGCTCTTCACGCCCGCTTCGCGACATGTGGCAGCAATGTCGTAGAGGTCGTCGATAGTGAAACGTCCTGCCGAATGCGACCGCATGTTCAGGCGTCCGATTCCGAAATATATGCTGTCGGCACCCGCATGTATTGCTGCAGCCAAGCTTTCACGGCTGCCCACAGGTGCCATTATCTCAAAGTCTGTTCGTGTCATGTATTGCTTCTTGCCAAAAAGGCTATTCCTATCATTTATCACTTTATATCTAAAAGAACGGTAGCACCGTTAATCACTTACCTGTGAGGATTCTCTTTATTTCATTCAGTTTGTTGAGTGCCTCGAGTGGCGTGAGTGCATTGATGTCGGTACCGATAATCTCGTCGCGCACCTGCGAAAGCACAGGGTCGTCGAGCTGGAAGAACGACAGTTGATGGGTGCCGCTATCGTGAATCGACTGTGTCTGCGGACGTGAAATACCATCGCCCGAGTTGTTGCGTTCCAACTCCTTCAGCACCTGGTCGGCACGTTTCACCACACTTGGCACCATACCGGCAAGGCGCGCCACATGTATTCCAAACGAGTGTTCGCTGCCGCCAGGCACCAGTTTGCGCAGGAAGATGACCTTCCCGTCGGCTTCCTTCACCGACACATTATAGTTCTTTACTCGCGAGAAGAGGCGTTCCATCTCGTTGAGCTCGTGATAGTGAGTGGCAAATAGTGTACGTGCGTGGCTGCGAGCATTCTCGTGTATGTATTCGATGATAGCCCAGGCAATCGATATACCGTCGTAGGTGCTGGTGCCTCGTCCCAGTTCGTCGAACAAGACGAGCGATCGTGGCGAGAGGTTGTTGATGATGCTTGCCGCCTCGGTCATCTCGACCATGAAGGTACTTTCGCCAAGCGATATGTTGTCGCTGGCTCCCACACGGGTAAACACCTTGTCGCATATACCGATGCGTGCACTGTCGGCCGGCACAAAGCTGCCTATCTGTGCCATGATGGTGATGAGGGCCGTCTGTCGCAGCAGTGCCGACTTACCCGCCATGTTTGGACCTGTGATGACAATTATCTGTTGTGAGTCAGAACTGAGCATCACGTCGTTGGCCACATATTGCTCGCCTATGGGCATCTGGCGCTCTATGACCGGATGTCGCCCAGCCTTGATGTCTATGACGAGGCTGTCGTCGACCACAGGGCATACATACTTGTATGCAGCTGCACACGTGGCAAACGAGAGCAGGCAGTCGATGCGTGCCAGTTGGTTGGCATTGTGTTGCAGTCGGTCGACATATTTCGATATATAGGCTACGAGGTCGGCATATAGGTTGGCTTCGAGCGAGAGGATGCGGTCTTGAGCACCCAGTATCTTGTCCTCATATTCTTTCAGTTCCTGGGTTATGTATCGCTCGGCCTGCACCAGTGTCTGTTTCCTGATCCACTCGGGCGGCACCATGTCCTTAAAGGTGTTTCTCACTTCGATATAGTATCCAAACACATTGTTGAACCCTATCTTGAGGCTTGTGATGCCTGTGCGTTCTATCTCGCGCTGCTGCATCTTGAGCAGGTAGTCCTTGCCCGAGTATGCCACTTCGCGCAGTTCGTCGAGTTCGGCATTGACTCCGTCGGCTATCACTCCACCGTTTCTCACGATGAACGGCGCGTCGTTTTTTATTTCCTTCTCAATGCGTTCATACACCTCAATACATTCATCGAGCTGCCCGCCCATGGCCACTAGGCTTTCGTCGTCGCTCTCGATGCAGGCCTGCCTTATGGGGCGTATGGCAGCCAGTGCCGCCTTGAGTTGCAGTAGGTCGCGAGGTGATACACGCCCTACGGCCACCTTCGAGGCTATACGCTCCATGTCGCCCACGTTTTGCAGGTTCTCGTGTATGATGTCGCGCAGGTCGGTGTGCCGGAAGAAACATTCCACCACCCTCTGTCGCTGCTGTATGGCTTTTATGTCCTTGAGCGGAAAGACCACCCACCTGCGCAGCAATCGGCTGCCCATGGGGCACACGGTCTTGTCGATGACTCCAAGCAGCGATGTACCGCCTTCGTTCATGGCGCTGATCAGTTCGAGGCTGCGTATGGTGAATTTGTCGAGCCTTACGTATTGGTCCTCCTCTATTTGTGATATCTTCAGTATGTGGCTTATGTTGTTGTGCTGGGTCTCGGCCAGGTAGTGGAGTATGGCTCCTGCTGCCGTGATTCCGTCGCGCAGGTGGTCTATGCCGAATCCTTTCATGTTCTTCACTCCGAAGTGCCGGGTCACCCGTTGGTAGGCGTCGTCGGATGCAAACACCCAGTCGGGCAGCATGTATTTGTTGAGTTTGGTGCCGAATGCAGCTTCAAACTGCTGTCGTCGTCCTTCTTCATACAACACCTCCTTGGGAGCAAAGTTGTTGATGAGTTTATCGATATAGTCGGTAGTGCCTTGTGCCACATAGAATTCGCCCGTCGATATGTCGAGCAACGACAGTCCACATGTAGCCTTGCCCCAGTTGACGGCTGCGAGGAAGTTGTTTTCGCTGCGGTTGAGCACACCGTCGTCCATAGCCACACCAGGTGTCACCACTTCGGTCACTCCACGTTTCACGAGTTTCTTCGCGAGCTTCGGGTCTTCCAGTTGGTCGCAAATGGCCACACGCTTTCCTGCCCTTATGAGTTTTGGCAGGTATGTGTCGAGCGCATGATATGGGAAGCCGGCCATGGCTGTGTTGCTTGACCGTTCGCTTCCGCCCGTACCTCGTTTTGTGAGTGTTATGCCCAGTATGTCGGCAGCCTCGACAGCATCGTCGGCGTAGGTCTCATAGAAGTCACCACATCGAAACAAGAGCAAAGCATTGGGATACTTTGCCTTGAAGTCGAAGAACTGCTTCATCATGGGTGTTATGGTTTCTTTTGGCATGTGAGGGTTTTTGTGTTACTTCCTGCAAAGATACGAAATATAATCTTAATGAAAGAATGAAAGGATGAAAAAATGTAAAAAAAGAAAAGCCACGACGGTCATTAGGGTTTGTTTATTCCATCGTGGCTTTAGTATGTAAGTCTTTACGTATTATTTTTGGTGATATGTGTGTTTACGATGCTGATTACATCATTCCACCCATGCCGCCTCCGCCCATTGGCATTTCGGGCTTATCCTCCTTCTTGTCGCAGATGACACACTCGGTAGTGAGCAGCATGCCTGCAATGCTGGCAGCGTTTTCAAGTGCCACACGTGTCACCTTGGCAGGGTCGAGGATTCCGCTTTCGCGCAGGTTCTCGTATGCATCCTTGCGTGCGTTGTAGCCAAAGTCGCCCTTTCCGTTGCGCACCTTCTCTACCACTACGCTGCCTTCAAGGCCTGCGTTCTCCACAATCTGGCGGAGTGGTTCTTCGATTGCACGACGTATGATCTGGATACCTGTCTGCTCGTCGGCATTCTCGCCTTTGAGTCCGTCGAGGGCTTCGATAGAGCGGATGAGTGCTACTCCACCACCTACTACGGTTCCTTCCTCGATTGCAGCACGTGTTGCGCAGAGTGCATCGTCGACACGGTCTTTCTTTTCCTTCATCTCGACTTCGCTTGCAGCACCCACGTAGAGCACTGCCACACCGCCGCTCAGCTTGGCAAGGCGTTCCTGTAGCTTCTCTTTGTCGTAGTCGCTGGTGGTTGCCTTGATTTCGGCCTTGATTTGGTTCACGCGGTCTTGGATGAGTTGCTTGTCGCCCTTACCGCCCACGATGGTTGTGTTGTCCTTCGAGATGGTCACCTTCTCGGCGCTACCCAGCATGTCGACAGTAGCTTGTTCGAGTTTCAGGCCCTTCTCTTCGCTGATAACCACACCACCGGTGAGGATTGCGATGTCTTCGAGCATTGCCTTCCTGCGGTCGCCGAATCCTGGTGCCTTCACGGCGCATATCTTGAGTTGGCTGCGCAGGCGGTTCACTACCAATGTGGTGAGTGCCTCGCTGTCGATGTCTTCTGCAATGACGAGCAGTGGACGTCCTGTCTGTACGGCTGGTTCGAGTATTGGGAGGAACTCCTTGAGGTTGGATATTTTCTTGTCGTAGATGAGGATGAGTGGGTTTTCCATCTGGCATTCCATCTTCTCGGTGTCGGTCACGAAGTATGGTGAGAGGTAACCGCGGTCGAACTGCATACCTTCAACCACTCCTATGGTTGTGTCGCGGCTCTTGGCTTCCTCGATGGTGATTACGCCGTCTTTCGACACTTTCTTCATTGCATCGGCAATGAGTTTACCTATCTCGCTGTCGTTGTTGGCACTCACGGTGGCCACTTGTTCTATCTTCTCGTAGTTGTCGCCCACCTGTTCGCTCTGGCTCTTGATGTGTTCCACCACCTTTGCCACGGCCTTGTCGATACCGCGCTTCAGGTCCATTGGGTTAGCACCAGCAGCCACGTTCTTCAATCCGGCAGTGCAGATGGCTTGTGCCAATACTGTAGCGGTAGTTGTTCCGTCGCCGGCATCGTCGCCGGTCTTCGAAGCCACGCTCTTCACGAGCTGTGCTCCTGTGTTCTGGAATGCGTCTTCCAGTTCTATTTCCTTAGCTACGGTCACACCGTCCTTAGTGATTTGTGGTGCGCCAAACTTCTTTTCGATAATCACGTTGCGGCCTTTAGGACCGAGTGTCACCTTCACGGCATTTGCCAGTGTGTCTACGCCCAGCTTCACTTGCTCGCGGGCGTCTATATTGAATTTAAGTTCCTTTGACATGATAGTTGATGTGTTTATTTTTAATGAATAATTAATAATGAATAATGAATAGCGGGTGCTTGGAGTGCTCAGAAGTATCGGAGGACTCGGAGGTCTCATGCTCCAAGCTCACCTACCCATTACAATATAGCTAATACGTCGCTTTGGCGCATGATGAGGTACTTCTCGCCCTCATACTCCAGTTCGGTGCCGGCATACTTGCCATAGAGCACTTTGTCGCCTACCTTGAGTACCATTTCCTCGTCTTTGGTGCCGTTTCCGGCTGCCACTACTTCGCCTTGCAGCGGTTTCTCTTTTGCTGTGTCGGGGATGATGATTCCGCCCTGAGTCTTGGTTTCTGCTGGAGCAGGTAGAATGACTACTCTGTCAGCCAATGGTTTGATGTTCATAATCTGTTGATGTTTTTTATTTGTTTATACTTGTTTCGTTTGGGTTTAGTGCAGGTCCACATCATTGTGGCTACACTCTCATACAGGTGCAAAGTGCATGCCAGTGGTGGTTGGTGTGCCATTTTGTCACACATGTCAGCATCACTCCCTGCCTATCATGCCGAGTGCCTTGCGATATGCTTTGTAGAAATAGTGGCCGCTGCCAAGCCGGCCGGCCATTTCCTCGGCTGCCTGCCTGTAGGCGGCATACTGCTGCGGGGTGATTTGTGTGAGCACTTGTGGCAGTTGGCTGAGCGAATCGACTGCTATTCCCACACCTTGATTTATGATGAACGGGGCCATGGCCGACTCTTTCCACACTATGACTGGCAGCTCGGCACGCAGGTAGAACGATGCTTTGTGGGGGTTGTTGACCCTGAGATAGCTGCCCCATGTGCCCTGACAGCCGTCGACCGTATCGCCGTCCCACACCAGGCCCCAGTCGGCATCGATGGTGGCGATAAACTCGTCGGAGTCGATCGAGCCATGGAATGTGGTGTTGCGCCAATGCTTGTCGGCATCGGGCTCAAGTCCCGAGCCATAGATGTCGAGGTGTATGCCGTCGATTTTCTCGTCGACATCATATATGAAGTTGGTCTTCCGGCGACTTATGCCTCCTGCAAACACCACGGTGGGGATGTGGTGTTGCGAGTAGTTTTGTGCCTTGTCGCCCGGACGTGTAGGGGCAAGATAGTCGAAGATGTCGAGGTCCACGATTGGCACCTTGCATCCATGCCCCTCGAGCCATGCCCTCATGCTGGGGTTGTGGGCGATGATCACGTCGGTGTGCGACAGGCGTCGTATCTCCTTCTCGGCCGTCAGTTTACCGCGGCGGAAAGTCCCGAGGTCGTGTATCAGCGTCACTGTCTTGGCTCCACGCCAGTGTGCTATGCGGCATTGCGTCACATAGAATTTCTTGAACGGATACTGAATGAGCAGTGTGTCGCCACGTTTCAGCTGTAGCATTAGGTTGGCCATGCTCATCAGTTTGCGCATGAATGTGGCCACATGCTTGCTCGTCTTGCTGCGGCCGCCGCGTATGTCGACCGAAAGGTCGCGTGCGCCCATAAGCTCCATGAGCCTATCCACATGGCGCTTGGCCGTGTTGGGCGATTCTATCTTTACGTAACAATCCACTTTGTTATTTACTATTTACAGATTTACTATTTACTATTTAGGAATGGAAAGGAATGGAAAAGAAGTTATCGCTTCGCTATGAAGTTAAAAGGACGGATGTTGCCTCGGAGTAGGTATCGTCCCTTTAACTCCCTTTTAACTCCCTTTTACTTCCCTTTAACTTCCTTTCAATTATTCAGGGAGGGGGCTTTGGAGGTGTTAGGGGGGCTTTATAGTCGCCATTTCTTCACTTTCCACCACACATCGTGCCAGCGTTTCATGCCCCATGCCTTCGCGAGAAAGGCCTCGGGGTCGAGGTTGCGCGCTTCGGCATATCGGCGCATTACGTGTTCAAAGAGTTCGGGGTCGTCGGTCCATCTCACGAAGTCGTCGATGCAGCTGCGCAGCGACAGGCGCGATGGCGGAGTGTAGGTAGTGCGGTTGATGTCGATTACCGAAACGACATATCGCCCGTCGGCATCGAGTTCGTAAAGCACGTTCGACAGGTTGAGGTCGTGGTGAACGATGCCGTGCGAATGCATGCGTGCGATGAAGTGGGCAAAACTCGTGGCAAGCTCCATGTTACGTTCCACCTCCAACTCGGTGCGCACCGACTGTGCCTCGGTGTATGTGCATATATAGTAGCAACGCCTGAGCAGCATGCCGCTCTTCACCTCAATCCACCCTATCGGCTGCGGAGTGCTGCATCCCGCCTCCATCAGGCGCAAGGCGCTGCGGAAAGCACGCTGAGCCTTCGAACGTCGAAACACTCCATACACAATGCTTGCCAGCGGGCCGTGGACGTTGAAACGCTTCACCACCACATGTCCGAGCACTGGGTGCCCCTCGGCTATGCAAAACTCCCCCAGCGTGTTGCGCCTGCCGGCAAACAAAATCCGGCCTTCGGTGTCGAACTCTGTGTCGATTCGGCCGATGAAATCGAGCAAATCGCGGTTGGAGTCATATTCGCCACTCAGTTCATATCTCGTCATAATCGTCATCAGTTATTGCGATGCAAAGATACGAAAAAACCATGTAACCACCCGACCTTATCACACGAAATATGCATAAATCGGCCTCAACGCCATCATCCACCACGCGAAACGACCAACTGCCTGCCACTACATGCACCACACCTTATTAATATTACACGCGCACACGCGCGCATATCACCATGCACCACGCCACCCTCTTTTTGCAGCGAGAACGGTGAGTTTTGCTGAAAGAAAGGTAGAGTCTTGCTGGAAGAACGGTGAAGTTTTATTGAAGGAACGGTTAAGTTTTATTGCGAGTGCGCAGTAATTTTGCTGCGAGTGCGGACTAATTTGCCTGCGAGTGCGGAGTAATTCTTTAATTTGCGACGTAAATTTAATAATTTTCGGTGGAAAATTAATAAAACTGCGACGTAAATTTAATAATTTGCGTCGCAAATTAAAGAATTCCTCCGCACTCGCGAGTTTTTTCATGCGTAGTCGCGAGGTTTTTAGTGCGTAGGCTCAGGGTTTTGTCGGATGCCAGGCGCATGCGACCGAAATATCAGCTTTGGCTGATAAAGCCGCTGATGGGCACGAGGAATATGAGGTCTTTGGCAAAATAATCGGTGATTGTGAGCGTCGGAATGTGAAATAATTACTATCTTTGCCATCGAAAAGATGCATGACGATGAAGATTTCGATAGTTATCAACACATACAACGCGGCCGAGACGCTGGCCGGGACACTGGAGTCGGTCAAGGACTTCGACGAGGTGGTGGTGTGCGACATGGAGAGTACCGACACCACGGTCGAGGTGGCTCGACGATATGGTTGCCACGTGGTGACATTCCCCAAGGGCTCGTACAACATTTGCGAACCGGCACGCGACTTTGCTATCCACTCGGCCAGCAACGAGTGGGTGCTGGTGGTGGATGCCGACGAACGTGTGACACCCGAGCTGAGGGACTATCTGTACGACTACATCGAGCAGGCCGACCACCACGATGCACTCTACGTGAACCGCAAAAACATGTTTCTGGGGCGATGGATCAAGGCTTCGTATCCCGACCCACAACTGCGATTCATGAACCACACCAAGGCCACATGGCCTCCTACCATACACTCAGTGCCCAAGATAAGCGGCAGCGTGGGCCACATGCCCAAGGACCCGAAGTACGCACTATTGCACATGGGGTTCACCGTGGGCGGACAGCTGAAGAAGATGAACGAATATACCGACAACGAACTCGTGAAACGCGGCACTACCGACGCATCGCTCATGAAGATGATGCTCTCGCCCCTGTGGCGATTCATAAAATACTACTTCATCGAGGGTGCCTGCCTCGAGGGCCGCGCCGGATTCATCAAAGCCGTGTTCTCGGCATCGAGCAAGTTCTACTATCTGGCCAAGGTGTATGAGAAGAAAAAAGCGACATCGGAAGGTTGAAAAGGGCAGACCCTCTCTGCCCTTTGGGCATCTCCCCCTTTATGGGGAGAGGAAGCCATCCGGATGGACACCCTCCCCATAAAGGGGGAGGGCCGGGGAGAGGGTCCGTTCTATTCCATTTCTAAATCGTAAATATTATTTGTCTCCGCTATTCATTATTAATTAAAAACAACCCATGACCATCTACCACATCATATCAAACAAAGTGTGGGGCGGAGGTGAGCAATACGCCTTCGACCTCTGCCGCCGATTGCAAGCCGACGGGCATCGAGTGGTGGTAGTGTGCCGCCCCGTCGACACCATCACCACTCGGATGAAGCAAGCAGGAATCGAGGTCCACACACTGCCACTGAAGGGTGTGGCCGATGTGAGGAGCGCCAAGAAGCTGGCAGCGATAGTGGGCAAGGAGCCATGTGTGGTACATGTCCACAACTTCAAGGATGCGTTTACCGCATGCTATGCCCGACTCTTCAACCACAATGGGGCGATGAGTGTGGTGGTGACTCGCCACCTGGTGCGCCATGCCAAGACATCGCTGCCCTACCGATGGCTGTACCGACACGTTGACCGTGTGGTGTTTGTGTCGCACGTGGCGATGGATGCATTCCTTGCCACCAATCCCACCATCGACAAAGCGAAACTATGCGTCGTACTCAACAGCATATCGCTGCCTGAATCCACCCAGGCAGAAGACCTGCACAGCATGTTCTCGATTGATGCCGACATGGTCGTGGCCATGTATCACGGTCGCATAGCACCCGAGAAAGGGCTCATCACACTGATCAATGCCTTGACAATGAAGCACAACATGCCACTCCACCTGGTGATAATAGGAAGCGGCGATGAAACCTATACAGCATTTCTGAAGGAAAAAATAAAGACCAAACGACTTGAAGGGCGCGTGCACCTCATAGGGTTCCGCCCCAATGTGTTTTCATATATACGCGGAGCCGACTTCGGAGTGGTGCCCAGCATAGTGCCCGAATCGTCGTCGCTGGCATGCATGGAATATATGTCGCAGGGCAAATGCGTGATAACCACCACGGGCGGCGGACAGCAGGAATATATCACATCGGGCATCAACGGCATGCTTGTGCCACCTGCCGACAGCCACGCGCTGGCCGATGCTCTGAGCATGATGACAAACGATGCCGCCATGCGCAGGAATATGGGCAAGGCAGCCTCCGACTACTTCCAGTCGCACCTCAACTATGATATATTTTATAAAAAGATAGTGGAGGTTTACACAAACTTACGCTCGTCGACATACTGACGGAAGGGGAGGTCGTAGTTGAGATAATAGAAATTGTGCTGACGACGCTGCTCAATGGGCGGCAGCTGCATGTAGTCGCCATACAGATGGGTGAGGTAGTCGTGGGCATTCTCCACCCCAAGAAACGTGTGGCCCTCAAAGCCTATGGGTGTGGGGCGTCCGGCATACTGCTTTGGCATAATGCCATGACAACCAAAGTCGTAGTCGCATATCATGTCGTGACTGTCGTAATCATAATGCCGCATCAGCGATATGGCCTTCGACTGCAAGTCGTAGTTGCTGTAGCATCGCTGAATCAACAGCGGCAGCCACGACGAGGGTCCACGACCATGCTTATATGGATTGCGGTTGCAGAAGTATGCCATCTGGCGCAAGACGGAATAACGCGTCACATGGCTTCGGGCGCAAACAGGATTGCTGCTCATGCCGTCGAGCGGAAAGAGGTCGACATATATGCCCCCCACCGAATTGAAGTCGTAGCGCTCGACGATGGTGGTACTGGCATCTACTATTTTTGCATAAGTGCCGGTGAAGCGCGTGCTCTTCTCAATGGATGTGAGCTCGAAAGGAGCAGGAAACCACTGCTCGGCATTCGCCACAAGCAAGTCGTAGTCGTGGCGAGGCATAGCTATGTCGGCATCATCGTCCCAAGGAATGAAGCCGCCATGGCGCACGGCTCCCAACATGGTGCCTGCCCACAGATAGTAGCGAAGGCCATGAGCCTCGCACACCGTGTGAATGACGTCCATGATTCTCAGTATGCGCTCATGCAGCATGTGTATGTCGTAGTCTGCCATAATGAAAAATGTCAACTCCTTATTTCAGTATCTCCTTATAACTATGTTCGGTATCGTAAATCAATGTACCATGGTATGAAGGCGACTTGACCGGAGTCATATAATCGCCGAAATGGGTGGTGAGAATGGCATCGTAGCCGGCAGGCACGGGCATCTTCAGGTACTCGAAATCCATCCACAGCGTCTGCTCGTATAGCACTATAGGGCGTTGCGGCGATGTGTGGTTGAACGTGATATCGACCCATGTCGATGCGTCGCTGCGCTTCACACTGCGCAACAGGTCCTCGTACTGGTCGAACAGACGTTCGTCGGACAGGCATGTGGTGTGATTCCGGCAATACATGTATATGCCCCGGGGCAGCGGCAAGAGCAGTCGCTGAATGAGACGTATATGTTGCTTCAGGCGGGTGATGCGATTGTAGTGGCGCTTGAAGTGACGGGGGCTGGCCGGCATGTATTCAAGTGGAAAGATGTCGATGAATATGCCGCAATTACAAGTATATGACTTCTGGTTCAGACCTATGGCCGCGGTGTTGGAGTTGCGAATCTGTGCATGACGGTGTGTGTAACCAGGGTCGGTGTGCATGGTTTGGAAGAAGAGAGGCTCGGCCAACTCATGCGGCGCTATCTGCTGCAAACGGTCGTAGTCCTCACGAGGCATCACCATGTCGATATCGTCGTCCCAAGGAATATATCCACCATGACGTATGACTCCGAGCAATGTACCCGCATCGGCCCAAATGCGCAGGTTGTGGCGCTGACAGATGTCGAGCAATGCCTCAACCATCTCCAACTGAACCGACCAAACACGCTTCATGTCGGCTGTGACTACATATCCGCTCCTCGTCTCCTCGTCGAGGAAACCTGCTGGAATTACTGTTTTCTCCATTTATATTGAATAATTGAAGGATTGAAGTAGCATCCGCTGTGCACCAAGCATCCGCTATTAATTATTCATTAACAAAGAGCTTCAGCTATTCATTATTAATTATTCATTAACAAAAAGCATCCGCTATTCATTATTAATTATTCATTAACAAAGAGCATCCGCTATTCATTATTAATTATTCATTAACAAAGAGCATCCGCTATTCATTATTATTAATTATTCATTAACTCCTCAGTGCCTGTTCAAATACCACGAAGAAGTCTTCGATGTCCTGCACATCGATGGTTCCGAGCGCACAGAGGCGGAAGGTGTTGGTGGTGCTTATCTTGCCAGGATAGATGGTGAATCCGCGTTCGTAGCAGTAGTCGTGTACACGCTCGAACGAGAAATGTGGGTCGTCGGGGTATTTCACCGACACCACAAGACCTGACTCGATGGCGGGGTCGATGACTGTCTCGAGGCCGAGGCGTGCTACTCCGCGGCGTATGGCTTCATACACTCGGCGGTGGCGGGCAAACTTGGCTTCCTCGCCCTCGGCAAAATACTCTTTGAGTGCCTGGATTGTGGCATAGATGGTCTGAACGGGTGGGGTGAAATGCATCTCGCCGGTACGCTCGAAGTAATCGTACTGCATATATAGGTTGCAGTAGTATGAGCGTGTCGGATAGTGTTTCGATGCTTCGATGATGTCTTTCCTGCCAATGATGAACGACAAGCCCGACATGGCCATGAGCCCTTTCTGTGCTGATGCCATGCAGAAATCGACATTATCTTCAACCATGTCGAACGGTATCATGCCAAGGGTCGATGTGGTGTCGCTTATGAAAATGGCTCCGTGCCGATGTGCCATGGCTCCAATCTCGCGAATGGGGTTGAGAACGCCTGTGCCTGTCTCGTGGTGGCAGCAATACACCACAGCCACATCGGGGTTTTCGTTGAGCGTACGTTCTATGTCGGCAAGGTTAGGCCGCTCAAACACACTCGACTTCAGGTCGATATATGGCAAGTGATACATCTGGCACACCTCGACGGCGCGGCTGTTGTAAGCACCGTTGTTCACCACCAGAATCTTCTTGCCTTCGGGCAGCAACGAGTTGATACATATATCGATGTTTATAGTGCCCGAACCGCAGAAAAGCACTGCAGTGAATTGGTCGGCCGGTGCGTGTGCCACGCGCAGCAAGTCGGAACGCAAACCTTTCATTAGGCCTGCAAATTCCTTTTCGCGCGGACAGATGTCGGGCACCACTTGTGCCATCTTCACAGTGTCGGTCGTTGTGGCCGGACCCGGGTTGAGCAGCACATTTCGCTTTATTGTAGGAATTATGGGTGTAGTCATAATTATATATTATTAATTATATATTTTATATTATTGTTATTGCTCAAGCATCCGCTATTCATTATTAATTAACGTAGCATCCGCTATTCATTATTAATTATTAATTATTCATTCTATCTTCACATGTTGCTCGGCAAATGTGAGGTCGTCGATATCGTCGATTTCATACCATTGCAGTCCTTCGAGCCTCAACACATTCATCGGCATCAAGTGCCTGGATGTATGGAGCAGCTGGTATTCATATCCCAGCTTTGGCTGTGCTTCTACCTTGGTTGCATAGTCGTCGATACATGTCTTGTAGAACTTGTTGCTCAACTTGTGTATGCCCACCAATTCGCCTTGCGGATGTATGTCGTGCTCGTTGGTCGAACATGCTACCAGTTCGCACTTCGAGTTCATTTCCACGTAGTATTGGTCTTGAAACTTGGTGACAGGTGTGATGAGCATAGCCGATTCGTAAGCGCAATCGATGAGTTCGCGGATGGCTCGTGGCTCGAACACGAGGTCGGACTCAAGCAGCAGGAAGTCGTCGCTGCCTATTGCTTCGCGACAGTTCCATAGGGTGTACATGCTGTTGGTCTCGGCATATCGTGGCGAAAGCACACACTCTATTTGCGGATATTGCTCCTTCAACGCATCATAACACTCGTGCTGGTAGCCCGTACCGATAATGATGCGCTCGATGCCGCAACCGATGAGTGTCTCTATGCTACGCACCACCATCGCCTTTCCTTTGTATGGAATAAAGCCCTTAGGCATGGTTTCGGTCATCTTGCCGAAGCGGGTTCCCATGCCGGCGGCCATGATTACTGCTGTCTTCATCTTTTCAGGAAATTCATTAATGCCTCCTTGTTCTGCTGTGGTGTGGTGGTAGGTCGACCCAGGTCTTTGCGGTTGCCTTTCTTCACACATATCTGTATCAGCTTCGGTCCTTCCTCGCCTTTAGCCTTGCCGAGTATTTCGGTCAGCTCCGTCAGGTTGTCGGCAGAATATACATGCTTGTAGCCCACAGCCTTTGCAACGGCAGGCAGGTCGATATCGAGTCCCACGGTCGGCTGTCCGCCTACCGAGTCGTGAGCCCCGTTGTTGAATACTATATGTGTGAGGTTGCTTGGTTTCATGCTTGCAGCAATGGCCATGCCTCCCATGTGCATTATTGCAGCACCGTCGCCGTCGAAGCAATACACAGGTCGCTGCGGTTGTTGTAATGCAATGCCCAGTGCTATCTGCGAAGCATGCCCCATCGAGCCCACTGTCAGGAAGTCGCGCGAGTGGTCTTGTCCTCTGCGCTCACGTATCTCAAACAACTCTCTCGATATCATTCCGGTAGTAGATACCACCACAGCATCGGCTTCGAGCGTTTCCACCACACTCTCTATCGCTTCTTCGCGAGCAAGGGTGAGTATCGTTGCTTTTGTATTGCTCAATGTATAGGCCTCGAATGTCTCTTTCTCAACCACCAGGGCATAGCATTCGTTGGTGCGGTGCATGTAATCTACGGCCGTCTTTATCTGTTTGGCTGCAGTGTCGGTGTCTTTGCTCAGCACCGTGTAGTCTATCCCCATGGTGTTGAGCAGTCCGGTGGTCACCTTGCCTTGCTTCACATGCTGGGGCTCGTCGTGAACACCAGGCCGGCCTCTCCAACCGATTATCAACAACACCGGTATGCAGTACACCTCCTTGTCGGTGAGCGATGCCAGGGGGTTTATGATGTTTCCCTCGCCCGAGTTCTGCATATACACCACAGGTATGCGTCCTGTAGCCAGATGGTATCCGGCTGCAATGCCCATTGCTCCGCCTTCGTTGGCGGCTATGATGTTGTGGTCGTGGGGAAGTGTGTCGGTGATGTAGGCACAGATGTTTTTGAGCAGGGAGTCGGGCACTCCGGTATAGAAGTCGATACCGTGCCGACCCAGTTCGTCGATGAAGAATTGTGGACTTATCATTTCTTTATTGTTCCTGGTATGAGGTTGAGTATTTCTTTTATCGGCATACAGTATTTGTCGGATGCCTCGAGGCTGCGGCTGTGTGTGAGTATCGACTTGGCACACTCCACCATTGCAGGGTAGGCCGAGCGCAGCATGTGGTTGGCATATATCACGATGTTGATGCCCCATTCGGCCAGTTGCTCCTCGGTAAATTGGTTGTAGGTCGTAGGCACAGCCACTATCGGTGTGTGTGAATCGGTCTGTCGGAATCTGATGCAGAACTCGCGAATGTCGTCGCCGCTCTTATTCTTCGAGTGTATCATGATTCCGTCGGCTCCTGCCTCAACGTATGCGTGACAGCGTTCGAGTGCATCGTCCACCGGTTTACCTGCAATGAGGCTTTCACAACGCGCGATAATCATGAAGTCGCGAGTAATCTGTGCATCCTTGCCTGCACGTATCTTGGCCGAGAAGCCCTCTATGGTGTCTTGTGTCTGCACTGCATCGGTGCCGAAGAGCGAGTTTTGCTTCAGCCCCACCTTGTCTTCGATGATCACGGCCGATATGCCGAGTCGCTCCAGGGTGCGCACCGTGAAACCGAAATGTTCCACCTTGCCACCAGTGTCGCCGTCGAAGATGACAGGCTTGGTGGTCACTTCGAGTGTGTCGTTGAGGTCGTGCAGACGTGTTGTGAGATCTACCGCCTCGATGTCTGGCTTACCTTTGCTGGTAGAGTCGGTGAGGCTCGATGCCCACATGCCGTCAAACTCGCGTGTCTGTCCGTCAACATCCACCGTTGTGTGTTCGATGATGAGTCCGGTCAGTCCGCTGTGCGATTCGAGTATTCTCACCACAGGCTTGGCCGATATAAGGCGTCTGAGCGATGAGAGTCGGGTTTGTGGAGTCACTCCGATGGATGTCATCTCGTCCTTAAGGCTCGAGTCGGATATTCCCTTGGTATATGGAATCTCTATCACCTCGCCGCCCTGAGCCGCCATCACCTTGAACACTTCGTCGCGTATGTAGCGGTCGGGACCCTGCTGCCAGTCGTCGCCGTGGATGATGTAGTCGGGACGATAGCGCTTCAGGTTTTCCACATAGCTCCACTCGTCCTGTGGCACCACACGCGACACGCCACGTATGTTTTCAATCACGTTCCTGCGCTGCTCGAAGTTGAGGTATGGCAGCCGGCGATGGTTGGCTATAGCATGGTCGGTAAACAATCCTATCATCACCTCGCCATACTTGGCTCCTTCGTTGATTATGTTTATAAGTCCTGGGTGCATGATATCGCCTATCATTCCCAGATATACGGTTTTCGGCATAATATATAAGTGTATTTAAAAAGTGTTATCCGTTCTGTTTATAGTCTTGTGATATACGTTCATCAAGTTGGTAGCCAACACCGACGGGCTGAATGTCTGCATGGCATATCGGCGGCTGTCGGCTCCTATCTGCTCGCGCAGTTCATGGCTGTCCAGCAGTTTCATCATGCCACGAGCTATGTCGGAGTTGTCGTATGGGTCGACAAGCACGGCATGAGGTCCAGCGGCTTCGGGCAGGCTGCTTATGCTCGATGTCAGCACAGGGCATTTGCATAGCGACGCTTCGACCACCGGCAGTCCGAATCCTTCGTAGAACGAGGGATAGACAAACAGCGTGGCATCGGTGTAGAGGCTTCGCAGTTCGTCGTGGCTGGCTGCTGTGCGCCACTCCACCATCGATGTGAGTCGATGACTTTCCACGTATTCCATCACCTGGCGCTTGTATGCTCCGCCATCGCCTACAACCACGAGGGGTATGCGTACCGACTCGGGTATCGAGGCCATTGCCTGCACCACTCCCATGAGGTTTTTCCTCGAGTTGACCGACCCCACATATAACATGTAAGGGTGTTTGCGGTTGGGAGTCGTGGGCTCTTGGTAGTAGATTGAATTGACGGGCTGGTACACCACATTCAATTTGCGCTCATCCACTCCGTAGTACTTCACTATGTCGCGAGCCGTACACTGACTTATGGCTATGATTTGGTCGGCATTCCGGCATGCGTACCTCCATTTCAGGTCGTATATCATGCGGTCGTGGCGGTGATACATGTCGGGAAACGTGTGGAACGCCACGTCGTGTATGGTCACCACCGACGGTATGTGTCGGCTCTTGAGTCCCATGGGCAGTTCGTTCGATAGTCCGTGCCACAGGTCTATGCCATCGCGCTGTGCCTCGCGGCTCACTGCCATCGTGCGCCACAAACTGCCTTTCACCATCCCCTGGGGTGTGCGCAGGTGGCAGTTTCGACGTGTGGTGTAGGGTTGTGTAGTAGGGTTGAGCGTGAGGCGCGGAGTGTAGAGATACATCTGCGTCTCGGGATATTCTGCTCCGAGTATGTCGATGGTGGTACGGCTGTGGTTGCCCAGTCCTGTGAAGTTGCAGAACAGCCGTTTAGCATCAAACCCTATCTTCATGAGGCCACGTGTCTGTTATCGGTTTCAACTGTCAATTACTCGTTGGCGAAGTTGTCAATCACTTAATGTTGTCAACCCACGAGAAGAGCCTGTGCCAACGAATGTGGCTTGCTTCGGGGTTGGAGTCGGGACATACCGACCACCAGATGAACAGTGGCTTACCCACCACATGGTCTTCGGGCACGAATCCCCAGTAGCGGCTGTCGGCGGAGTTGTGGCGGTTGTCGCCCATCATCCAGTAGTAGTCCATCTTGAAGGTGTAGCTGCTGGCTTCCTTGCCGTCGATATATATTTTGCCGTCCTTCACCTTCAGGTCATGTCCTTCATACACCCTGATGGGGCGGTCGTAGATGGCTATGTTGTCGAGGTTGAGGTCGATGCTTTCGCCCTTCTTCGGAATCCACACCGGACCGTAGTTGTCGCGTGTCCATCCGTAGTCGTGGTTCAGTGGATATACATGTCCCGAGTTGGTGTCGAGAATCTCTACGATGCTGTCGATTAGTTCGGTGTGGCTCTTCAGTGTCTCGAGTGCTGCCTTGGTGAGTGGCACTCCCAGCCGGTGCTCCTCGAACGGGTGGTCGGGGCGGTCGTTCCACTGGCGGTAGTCCTCGTCGCTCATGTCGATGTCGGCTCTCAGCTTGTCGGGACACGGACCCTTGGCATAGATGTAGTAGTTGAACTGTGCCTGTGTGGGTGTGGGCTTGGCTTCCTGGTCGATGTATATTATCTTGTCTTTTATCTGCAGGGTCTGTCCCGGCAGACCCACACAGCGTTTCACATAGTTTTCACGTCGGTCGGTGGGTCGGCTCTTTATCGGGCCGTACACATTGCTTTGCTGCACCACAATCTGCTTGCCCACAGCATAGAGTTGGTCGAACATGCGCATCTGCTCTTCGGTCGAGAGTTCTTTCATGGCCGGCAGGCGCACTCCCTGCTCGTTCATGGCTTGAAGGCCCAGCATGTAGCATCGTTCGTAGAAGTCGCCGGGGAAGTTCACTGCCACCGTGTCGCCGGCAGGATAGTTGAACACCACGATGTCGCCCCACTCCACATGTCCCAGTCCTTTCACTCGGCGGTATTCCCAGTGTGGCCATTCTATATACGACTGAATGCCTCCGAATGGCAGTGTGTGCTGTGTGAGCGGCATGGTGAGCGGTGTCTGTGGTATGCGCGGGCCATAGCTCAGTTTGCTCACAAGCAGGTAGTCGCCGGTGAGCAGCGACTTCTCGAGCGACGAGCTTGGTATCTGATAGTTCTGGAAGAAGAACTGATTGACGAAATAGACGGCCACGAGGGCGAACACCAGGGCATCGACCCAACTCATGATGGTGCGTGCCACTGGGCTCTCGAGTTCCTTCCACCATGTCCACTTTATTTTCTTGGTGATGTAGGCATCAAACAAGAACGGCAGTACGATGAGTCCCCACCAACTGCCTACCCAGTAGAGGAATGCAAGGTAGAGGATGGTGGCGATGATGAATTTCACCCAGTTCTTGCGTTTGTTCTTTTTCGCGTCGGCAGCCGCATTAGCGCGTTCAGCCTTTATCTGTTTCGTTCCCTTGAATTTTGTCATAATCTCATTTACTATTTACAGATTTACCATTTACCATTTGTATTTATTTGTTCATTTACGATTTAACGATTTACTATTTACGATTTATGTACTATTTAATTATTTGGTTATTTCCATCCGGATGGCATCTTCCCCCTTTGGGGGGATAAGAGGGGGGGACCGGTTATCATAGGAGTGGTCCCATCATATCTTCCATCGTGAGCAGTCCCTCGTGCTGAGCGGTATATTCGGCAGCCATCACTGCGCCGAGAGCAAACCCTGAGCGATTATGGGCATCGTGGGTGATGGTTATCTTGTCGGCCGGGCTGTCGTATTCTATAGTATGTATGCCTGGCACTTCGCCTTCACGAATCGAGTTGATCTTTACATCGGCAAACCTTGGTGCCTCGCCCTTTATCTGTTCGGCCAGGGTGATGGCAGTGCCGCTTGGGGCGTCGAGTTTGTGTATGTGGTGAGTCTCGGTCATGCTGACCCCGTACTGCGGAAACCGTTGCATGATGCGAGCCAGATATTTGTTCACAGCCGAGAATATAGCTACACCGAGGCTGAAGTTGGAAGCCCAAAACAGGGTCTTGCCCTCCTCCTTACATGCACGGCGCACCTCGTCGCCATGTTCTTTCAGCCATCCCGTGCTGCCCGATACCACTTTCACCCCCTGTTCCCATGCACGCAGGTAGTTTCCGTATGCCACATGTGGTGCGGTGAACTCAATTGCCACGTCGGCCGAGCGGAATGCATCGGAGTCGAAATCAGCCTGGTTGTCGATGTCGATGATGCTCACTATTTCATGTCCGCGGCTCAGGGCCACCTGCTCAATCATGTGTCCCATCTTGCCATATCCTATCAATGCTATCTTCATATTTCATGCGTGTTTTGAGTTGCAAAGATAGCTAAATAATATGAAAGGAGAGGGGTGTAAGCACAAAAATCGTGCTATTTGGATGGAAAGAGGAAGGCAGAGAGCGGAAAATAAGGTATCTATATATCATTTTCATGCCAATATGTTTGCACATAATAGATATTGTTAACAGTATCGACTGCTGTATTAATAGAGTGATGCTACAACAGATTTACCCAGTGGCCAAGTCATTGTAAATACTGGTACCAACCTTCAAATAAAGTCGGAAGGCAGGGTACGAATAAAAAATCATTTTGAAGTAAAACAAGGTGGAACGCTAAAAATCAACACACAATGTATCTTGCAGCGCGTTGTATGCAATTGTACACGAAGAACCGACAAATAGTCCCGACTCCACATGTATAGTATTGCAATTGTACAGAACAGGGATGGCGTATGATTGTGAAATGTTATACGAGACCGACATGTAGATACCGGGGTTCGACCCCGACAAGAATTATATAGTCCGCGACCATTTGGGCAAGGAACATGAGGTAGTAAACACCAACCACATCGCTGACGGCATCACACAAACATCTGCCGTACCTTATCGTGGTCCAGCACGCATCTACAACCTGCAGGGTCAGCGCATACTCCGTCCGCAGCGAGGACTGAACATAGTTGGCGGCAGGAAGGTGTGGGTGAAGTGAGAGCAAATCCAGGCTTGCACCAGAGATTTGCCGAGCGGCGAGATGCACCAAGATGAAACCAAGGTGTGGGTGAAGTGAAAACAACATTTAGGCATGGAATTTAAGGTGACCGCCGAAACGGGCGTCAGAGAGTGCGCACTCGCAAGGCCGAGAGTGCGCACTCGCGGGCCTGAGACTGCGCACTCGCGACCCCGCGAGTGCGCACTCATTTTTTGCCCCCTCCACAGGTATCTGTAGATGGGTTGATAAGCACCGTGAGAAAGGGGGGGAAAAATATCCCCCCTGATATCCCCCCCGGGTGTTAATACATCGAGCGTTTTTTACCAAATCGGGCTGATTTTACCGATGAAACCGTCGTATTTATGAAAACTGGTTGTATATGTATTTATATCCCCCCCCCCACGGCATAAACCGCATGTATTTACACATACAAAAACATGCGTTCTATGTGCTGATTTTGCCGATGAAACCGTGTTTGTTCGCGCTTTTTCGGCCTTTTCGGGGTGATATCCCCCCCAAGGCGGTGCAGATTATTATTCGGGAATGGTTTTTCAGGTAAAGACTTACTCTGTGAGAATGAAAGTATGCTCTATCTCGTCGAGAATGGAGAAAAGCTGGTCGACCGTCTCGGCCCGCAACATGGCGATGCGATGACTGCGGAAATTGGGTATTCCCTTGAACAATGGCGAGGCAGCAAGATGTCGGCGCACATGCATGATGCCGCTGAGTTCGCTTTTCTTGTTACACTCCACACTCTGGAGCACCTGACGGCGCAGCACATTGAGTTTCCAACTGGCCGTGAGGCTGTCGAGGGTTTGACCCGTGAGCAGGTAGTGCCGGATTTCCCTGAAAATCCAGGGTTGGCCAAATGTGGCACGACCCACCATGATGGCATCGACTCCATAGCGGTCGAAACACTCCTTGGCGCGCTCGGGGCTGTCGATATCGCCATTGCCGATGATGGGTATGGTGATGCGCGGATTGCGTTTCACCTCGCCTATCGGTTCCCAGTCGGCAAGGCCGGTATACATCTGGCTGCGCGTACGTCCGTGGATGGTGAGTGCCTGTATGCCGCAGTCTTGCAATTGCTCGGCAAGGGTGTTGATGATGATTGAGTTATGGTCCCATCCCAGTCGGGTCTTGACGGTGACGGGGGTCTTGACGGCATCGACCACGGCACGCGTGATTTGCAACATGAGTTCGGGATTCCTGAGCATACCCGCTCCTGCACCCTTGCCAGCCACTTTCTTCACGGGGCATCCCCAGTTGATGTCGATGACATCGGGGTGTGCCTCGCTCTCCACTATGCGTGCTGCCTCGACCATCGAGTCGACATCGCGGCCGTAAATCTGCACGGCAGCGGGGCGTTCGAGGTCGGACAGTGTGATTTTCTCGAGCGAACGACTCACACTACGTATGAGTGCGTCGGCACTGACAAATTCGGAATACACCATCGAGGCGCCGAACTCCTTGCACAGGAGCCGGAATGCCTGGTCGGTGACATCCTCCATGGGTGCCAGCATGACGGGCTGTGAGCCGAGATTTATGTTGCCGATGGTCATTTTAATGAATAATTAATAATGAATAATGAATAGCGGAAACAAATAATATTTACGATTTGACGATTTACTATTTACGATTTATGTACTATTTAACTATTTAGTTATTTCAATCCGGATGGACTCTCCCACCTGAAAGGGGGAGTACCCACAGGGGGAGGGGGTCTTCTCCCCGGATGGCATCCTCTCCCCTTCGGGGAGATAAGAGAGGGGTTAGGGGAGGTTATTCCTCCTTAGGAAGTGCTTAAACCGAAACCACGGGAATGGAGGTTTGTTTCCATTCCCGTGGACCCAGATTTGCGCTTCAGGATGGACTTGAACCAACGACCCCCTGATTAACAGTCAGGTGCTCTAACCGACTGAGCTACTGAAGCAGTGTGTGGGCATCAGTGATGAGCCCTCGTTTTACCTGAATCGGATGCACCAAAAGATATCGAAAACGACCTCAGTACGTCCGAATCGGCTGCAAAGGTAGTAATTTTTTTTCATACACAAGCAAGGTTAATCACATTATTTTGACTTTTATTGCATCGGCACACGCGTTTTCACGTTTTTTTGTGCCTCAAAACTATCAAATCATTGCATTTTCATTCTTTCGCATCTGCATTTCTTCATTTTTTTATTTCTTCATTTTTTCATTTCTACATGTTTTCGTAACTTTGCGTGCTCAGAACGAGAAAATGTACTTAATGGTAAGAAGAAAGACGTACAACGAATGACCAACGACAAGGATTTTGATATACACGAAGAACAATATGTGGCAGGCAAGGGCGACAAGGACTTCGAGAACGCACTGCGCCCGCTACGGTTCGACGACTTCAGCGGACAGACCAAGATTGTGGACAACCTGAAAGTGTTTGTCGAAGCTGCAAAATATCGTGGCGAGCCACTCGACCACACTCTGCTGCACGGCCCTCCAGGACTGGGTAAGACCACACTGTCGCAGATTATTGCCAACGAACTGGGTGTGGGATTCAAGATAACGAGCGGACCGGTGCTCGACAAGCCGGGCGACCTGGCCGGCATACTCACCTCGCTCGAGGAAAACGACGTGCTGTTTATCGACGAGATACACCGTCTGAGCCCTGTGGTCGAGGAATATCTCTACTCGGCCATGGAGGACTACCGCATCGACATCATGATCGACAAGGGACCCTCGGCGCGCAGCATACAGATAGACCTCAACCCATTCACCCTGGTGGGCGCCACCACCCGCAGCGGACTGCTCACAGCTCCGCTCCGCGCCCGATTTGGCATCAACCTCCACCTCGAATACTACGATGCCGACGTGTTGGCACGAATCATCATGCGCTCGGCACGCCTGCTGGGCATACCATGCAACCAGGAGTCGGCCTACGAGATAGCAAGCCGCAGCCGCGGAACCCCACGTATTGCCAATGCGCTCTTGCGCCGAGTGCGCGACTTTGCACAGGTGCGCGGCAACGGAAGCATAGACACCGATATAGCCCGCGTGGCACTCGAGGCACTCAACATCGACCGCTATGGCCTCGACGAAATCGACAACAAGATACTGACTACCATAATCGACAAATTCCGTGGCGGACCCGTGGGCATCGGTACCATAGCCACCGCCGTGGGCGAAGAGGCAGGAACCGTGGAGGAAGTGTATGAGCCATTCCTCATAAAGGAGGGATTCCTGAAACGCACCCCACGCGGACGCGAAGTGACCGAACTGGCCTACCGACACCTGGGCCGCAACATGTATGCCCCCAAGGGCGACAGCGGGATGAATAGTCTGTTCTGAAAACTATGTCAAAGATTCAAAGCTTGATAAAAGACACTGCTATCTACGGAATCAGCAGTATTGTGGGCAGGTTTCTCAACTACCTGCTCGTGCCGTTATACACCTACACCCTGAAAAGCCTGTCGGACTACGGCATAGTGAACGACCTGTATGCCATGACAGCCATCGTGCTGGTGATACTGACATTTGGCATGGAGACCACCTTCTTCAGATTCATGAACAAGGAAGAACGCCCGATGGAGGTGCTGAGCACCACGCTCATCATGGTGGGCGGTGTGGCCCTCGTGTTCGTAACGGCAGTGCTGGCCTTGCTGCCACAGGTGGCGGCTGCACTGGGATATGAAGAGCACCCATGGTATATAGGCATGATGGCAATTATTGTGGGCATGGATGCATTCCAGGCAATACTGTTCAGCTACCTGCGATACAAGAAACGCCCCATCAGGTTTGTCACCCTGAAGATGCTGTTCATACTGTTGAGCTGCACACTCAATGTGCTGGCATACGCCATCATACCGAAATTTGTGGACAACTGGGAAATAACGGTGACCTACACCGTGGTCATCAACCTGATATGTACATCGGTGGTGATGCTGTGCTTCATAGGCGAGTTGCGCGAATGTCCCTGGCGTTTCAACAAAGACTACTGCCGCTCGATGCTGGCCTATACCTGGCCGCTGCTCATTCTGGGCATCGCCGGCATACTGAACCAAGTGGCAGGACAACTGATGCTGCCACGAGTGTTGCCACGCGAAGAGGGACGTGCCGCACTGGGAATCTACGGTGCATGCGTGAAGGTAGCTATGGTGATGGCCATGATCACCCAGGCATTCCGATATGCCTACGAACCCTTCGTCTTTTCACAGACCAAGGAACGCGACAGCAAGGAGACCTACGCCCTGGGCATGAAGTTCTTCATCATCTTCACACTGTTTGCATTCATCTGCGTCATTGCATATCTGCCACTGTTGCAACGCATTGTCGACGAAGAATACCGAGTGGGCATGGACATAGTGCCCATCGTGATGGCAGCCGAAATAATGATGGGCATATACTTCAACCTCTCGTTCTGGTACAAACTCATCGACAAAACCATCTGGGGAGCCATATTCTCAGTATGTGGATGCGTGGTGCTCATCGCGGTCAACTATCTGTTCATACCACATTTTGGCTATATGGCATGCGCCTGGGCAGGATTTGCCGGATACTTCACGGCAATGGTATTATCCTACATAGTGGGTCAGAAAAAGAACAAGATAGACTACGACCTGAAGACCATCACTACATACATAGTCATTACGGTTGCGATGTATTTCGCCATGCGCTACGCTATGGGACTCGTCGATAAGCCACTGCCCAAGATGGCAATAGGCACTGTGTTCGTTGTCCTGTTCATAGCACATGTGCTGTATCACGACCTGCCACCGAAGTCGATACCCGTCGTAGGAAAGTATTTCGACAGACATCGAAAGATAACAAACAATAATAAATAGTTGTAAATAAAGACAATGAAGAAACTGCTATTAACGGCTATGTGCATAGCATCGATGCTCGCACGTGCCGATGAAGGAATGTGGATGATTGGCAACATGTCGGGAAACACATGGAACCACCTCCACCAAATGGGACTTGAACTGACACCCGAACAACTCTACAACCCCAACGGGCCATCGCTCAACGGAGCCATAGTCATGTTCGGCGGTTTCTGCTCTGGAGTCGTGGTGAGCCCCGACGGACTCGTGTTTACAAACCACCACTGCGGATTCGATGCCATACAAGAACACTCGACCACTCGTCACGACTACCTGAAAAACGGATTTGTGGCCAAACGGCTGAAGGACGAACTGCCCAACCCTGAACTCTATGTGGCTTTCCACTTGCGCACCGAAGACGTGAGCGAACGCGTGCTCTCGTGCATCAATTCCGATATGGACGAGCAGATAAAAGCACTGAAAATCGACAGTGTCACACAAGTGATTCATGCCGAAGTGCTCGACACCGTAAAGAGCATATACGGCGAAGTGACCCCCTACTACCGCGGCAGCAAATACTACCTGTCGGTATATCAGCGCTACGACGACGTGCGCCTTGTGTTTGCACCACCACAGAGTCTGGGCAAATTCGGCGGCGACACCGACAACTGGATGTGGCCACGACAGACATGCGACTTCAGTGTGTTCCGCATCTATGCCGCACCCGACGGCACACCAGCCGAATACAGTGCCGACAACGTACCACTCCACCCCGTAAGCTATGCACACGTGTCGACCCAAGGCTATCAGCCAGGATCATACTGCATGACCCTGGGCTATCCCGGCAGCACCGACCGCTACCTCAGCAGCTACGGAATAGACAACACGATGCACACCACCAACGACCTGCGCTACAGCGTGCGCACAGTGAAGCTCGGCATCCTCGACGAGGCAATGAAGCAATCCGACCAGACACGCATCATGTATGCCTCGAAGTATGCCAGCAGTTCTAACTACTGGAAATTCTCGCTGGGACAGAACAAAGCACTGCAAGACCTCGACGTGATTGCAGAGAAACGCACACTCGAGGCCGAAATCGACCGCTGGGCACGTGCCAACGGCAAGAAACAATACATAGGAATACTCGACTCGCTGCGCAACCTCTATGCCGAGAACTTCAACAACCAATACACCATGACCCTGCTCGAAGAGTCGTTCTACAGCGGCAGCGACATCCTGCAGTTCACCATACGCCAGATGATGCGCCGCCTGCAAGAAGACGACGAATCAGCAGCACTGAAGAAAGCCATAGAGAAAGCCTACAAGGATATCGACATCGATGTCGACAAGAAAGTGTTTGCTGCTATGATAAAGAACTATCGCCGACAAGCAATAAATCGCAACTATTGGCCCGATTTCATCGGCACAATCGACTCACTTTATGCTTCCGACGTAGACCGTTTCACCGACTTCATCTACTCAAACTCGAAGCTCACCAACCGCGAGGCACTCAGCCAGATTTCATCAATCGAAGACATATATGCCGACCCTATGTTCGACATCGCGGTGAGTGTTATCACCAAAATCTACGAGTGTTATGAACAAACACCTATCGACGAGTATGAGCGCCTGCTGGGCAATGCACTGCGCGAGATGAACCACGACAAAGAATACTACCCCGATGCCAACTTCACACTGCGACTCAGCTTCGGCATCGTTGAGGGCTATTCACCATCACCTACCACCAACTACGTGCACTACACACTGCCTCAGTCGCTCATCAACAAATATGAGCAAAACCCCGACAACTACGACTACCAACTCCTGCCATCGGTCTACAAGTGGCTGAAGAAAGGCAAGTTTGGCAACCGATACATCGACCCCGAACTCGGACAGATGCCACTCTGCTTCCTCACCAACAACGACATCACTGGCGGCAACAGCGGCAGCGGCATGTTCGACGGCAAAGGCCGACTCATCGGACTTGCCTTCGACGGCAACTGGGAAGCCATGAGCGGCGACCTGAAGTTCGACAACCGCCTGCAGCGATGCATCGGTGTCGATATACGCTACGTGCTCTCGGTCATCGAGAAATACGGCAAAGCTAAACGCATAATCAATGAACTCACCCTCGAGTAAGACAAGCATACCACCCATGCTGCTGCTCACACTGGCAGCAGTAGGGGTGGTGTATTATTTTGTCGACCCATCCGACACGGGACACATACTGTTGCCACAATGTCCGTTGAGGCTGTTAACAGGACTTGCATGCCCATTGTGTGGGTTGCAACGCAGCCTGCATGCCATGCTCCACGGCCATTTCATCGAGGCTTTCAGCTACAACTACTTCCTCGTGCTCGTCATTCCGCTGACCATCGTCATCCTCGTTGCCGAATACACCGACATCAAAGCACTCGAATCCATCAGGCAACTTGTCAACAATCGCAAAGCACAAATCGCAGCGCTCATCATCTTCATCGGCTGGGGAGTGGTCAGAAACATATTGTCAATTTAACCTACATAATTGATAAAAGATGATTGATGATTGATGATAGATGATTGATGATAAATGATAGATGATAGATGATAGATGATTGATGATAGATGAAGATGATTGAAGATAGACATCAGCTATTCATTATTCATTATTCATTATTCATTATAACATTATAAATTATTCATTATAAAAAATGACACTCGACATCATTCAATTTCTCGTAGGTCTGTTTCTCGTTGTCAAGGGAGCCGACCTGCTCACCGACGGCGGCAGTTCGTTGGCAAAACGATTGCGAGTTCCCTCGCTAATCATAGGTCTCACCATTGTGGCATTTGGCACATCACTGCCCGAGTTTGTAGTCAGCACCATATCAGCCACAAAGGGCAACTCCGACATGTCGCTCGGTAACGTAGTTGGCAGCAACATATTTAACACCCTGGCCGTGGTGGGCATCACAGCCCTGTTTTGTCCGGTAGTGTGTCGTGGAGCACTGCTGCGTCGCGACATACCCGTCAACCTCGCCATAGCCATCCTCCTGCCCACACTGCTGTTCTTCGTCAAACCGCAGATGCAGATAAGCCGCATGGAGGGCATCATGCTGCTCGTTTTGTTCTTCATATATCTGTCGTTCTCCATCTGGCAAACACTGAGGCAAGGGCGTCCCGAGAAAGACTCCACCACCTCGTCGGAAATCATGCCGATATGGAAACAGATACTCTACATAGTGCTTGGTCTTGCCATGCTCATCATCGGTGGCGACTGGTTTGTCGACAGTGCTTCCGACATAGCTACACGCCTCGGAGTGAGTCAGTCGATAATCGCACTCACCATCGTAGCCATAGGAACCTCACTGCCTGAACTGGCCACCTCGGTCATAGCAGCTCGCAAAGGCGATACCGACATGGCAATGGGCAACGTGGTTGGTAGCAATATCTTCAACATACTGCTCATCGTGGGCACATCGGCCACCATCACCCCAATCCGCCCCGAGGGCATCAACTACGTCGACCTCGCAGTCATGGCCCTATCCATCACCCTGCTCACACTACTGCTCCTAATCAGTAGGCGCCATATCGTCAATCGTTGGAAAGGCAGCGTGCTTGTTGTAGTGGCTATTGCCTACTACACCTACCTGGTCATGGCACAGTAAACCCACATCAACTGGCCATTATTCTATCCACTCCAACCTACGAAGCAGAATACGTAGCATAAGGTAAATCACCACCACCAAGGCATACATAGCCACTACGGTAACGACGTTGATCTCGATACCATAGCTGCTCCAGTCGTGTTGGGATGTCCAGCGGCTCAAGTCGTTCATCTGTTCTGCCGTCCTCTTCAAGCCAAGGCTTATGGCTTGTGGGTCGATGGCAAACAGATGAACGACCCACCATACAATAGCGAGCACGATGAGGACCAAAGTGAGCGGAGTGGCAATAAGTGTGGTGATGGGCGATACTATCGATATTATCTGGAAATGATATGCAACAAGCGGCATGGTTGCTACGGCAGAAATAGTGCTGATGACAATGCTGCCTGCTACATATTGTATGATGAAGTTGACTGTCTTTACCACCATTCTCCCCAACTTATTTACTGGCAAGCCCAAACGAAGGCGAAGCAAGATGGCAGAAGTGATGTCGCTACACATGACGATGGCCAGCATCGCAGCAAACGAGAGTTGGAATGAAAGTTGGAACAAGTAAAAAGGATTGCATAGAAGCATTATAATTGCTGCCAGTATCAAAGAGTTTAATCCCCGGTTTTTCCCCATTTCATCGAGGTTTGTGCCTATCTTAACCGACATTTTGTCGGTGAGCAAATCGTATGATATGCTGATGGAATTGCCCAGTGTGAGCAGGCTGCACATGATGGCCGCCCTGAGCAATGAAGGCGGAGCCCCAGTGATGACGACGAATGTCCAAATGGCGACCAGCGTACCGATGTCGGCCAACAGGCGGCGACGACCAGACAGCAGTTGAGCAGCCATAATGAACTGAAGTATGAAGTAAATGATGGTGAGGTGGAAACCCGAGAGTGCAAGCAGATGGCTTAAGCCCGAACGTGAGTACTGCTGTCGCAATGCGGGCGATATCTGTGTCTTGCTACCAGTGGTGATGGCTTGGATTATGGCACCCTCATCACCATCGAGTCCCGATGCTGTGTAGGCCTCAACCATATATGCCTGCAACTGATGCAGACGCTCGAGGAATGATGTGTGACCAACATCTTTGTCGTTTATAATTCTCCACGAGAGCGAATCGGCATAGCATGTGGCCGATATGCCTTGCAGATAAAGGTTGCGACGATAGCGCATGATGATTTGCTCGGCATCATCGCTGCCATATGGTTTGTCGTTGGGATTCCATGTAGATTGCGTTCCTCGACTTGTATATATTGCTATCCTGTCGCCCATATTGGCCTTTTCGCCACGCTCAAGGTATGCAACGATACGCCTTCCCTCGTCGGTCTTGACGGTTACTTCATAGGTTTTAGGCTTATGACGCGGAATCTCACACACCGTGCCAGTGATGTAGTGAGTACCGTCGGCCACCCTGTTGGCAATGCAATCGTGCTCAAATCGGTATCTCAGCATACCAATAACGACAAATGTTATCATGACCGCAACGCTGAACGTCATCCGTGTTGAGCGTTTTCCAAGTACAATCATCACCACTGCCATCATCACCACTGCCACTACCAACACTGGCACCGACAAAACGATGTGGAAGTTCAAGGCATAGCCGACAGCAATGCCAATGACTAAAGCGAGTAGCAGCGGGAGGGTTGGATGTTTCATGGTTGTGGTAAGATTATGTGTGGTGATGCATAAGCCATGCTCAGAATTGATATCTTACTACATCCAGCGGCTGTGAGTTCGAGTGCCAGCGATGATATCGTGGCGGCCGAAGTGATTACATCATCGACCAATAGCAGGTGTTTACCTTTGATGCTTTTATTGTCAACGACTCTGAACACATTCTCCATGTTTTCTCTACGCTCCATCACATTTTTGTGGGTCTGGCTATCGGTATATCTTGTTCGTATCACAGCATGCGGCAGAATCGGTAATCCGGTTTCGATGCTGATGCCTTGGGCTATATAGAGACTTTGGTTGTAGCCACGCTTCAGTTCGCGCATAGTATGTATAGGCACTGGTATGATGGCATCGATTGACTTGAAGAAACCCGATGGTATCATGTCGCGTGTCAGCATCTGTGTCACATGTTGTGCCACCATGGGGTGTTTGTGATATTTGGCAGCATGGACTAAGGTTCTCACTTCGTGGGCAGAATAGTAGAAGAATGCCGTGGCACGCTCGATGGGCATGAGTCCCCAAAACGATTGTTCCATGATGTTGCCTGGCATGTAATGACCCTGAGTGAGTGGCAGCGCACTGAAACATTGCTGGCATATATGGTGCTCGCTGATGGTGAGTCGCTGGTTGCACAACACGCAGTAGCGTGGAAAGAACAGGTTGAAAATACTTGCTACTATCTTCACTGCTGACATAAAGAACTGTTTTTTTTGAGTTATAACTCTCTTATTACTTGGCTTATGTCGCTGTAGGTAAATCCGCGTTGCATGGCATAGCGGATAATGCGGTCGGGGTCGGAGTCGCTGCGCATGCGTTGGCTAATGACGTGGGTGAGGGCATCGACAACGGTGTCGTGGTCGATTTGGCTGATAGCATGGTCGATGATGTCGGAGTCGATGTGCATCTGCCTGAGTGCTTGGGCTATGCGAAGTGGCCCCCAGTGGTCGAACATGAGGTGATCGTGGACGTAGGCCTGGGCATAGCGCGAATGGTCGATATAGTGGTCTTCGACGAGACGGTCGACTATTCGGTCGGCTTCGGCCGACGGTATCTGCCAACGCATGAGAAGCTGACGCACATGCGACTCACATTGTTCGCTGCGTGAGCATAATGCTTGTAAACGCGAAAGGGCCGACTCGGGACTGATGGGTTTCATTGTGTTAAAGGAAAGCCGATATGATTTACTATTTATTTTTTAGGAGATAGGAGGAACTTATTGGATTTACAATTTACGGATTTACCATTTACCATTTCCATCCGGATGGAATTCCCCTCCTTGGGAGGGGTTAGGGGAGGTTTCCTTGGGAGGGGTTAGGGGAGGTTTATATCCTCTCACTATGCGCGGCTGGCCATATCGGTCGGCTACTATAGCCACTGATTGCAAGCCATGCTGATGCATGAGCATGGCTACATGCGATGCATAGCGGCAGTTGACCTCGAGGGCCACGACTCCGCCTTGGGGGTGGAGTGTGGCTGCTGCATAGCCGATGATGGCGCGATGGAAGATGAGTGGGTCGGCTGCTGGCACAAAGAGTGCCGAATGTGGCTCATGGTCGAGTACGTGTGGGCGTATGGCAGTCGATTCGTCGGGATGTATGTATGGTGGGTTTGACACTATCACATCCCACTGTTCATGGGTCTTGGGGTCGAGTTTCAGGATGTCGGCCTCGCGGAAACCGACTTGCAGGCCCAGGCGGCTGGCATTACGACTGGCTGTATGCAATGCATCGGCCGAGATGTCGGCGGCTGTTACTTCTGCCTCTGGATACCTGTGTTTCAGGGCAAGTGCTATGCATCCGCTGCCGGTCCCGAGGTCGATGATGCGGTGGGGATGTGGATGGTTGATGCAACTGACGAGGTCTTCGGTCTCGGGTCGGGGTATGAGCACCGAGGGGTTGACATCAATGGTGAGTCCGCAAAACTGGGTATGTCCCACCACATACTGCACTGGCTCGCCTTGCTCCAGGCGTTGTGCCATGTCGTTGATACGGGACACGGTGTCGGCATCGAGATGGTCGTCGTCGCCTGCCAGCACATGGGTTGTGTCGAGATGTGCCACTTCGTCGAGCAACATAAGTGCTATGGCTGTGGCCGAGCGGTGATCGTCGGCATAGTAGTGACTGGTGAGGCGTTGCAATATGTGTCGGTAGAGGTGGCCCATAGATTAAAAGGGAAGTTAAAGGGAAGTTAAAGGGGAGTAAAAGGGACGATACTTGGTATCATTCTTGTGGGTGGGATGATGGCAGGTAGAGCGGCAGTGTGTTGGAAAGTGTGTTGAGGTCTACATCCTTCAGCAACACATGTTTATCTTGGTCGAGCAGATAGAACGAGGGTGTGACAGTGACGTAGTATTGCCGCTTGACCTGGCTTGGCTGTATGCGCAGGATGTTGATGTCGGGGTTGGCAAATAGTGGTGAGTCCTCCATCTGCCGCATGGCTCGGTGACAGTCGTCGCACTGTGGGTCGAAGAACATGATGATGGTGATTGGCGACTTTATGTCGCGCAGGTGTTGCTTGCCCTTGCCGTCGACCTTGAATTTGAAGTCGGATGCCACGGTGCCTACCTGGTTCTTGTCGATGTTTTCGAGCAAGAACCGAGTGCGTTGCAGCCTGGCGGCATGTGTTTTCTTGTGTTGAGGTTTGGCGTAGAATGCTACTACCTGGCGCAACAGGTGTGCATATATGATGTCGTTGCGCATGGGTGAGTGGCGGTTGGCAAGGTAGTGGTCGGCAAGGTAGTCGAAGCGTTGTATGCGCTGATCTGTCAGAAGTGCCTTTTCTACATATAGAGCCATCGACTGCTCACATAGCATGCTGTCGGCCACTGGCATTATGTCGATGAAATTGACGAATCCCTGTTCCCAAACAAGTTGGTTGGTGGCTGTGGTGTCGTCGAAGTCGTATAGCTCCCAATAGTGCATCAACAGGTATTGGAGGCACTGCTCGGTGGTGGTCAGTGTCTCGGGAATGGTGGGCAGGGGGAATGTCGGTTGCTGTGCACGTGTTGGCTGGCAAAGGAGTGCCCACGCAATGAGGGGGATGATGATGTGACGGATAGTATTCAAAAAAAGTTAGCGATATGTGGGGTTGTGAATTGTGTATTACTCTGAGAGCTCTTCATACAGCTGTCGCATTCCCTCGGTGGCCTTTTTTGCAATGATGCGGATGTTCATGTATTGCGGCACGTTGGCTGGCGAGGGGTCGATGAGGTATATCTGTGCATCGCTGCGTGCATAGTTGAGCAGTCCTGCTGCCGGATATACATTGAGCGATGTGCCTACCACCACCAGTATGTCGGCTGTGCTTACTTGCTGTGCTGCTGTCTCTATCATTGGTACAGCCTCGCCAAACCACACGATGAATGGCCTGGCAGGACTTCCGTCGCGTGCGCGGTCGTCGGGGTATGTGATGCTACGGCCCTCGGGCAGGGTTTCGATTTGCGACGGGTCGTTGGGGTTACGGCTCGATGTTATCTTGCGCAGTTCGCCATGCAGGTGTATGATGTTGGTTGAGCCGGCACGCTCGTGCAGGTCGTCAACATTTTGGGTCACTACACACACGTCGTACTTCTCTTCAAGTTTGGCCACGAGTCGGTGTGCCTCGTTGGGTTCCACTTCCATCAGCTGGTTGCGACGCTCGTTGTAGAAGTTGGTCACGAGCTGGGGGTTGCGGTAGTAGCCTTCGATCGATGCCACATCCTCCACCTTGTATTGTTCCCACAGTCCGCCCGAATCGCGGAAGGTGGTGATTCCGCTCTCGGCACTGATGCCGGCACCGGTGAGGAAAACTATCTTCTTCATAGTTTAAAAAATGGAGTCGAAAAGTGAATAATCGGATGATGTTACCCTTGAGGGTCGTTCTATGTAAGGAACAAGCGAATAGCTACTCGGTGGTTGGCCTTTCACTATTCGCTGTCGGTTTTGTCACCTCTGGTGTTTGTACTTGAACAATATAGCGAATAGCACGGCTACCACCAGTGCATATCCTGCAAAGATGTACCAGCAGGTGCTCCAGTCGCCCAAGGTGTAAAACTCGCCGTTCACTACTTCGCCATGAGTGTAGTGGTTCACCACTTCGCCTGCGAGCAGCATGCCGATCGAGGCACCAAATCCGTTGGTCATCATCATAAACAGGCCTTGTGCACTGCTGCGGATGTTCAGGTCGGTTTCTTGGTCTACAAATAGCGAGCCGCTGATGTTGAAGAAGTCGAAAGCCACACCATATACTATCATCGAAAGGATGAGGAGCACTACGCCTGGGAATCCGGGATCGCCCACTGCAAAGAATCCGAATCGCAGCACCCATGCAAACATCGACATGAGCATCACAATCTTGATGCCAAACCGCTTCAGGAAGAATGGTATAAGCAGTATGCAAAGTGTTTCGGATATTTGCGAGAGGGAAATGAGCGTGTTGGCATGCTGCACACCGAAGGTATTGGCAAAAGCTTCCTCAGCTCCAAACGATGCGATAAACGGATTGGCATATCCGTTGGTAATCTGGAGTGCAGATCCCAACAGCATAGAGAAGATGAAGAAGATGGCCATCTTGCGTTGCTTGAACAGTGTGAAGGCCTTGAGACCCAATGCATCGACCAGGGAGCGCTTCTCGCCACCCTTGCTGGTTGGGCATGCAGGCATGGTGAGGGCATAGAAGGCCATTATGATGCTGAGTCCGCCCGAAACGGCAAACTGCCAGGGTTTATCCTGCAGTCCTGTCCAGTCGACACAGAGCATGGTGACGATGAAACCCACGGTACCCCACACGCGGATTGGTGGAAATGCCTTCACGGTGTCCTCGCCAGCACCCTCAAGTGCTGCATAGGCCACACTGTTGGTAAGGGCTATGGTTGGCATGAAGAAGGCCACACTGATAGTATAAAGCGTGAACAGGATGGCGAAGTTGGCATTTGCTCCCGCACTGTTGCCATACAGTGCAACGGCACACATAGCAACGCCGGCAATAAACTGGCATAATGACAGGGTTTTCTGTGCCTGAATCCAGCGGTCGGCCACTATACCCATCAGGGCAGGCATGAACAGCGATACAAATCCCTGAACACTGTAGAAGTACGAGATATAGTCGCCAAGCCCGGCTGTGATAAGGTAGCGCGACATACACGTGAGGTAAGCACCCCATATTGCAAACTCGAGGAAATTAAGGATGGTGAGGCGGAACTTCAAGCCGCTCTTGTTGGTTGTTGAATTCATTGCTTTCGATTGTTTATTTGGTTTGATTATATTGTCTGTTGGTTATGAGTAGATATCAGCTGCAAATATAGCGAAAAAAACCGACTCGGAATGCGTGCCGACCACATATTTTGTGTTTTTTCACTCTCTTTCGTACACTATAAAATAAAATAGTGCCGACTGACTAAAAAATGAGTGCGCACTCGCAGGCTCGCGAGTGCGCACTCACAGGCCCGCGAGTGCGCACTCTCGGCCCCGAAAGTGCGCACTCATTTTTCGTCCTCCCTCTTCTCCTTCAAAAACCCCGGGTTCTGACGCATATATTCATGGCCGAAACGGCAGTGCAGGCAGTCTTTGGCTTCGCAATATCGGGTGGTGAGTTGGTAAAGGGCTTGCGAGTCGGCAGCCGAACGACATTCAACTCCTGCCTGCTGCCACTGGCGTGTGATGTGGTTTGATTCTGCCGGCAACTCGTCGAGCAACGAGAGGGCACGGTCGACCAAAGCGGTGTCCGACCGGTATCGGCCATAGGCAAACAGCAGTGGAACCACGCTATTGAGGATGATGAGTCGTTTCGAGGCAGCTGACAGCTGACCGCTGCGCCTGCGCACGGGCTCAGATGAGAATGTGTAGTGGGTTTGCCAGAAATGGCTCAGCGAGGTGTCGAACAGTGGCATTAGTTCTTCTACATTCTGTGCACCCATTATGCGCGACATGCCGAGGCATCCGTCGTGGTAGAGCATGGCCAACTGGGCAATGCGGGTGTAAGGAAAATTCTGCGGACGCATACGCAGGAACTGCCACGCCGTGGCGTCGATGGGTTTCAATCCGAACTTACGCGACAGGTATTTCCATTCTGCCTGCAAGCGTCGGTAGTAGTCGGGCATGGAGGCATCAGCCTCGGCTGCCAGCAATCCTGCTGTCCCGAAAAAGAGTGCCTCGACCTGAAACAAGTCGTCGCGGTGTTTGTTCATAGCGCTGGTCGACAGCGCCATGGCCCATCGCTCGAATGCATCGCCATTCTTTCCGAAACCAAAGTTGCGTGCCACGGTGACAAAGGCCACATCTTCCCAACTCTGTCCTAACTGACCTCTGCGCACATCCAACTGGTCGACTCGTGAGTGCAGACGCTCCACACACAACGACGAAAGCCACGACGTAATACTGACCCTGGGCAACAGCCTCAACACGGCCTGACACCGCGGATGACTGTCGGCATGGTTCAGCCGCTCATAGTTTTCGTTCACCTCGTCGGGGACACGTAACACCAGCTGGGGCAGGCATACACCGCTGTGTGTATATACCTCGCGATCGGCCTCCCCCACCACATGCAACACCACCGTGTCGTAGGCAGCATCGGTGTCGTGATGATGCCGGTACCAGTCGCTCGAGCGCATGTGAATCTCTACATTGCCAGCCCATTCCACACCGCCAATCTTCAGCCGCGCACCGATAAAGTCGGGGCCACCGTCGCTATTGTGCATACCGACACTCATCACCTCGACCTTCTCGCCGTGGGTGGTGACCATATCGCCAAAGGGAAACAGGCGATGCTTCCATGTATAATGCAGCAGATATTCCATTGAGCAACCGACGTGTGTATTAAGGTTAAAAATAAAAAAACGCAATAATGATGTGCAAAGATACGAAACAATTGATAATTGGCAATTCACAACCATCAATTATTTTTACTATCCACACAAAAACACTCCTCAATACGCCCCACTCTATAATTTCCATGGCTTTTATGAAAATCGTGAGTGACACGCATAAAAAAAGGGAGTGACACTGCACTCCCTTAAAAACTAATCAGTCTTTCCTTACTTCACCAGCACCTTCTTGCCATCTACGATGTTAAGTCCGCGCTGCGGAGCTGCCACTCGCTGGCCGCTGATGGTATAGACTACAGATTCGTCGGTCACCATTTGCCAGTTGCTGACTTGGCTGATGCCTGTAGTTTCGGGGGCTTTATACAGCAACATCGAGCTGATGTCCACACTCTGTCCGTAGGCAGGACCCTTTATGGCATTGAGGTGAACATATCCCTTGTCGGCACGAATGGCTGCCAGGTCGATGGTCCATACACCGTCGATCACGGTGAAATACTTCTCGGCCCATCCGCCTGCCGTCGATATCTCGATGCGTCCCGAACCGTTTTCATCGCTTGCATTGTATTTGCCACCATCCACTTTGTTGAAGAACAGGCGCGGAGTATTTGAGGTGACTGTGATGATGAGTTTGTCATAGTCGGTCAGGTCGGCATAGTTCTCGATCACGAGGTTACCGTCGCCATAGAATGTATCGTCGCCACTGGTGCCGTCGTAGTCGCCCACGATGGTCGACCCTGGTGCATCGCCGCTCCATATGTGATACATCGAAGCGTCGAGCAAACTGTAGCCATCGCCCAGGGTGAGGCCCTCAAGCGCTGTCTGCACCTCGGTTGTGGCCTTCTCAAGGTTTTCGGTTGTGGCTGCACTGTCGTTCAACAGGTCTTTTGCTGCCTTCACTGCCTTGTCGAGGGCATCGAGGCTCGACTCAGAATAGCCTAACGGATTGACCGTCTCGGCTGCCTCGATTACTTGCTGCAACACTGCACGTGCATCGCCCACGGGGTTCTGCTTCTCGTATTCCGATTCCGACATGAATATCCAGTAGGGCGCATCGGCTTCAGCCACAAACTTCAGCACGTCGCCTTCATATCCCAGACAGTCATACTGCTTATGGATACCGCGGTCGGCGTTCTTGGCGTTCATGATGCGGAAAGTGCTGCCGCTCTCGCCCAGGTAGAGCGAGAACACTCCGTAACCATAATCCTCGGTAGTAGTGACACGGTCGAGGTTGCGAACCGAAAGCATTGTCTGACCCGAACCATGGTCGCCGCCAGCCGACTGGTGGTCGGTGAGGAAACGGAATGCAGGCAATGTGCGGCCGTCGGGGGTGGTGAATGTGGTGTTTTCGTCCTTTATGGTAAAGAGTTCACCGGTATTGCCCAGGGTGCCGTCGGCTGTCACAAACTTCTTTGTGGCGGGCGAATAGAGATAACCCTTTTCTCCATTGGCGGGCAGACGTCTTGGTGTCTTATAGAGCACCATCTTGCTCACCGTTACCGGTGTGTCGTAGGTAGGACCCTTGATGCCGTTGAGGCGCGCATAACCTTTGTCGGCCACCATCTGAGCGAGGTCGATAGTCCAGCGGCCGTTCTCTACAGTGTAATACTTCTCGGCCCATCCGCCAGCCGGTGTGATTTCGATGCGACCCGATGCAGCCTCGTTGCTGGCGTCGTATTTGCCACCATCCACCTTGTTGAAGTACATGCGCGGCGTGTCGGATGTCACGACCACGATGAGTTTCTCGTAGTCAGAGAGGTCGGCATAGTTGAGGTATGGAAGCGATGCATCGCCATAAACGGTGATGGCTGGCTCGTCGATGTGGTACTCGCATGCCACATCACTGCTGGTGGTGGGGTTGACTGCGTCGTCCCACTGACGGAACATCGATGGCAGCAGGTCGGTATATCCTTCGCCCGTGAGGTCGGCGTCGGGGTCTTCGATGTCAGTACCACCTTCGGTCTCGATGCGGGTGAGGGTGAAGTTGTTGAACACACACCATGTGAATACCGTGTAAGCCGGCTGATGCACCTTGATGGTGATGCGCTTGCTGGCATCTACGTATGCATAGAGTTCCACCCGATACTTGCCCTGGTCCATGAGGGTCTTGGCCTGTCCCGTGTTGTCGGGGTTGGACGACGATGCAGCGGCTGAGTACCAGTCGGGCACTTGTGCCCAATAGGTATCGTTGACCGAGATATATGCATTCGAGAGTGCATAGCCCTCGCGGCCGAGTGAATAGCAGTTGGCATTGCTGCCTTGACGCGAAAGGATGGTGGCAGTCACCTTGTAGAGTCCAGCACGATCTACGCTGATGGTTTGACTCACGTATCCGTGTTTGTTGAAGAGTTCGCCACCATAGTTGCCTGTGTTATAGGCTTGTGCACTCGCAGTCTTTGCGTCGGCAGGTTCGGTGAGGGGCCATGAACCGGTGTTGCCCGATGTGGCGTTCTTTATGTTCGATGTGAGGTTTGTGGTCTTGTATGCTGCAATCTGACTGGCTATTGCATCGTCGGTGGTTTCCACTCCGGCCTTCTTCAGGGCTGCTATGTTGTTGTCGAACTGCAGGCGTGACACTATCTCGCGCTGTTCGGCGGCGGTCTTCATCACCAACTTGGTTGCTTGTGCGGCTGTCGATGCGTTGGCTGTGAGGTAGCTGTTGCCTGTGAGGGCCATATACTTGCCTGTCGATGATTTGAGCACAAAGCCGTCGTCCACGGTTTCGATTGTCCACTTCAGGTTGGTGGCTGTCGATGCACGGTCGCCATATCCGTCGTGCGACAGGTAGAGTCCGTTGTCGAGGAAACTGAGCAGGCGGTCGCCGTCGGTGTCGGTCGATATGGCTACTGGCAGTCCGAAGTTGTCGGCAATGATGCGGCAGCCGAAGTTTGCACCACGGCTCACAAACTTATCGAGTGCAGGTGCATAGAGGTATCCGCGCTGTGCAAATGTATCGGGGGTTTGGAATCGGAGCGATACAGCTTCTGTGTTCGATGTGCCTTCGGGGTTGTCGATAGCACTGGCCGGGATGGTCAGTGTGTAGGTTGTAGCGGGGTTGAGGGTTGTGTTGGCAAAAACGATGAAGGGTCCCTCAACCTTCATTGTCACGGCTGTAGCCTCGCCACCATCGGCTTGCAACTGTGCGCGTGCTCCGCTATGGACTTTAGAACCCACGGTGCAGCGTGCATATATGTCGCTCATCGACTCAAAATAGACATCGTCGGCAAAATCAAAGCTGAGCGGATAGTGGAGCATGGCGGTCTCGCCGTCAATCATGTTGTTCACGAAGTCGCGAAGGTCGGTGGCCGATACTCCCAACTTAGTGACAAGATAGTGGAAGTAGTGCTCCTGCATGGTGTGGCCCTTCGAGCTCTGGATTACGTAGTTGATTGCAGGGTCGAGCTTCACCTTCTTGCGCTCGCCAGCAGGCGAATAGGATGTGAGTTCGTAGTCGTGATACATCTGGTCGCGCGAGAGTCCGAGCACTCCCTCAATGAGCTGTGCCAGACAGCCGGTGCGGTCGGCTCCCACAGCACAGTGGAAATAAAGTGGTTTGCCGGCATTCACGTTGTTTACAAGGAACTTAAACGTGCCCGACCACTTGTCGACATCGAGTTGCAGGGTGTTGTCGCTCCAACGACCGAGGTCGGAGAAGTAGAATGGCACCGAACTGCCAAAGGTCGAGGCGGTGTTCTGTCCGTTCACGTTGTAGGTGGCACGCAGGTCTATCTCGGCTGCCATACCTACCATCTGCAGTTTGCGAAGGTCGTAGGAGTTGAGCACCTGACCCACATTCAACTCGCTGCCACGATATATCTTCTCATAGCGCACTGTGTTGCCGTCGCAGTTGGTCCATCCTCCCAGGTCGCGTATGTTGCTCACCGAGCTGGCCTTTATCATGCGCACCACTCCTTCGGTCTTGAATTGTCCGCTGGTCAGCACCTCTTCGCCTTGTTCCACCTTATAGTAATATGTGCGTTGTGGCACGAGGTTTTGTACCTCACACATGGTGGTTCCTGCCACAAAGTTCTGCGACTTGCCGTCCGAGAAGTCGGGCTTGAAGGCCAGGGTCAGCTTTATGCGGTCGGTGCTTTCGGGCACTGGTATCACTACGGCCTTTGGTTGGTCGCGACGCAATGGCGGGGTCATGTAGTAGCTGCTGATGACCGATGGCGATGCTTCGGTATATGGACCTGTGGCCAGATAGCGGCGGGCAGTGGTGTTCTCGAGGTTGGTGGTGAAACTCATGTCGTTATAGTCCATGGGTTGCAGTGTCAGGGTCGATGCTTTCGGCTGCAAGGCTGGCGACAGATAGAGTGTGGCTCCATAGCCTTTGGTCATGTAGGTACCGACCATATATCCGCCTTCCCACAGTGCAGGAACGCTGTCGGGCACTACGGCTCGCATCAGCACGTCTTTTCCTCCCACCGTGGTTGTCTCGTCGACCTCAACATAGTAGCTATGTCCGGCTTCGATGGTGCTCACGGGCACCAGCTTGCCCACGAGTTTACCATCCACTTCTTCCACTCCTCCCAGCACATACACGGCCTTGAAGAGCGAGTCGGTCTGCGACTTGTTGAGGTTGAACGGCAGGCAGAGTGGCACGGGTTTGCCCGGATTCACCACTATGTTGGTCTCTACGTTGGCGTATGTGTCTTCGGTTATGTTGTATCTCACCAACTGTCGCAAGGTCTTTTCCACGGTTTTAGCTCCGTAGTACAGGCGCATCTGTCCACACACCATCCAGTTGTCGGTCGATGCCGATGCAATGCGTACACCCACTCTGAGGTCGCCGTCGGCCTCGACGGTAGTGCGCATCACGTTCCAGTACAATCCGGCATTGAATGCAGCCTTGGCACCCGCAAGCGAACCCGGCACCGACAGGCTGTTGGCTCCCTCGGTGTCCGAACTGGCTTGGGTGAGGCGGAAGCGTGCGTCGTCGTTGATGTTCTTGATGGGTTGCATGGCCGAGCCGAGAAACATATTGGTCTTATAGACATCGCGTCCCGACTCATACCACGAATTTGATGTCAGGTTGTCGGCCGGACGCTGGAAGGCTTGCACCTTCAGGGTGTAGTTTCCGGCAGGCATGTCGGTCAGGGTGTAGGTCACGTTGCCAGTCTTCGAGTTGGTGAATTCCCTCACTTCGAAACTGCTTGCCACCAGCGCCGTGAGGTCGAACTGACCTGTCTTGGTCTCGCCGGTAGCGATAAGGTGTTTCAGTGCCGTCCATAGTTGGGCGTCATAACTCTGTGTCTCAGCATCGGTGGTGGCCTTCTCTGCCTCGACCAGCAGTTGGTCGAATGCCGAGTGGTCGGTGGCTTGGTTGGCTATCTGCCTGTAGGTCGACCATTTAGCCAATGCCCCCCTACGCTGTGACACATCTGTCACTTGGGCTGATGACACTGAGGTCATTGCCAGCAGCACCATACAGGCTATGGTGCACGCAATACGTTTCATGATGTTCATAGTAAGTTTAAGATGTTGTTTATAAATTGTTGTTTTTTAATAAGTGTTATCCACTATGTTTACAAGACTGTTCTTTTCCCCCTCAATCCCCCAACGGGGGAAGGGGGGTACAGAGGGGGAAGAAGGCAGAGGGTCTATTCACTTTTCACCTTCCTCACCTCCACGCTTCCGTCGCTCTTGCGATGCACTTCGATCAATGTGCCGCGCATCGCGCTGTTCGTCAAGCGCATGCCGTCGATGGAGTATATCTCCACCTGCTCGGCTTGTCGGTCGGTTGTCAGGCGGTTGATGGCTGTAGGTGTGGCTGTGCCTCCCATGCCCGTCGGGGCTTCGGGGTTGGTGGTGATACAGAGTTTGTCGAGGCAGGCACCATCCTCACGGCCGCCTATATAGAGTTTGTGCTCACCTGCCCGCATGGAGCCATGATATATCTCTTTCCAATCCCACGATGCCGTCTGGAGTCCGTTTACGAAACTGCTGGTCAGCGCACCGTCGAGGCTCACGTAGTAGCTGTCGTCGTCCCATGTGGGGCACTTCACGCGTGCATATATATAATATGTGTCGGTCTTTGGTGTGGTGAAGTTGGCGGCAAGGATGTATGCACTGTCGGTCGGTGCTCCGTTGGCCGTCTGCACCACCGTTTCCAGATATTGTCCCTTCGATGCCGCTACATCTTCCTGCAGCCGGTATGCCGTGCCGGCAGTGGTGGTGCGCAGGTCTTCTGCCTCTATCCACAGCGCTTCGCCATATTCCTCGGTCTCGTCCTCCACGTCCGACACAGGGTCGGTCTTGGTAAACAAGTTCAGGTCGATACATCCACCCATCGTCTCATAACCCTTGGCGTTCAGGTGCAGCCAGTCGTTTTCAAACAGGAACTGCGACTGCATGGCTTCGGGGTTGTCGGGGTTGCGCACCGCCTCGTCGAAGTCTATCACTCCGTCGAGCATCTTCGTGCTGCGAATCCACTGGTTCAGCGTGCTGCGCCCCTTCTCGTGGTCGGTCGAGTAGTAGTTGTTGCCTTTGAACGGTGTGACTGTAGCACCAAACACATAAATGCCCTTCTGGTGAGCTTCGCGTATGATTTGCTTATACACGTCGATGATGCGTTTGGCCGTCTGCACACCATTCTGAGCACCTCCCAGGTCGTTCACGGCTTCAAACAATATGATCCACTTCACTCCCTCCTGCCCCAGCAGGTCGCGCTGATATCGGTTCACGGCAGCGGGACCCAGACCTCCGCCGAGCACACAGTTGCCACCGATGCCCATGTTGAGCACCGCCACATGGCTCGTCGGCGTGTTGGCCAGCAGTCGGCGCGAAAGCACATCGGGCCAGCGGTTCTGCTGGTTGGTGGTCGAACCACGTCCGTCGGTAATCGAATTGCCCAGAATGGCCACAGCACCCGCATCCTCGGGAGCCTCTACCTCAAGCGCCAGGATGTTATACCAGTGGTCGGTGGTCGTAGCTCCGCTGAAGTTCGTGGTGTTGCCCTGTTTCAAGTACGACGTGGTGCGCGAGCCGGGATGTCCGCTCACATTGGTCGAAGAAGCTGAACCATAATGTAGGGTGATTGCCACATTCTGCCGCCCCTCGAGATGGAAGTCCACAGGGTCGGACACCACCTTGCCCTTGGCAGGAATGGTCACACCAGCATTGCCGTCAAACGTAAGGCTCACCACTGAGCTCTCGTCGATAGCACTGCTGCTGCCAGCCGTCTTGGCGTAAGCCAGTTCCACAGCCTTGATTTGTGCCGGTCCGTTGCTGAACTCGTTCGTCAGCTTCAGTCGCACACGCTCGCCGCCAATCGACACCTGCACGATTTGTCGCAACGAATTGCCGCTCAGCCCAGGCGAAGGAGGGTTGTTGTTGTTCTCTACCAGTTGTGGAGCCGTGCCCCATGTGCCCACCCAGTGACTCTGGGCAAAAGCCACGCTGCCCGCCACGAGGCAAGCAAACATCAATATCGGTTTCTTCATTGTATCAAGTAGTTCAAACAAAATTCCGACGACAAAAATACCACTTATTATCGACACCACCAAACATTTTTCATAAAAACATCTATTACTGTCCCCTAAACATAGTTATAGCAACCCCAATTTTCTGAAACACAGAACTCGTGATAATTTCTTTTTCTATATAAGCCTCCATTATTCATTTTTATTTTATTTGTCTTCGGGTGGCATCCCACGCCCTTGAGGATAGCATTGGAAAACAGCATGATGGTGGTGGAGTCGATGGGATCTTGAAAGTGCGAATCACTTTACTAAATGTAAGTTGCCCTGCAACTTCAAGATATGCTCCGACCTCTCTCCTTACGTCGGAGTTCGTCGATATGACAAAAGAGGAAGGCTCTACAAAAAGGGAAGGATACTGCGTACTTGCAAGCTACTTCCTCCCTATGATTTTAGAAAGAATAATGTAGATAATCCACATCGACATAACCAGTATCTGCCTGTTCATTAAAACAATAAACTGCGATGCGGTCACCGCGATAGAATCCCCAGGAGAGTTGATAGGTTCCTAATGGTAGGAAGGTATCGCCGTCGGTACTATAATAGAAACGGCTCATTCCATCGAGTCCCCAAACTGATTTTAGCCATACAGAGGATGACTGAATAGGCTGAGAGGCTTCCCACTTACCGCCTTGGATGGTCTCAATATAGTTCTGACCATGATGTCTGAAGATACCGATTGCACCATACGCATGAGAGAAATGAGCCAAGCCAGTATGCAGACCGTCAGCAATATGGGTGATGTCGAGTTTGACAATGACTTCGTTGTTTTGTGTGCGGAACGAGCGTTGTGTTATCGTATTGCCAACTTTCAGCAAGTTCTGCGATTCAAGAGGCTTGAAAGCCTTGAGGCGGAGCCACCCTGGACGCTCGGACAGGGAAAACATCTCCCGTCGTGGTTCGTAGTTCCATTGCCACTGCGCACCGAGTGTCGGAGTGTCGAAATCGTCACTTCGCTGCAAATTGAGCCGTGCATTCTGTGTGGCTGGCATTGTACCTTTCCAGACCATCACGCCAGGTTCAGAGCTGTCATTCAACTTGCCAATCATGGGCCAACCGTTCTTCCACGATACAGGCAACAGGCTCATAATCCTTCCGCTCCAGTCACCCGATCCATGATGAGTAAGGAAATACCAATGCCCATCAGGTCCCTCCACAATGCCGCCCTGATTAGGCTCGTTGGCCTCGGTACAAGGCTGGAGAAGTTGGCACTCCTCGGAGAATTTACCGGTTATCTTACTGTCGCGTTTAGCCATCACATAACGGCCTATTCCACCCTTGTGCTCACTGAACAGTAGGTAGTAGAAGCCATCGTGATATATGATTTTGTTGGCCTCGCGACCGTTACCTTCATTCACGACAACTCCACTCTGGTGTTCGATGCTTCGACCATCGCGAGCCATCTTGAACCGGAAGGTCTTATAGTTATCCTTGAAGCAAGTGCCAAAGAACCATCCGTTGCCCCGCTCATCCCAACAGACGGTACAATCGTCCCACCCGTCATCTGCCAACAGGCAAGTCAACGGTTCCCAAGGTCCTTCGGCCTTGGGGGCCGAGGTCATGAAATATCCTTCGTCGGGAGTACCGAAGTAAAGATAAAACCTGCCCTTATGATAACGAAGTGTACCCGCCCAGACTCCCCTGCCGTAACGATTCATCTCCTGCCACGAAAGCGCAGAACTGATTTGTGTCAGGTAACTGACGGCATGACCGGCATACTCCCAATTCACCAAGTCTCGTGAGTGCAGTATGGTCATACCAGGCGAAAACTGCATGGTTGATGAAATGGCATAGTAATCGTCACCAACGCGGATGCAGTCGATGTCGCTGAAGTCAGCCGGAACGACGGGGTTACGATAGAGGCCATTCTGTTGGTCGCCCCACTCAGTCCATTGTCCCCATACTGCAGGGCCATCGTCAACGTCTGTCACAGGCTGGGCTTGCAGAGTTGTTGCAATTAATATTGCCAGGAGTGCAAAACAATTCCTTCTTTTCATGCTATCTTATATTTAGGTTGCTGTAAATGATAACGTAAAAGTATACCAAATTATTGGTGTCCGGTAAAAGTTTTTTAGCAATATAAAAAAATAGGCTGAAATCCTCGTTCGGGTTTCAGCCCCCTTTGTTACCTTTGTTTTTGCGACAAAACATCAATAACAAGAACAAAGGTACGCATTTTTATTAATAGCTATTCTTCAATAATATGTCCGAAGTCCTTCCAGCCCTCGGCTTGCTCATAGAGTCGGCGAGTGCCGCGCGGAACGACAAGGGTGCATCCACTTAATTGACATCCTTTAAATACAGAACTTCCAATATCTATTGGCTTGTGCCAGTTTACTTTGCAATACCTGATATTGCAGCAATCGGCAAATGCTTCTGCTTGTATTGTATGTAAATGATGTGGCAACTCAATCCATCTCAGTGATGTACACCCCTCGAACGCTTTCATTCCGATGTATTCAAGTGATGGTGGCAGTCTTATTCCGCGTAAATTAATACAACCGGAAAAAGCTTCGTGTATGATATTTTTAATACCATATTCAATATATACACTATCCAATTCATCACAGTCGCTACATCCACCCATAATAACTCCTTCGACAGGGATAACAGCCCCGAATTCAGTTTTTATAGAACCAGGGATATGCAGTAGTCCCTTATACGATTTTGCTAATATGTTTTCCTTACAGAAATACGCTTTCTGGATTTCTCCGCTATCAGTCGAAAACATCATAACTTGAAACCACATGGCCGTACTTGCTTTATCTGTAGTTTTATATAATTCATATCCAGCAAGTGTGGGAGTTTGAGAAAATGCCTTTGGTAGTGGTATCAGTAATTGGATTATGGCAAAACACAGTAACCGAAAATGTGGGTTGGGTTGATAAGTCATTGTATTGTTAATTTAAGTAAAACATCATTAAAATACTGGCATAGATAAACGTATTGGCACCCTTAATACGCACTTAAGCATATTCCCGAGGGGGAGATTTGTCTTATGTATTGGCTGTCCATGCATAAGCTATGTCATTTTAGGTTTTGATGGTAATTCGCATGCAAATATAAGCATTTCGGTCATACCAATCAAATATTCTGTTGTTTATTTATTAAATAACCTGAAATCTCTCAACTAAAAGCGGATTTTCCCCGATGAAACCGACCGATTTACTGTATTTCTACTTTCAGCATGATATATTCTTTTTTTATGAAAGTTATTTATATGAGTTTTGTAACATAATATATATAACATTTACTTTTAATTCGTTAATGAAAACAAGTGCCCGACATTGTTGCTGCTCACGGTCATATAGTTTGATTAGCGCTCGATTTGAGTCCGACATGCTGAATTGCGTGAAAACTCTCCACTGCGCAAAATGCTGTCCTAAACTCATCATGGGGATTAGACTTTTGTCTGCATATCTGGCTATAAATAAATCGTCTGCCGTACGAACCACAACATAAAGCCTCCTGCCATGTACAAAACCATCTTCTATAAATTCCGTAGACATCATTTCAGATGTATCTCCTGACTTTGTTTTGTATAGGTATTTACCCCTTGAGTATTCAGCCTTGTATTCATAATCAGTATGATGAACGCTCCCATCGACTACAGGTGCGCTTTCTGGCCTGTCAATCTTGAATATCCCATACCAATTTATCCCATAGTAACTCTTGCCGATACGAAACAAACGGAATGTCGCCTCCCTGAACAAATGCAGTCTCTTATGCTTCTTTTCTTGAAACAGCAGCCAGCTGCCAAACTCCCCTGCGGCCATGCTTAGCGCGACAAACCTGCGGTCTTCATATATTGCGGAGAAAGCTGTGTTGCATGGACGAATCTCCCATGACCCCGTATCGAGATAATAGTCATGCATATCATTCGGCACGATTTCATGTTCCAATCCGTTAAGTACTTCGTATTCATAGTTCCAACGTTCGTAGCAGTCGACAGTATACTCCCTGTTACGCTTCAAGATGAGCGAGTCGTTGCGTGTAAGCAAAGCGCTTATGTACCTTTCGTTTTCAGTATCTATAGGTACCTTAATTTTGTGTAACATCCTTCCCTGCATGTCAGTCATCAGCAAGTATTGGCAAGCATCATTTCCTAATGCAACAAAGCAATACATATCACGAAAAACAGTCCCGAACAGCAATGTTGAGTAAGATGATGCTAAACCGAGCCTACCAAAATCAAGTCGGATGGTATCGTATGTGTAGGTAAATTGCTGGGCTTTAATACAGACAGAGACCATAAAAAGAAATGAGTAGAGAATTGTTCGTATCATATACACAGTTGTTTTAATTCCAGTCTTTTAAATACTCATAATGTTGTGATTGTAATAATGTATTATCAGGCGCTCCAATAGTGTTCCCCCCTCCGTCATTTCCATTACCTTGATTCCCATTTTGATTTTCTTCTTCCTTGTTGTTGGCCTCCAACCGCCATTCCTCAACTATATGTCCAACATCTTTCCAGCCATCTGCCTGTCGGTACTTCTGTTTTCTACCTTGCGGCACATGCAAGGTACACTTACTCACATTAAAACCCATGAATGTGAACCGACTTGCCACGGGTGGAACTAATGCATCAATATATATATCCCTCAATCTGTCGCAGTGAACAAATACATCGCAATCGACAAACTCAAGGTTGGCAGGCAGGTGAATCACTTCCAAGGAAACACACTCTGCAAAGCATGAACAAGATAAAGAGCGTACAGTGTGAGGCAATACAACATCTGTCAGTTTTTGCTGTCCTCTAAATGCGGTGTATATATCCGTCAGTGCATACGCTCGGTTCCTATACACTACAGTGTCAGGCAGAACGATTTTGCCCACATATGTATTCTCGTCGATTGGCATAGCGAGCCTTGCTGTGCCAGAGGATGATGCGAGTGTATCAACTTCATAATAAAAAGTTGATCCAAGAGTGTCTGTCACGACAAAACGAACATATTTTGTATTAAGTTCTGCCAGAGATTTCCTCAGCAACTCGGCAGAGAACGTGCCACTCGTCTCACCATTATATAAAGGTGGTTCAACATCCATGCCAGAGCGATTTGCGCCAGACATGCAACTACAGAGGAGAAGAACGAATAGCAAACTGTCCCCTTGAAAGGGGGACGAGCAGAGCGGAGGGGGTGTCCGGCGGTTCAAAACAACATGCTTGATTTTCTTTACCATGATGTTTTAGGTTTTAAGGG